>JAQBPQ010000070.1 GCA_028287445.1 Cohnella sp.
CTTTCGAATTCTCCCAAGGTCATGAGCCTTATTGGTCCCGTACGGAAAATGGCGGATTGCAGTTGAATCCCGAGATTCGGCCGTCCGACGCGATCGCGGATATCTTCCGTAACGGCAGAGTGTATGCTGTGGAGTGCGCAACCGCCATTGTTATCGTACTGTATAAGGCCGTTCTCGATTCCATCGGTCATGGAGCATTTGATATCTATTTTCGAGACTTGCTGTTATACGACTGGCATTATGACAGCGACCTGCGGATGATGTCGACGGATAACATCAACGAAGCTTATGTCGGGGATGTGCTGTATTTCAAAAACCCCGACCACGCACCGGAAACACCGCAATGGCAAGGGGAGAATACCATTTTACTGCCGAACAATCTTCATTATGGACATGGGATTGGAATCAGAGGCACGGATGGAATTATCGCCGGCCTGAATAGAAGAAGGAGACCGGGCAGCACGATTTCCGCTTATCTTACCGAGCGGGTGGTATACCCGGATTTCGAATATTTGCGAAGGTTGTCCGGGGTTGTGGCCAGAGTCGGCTCCCAAATTTACATTCATAGCGACTGAGAGATATAATGAAATTTATTTACAAGTATTGGAGATGTTGAGTTGGAGGGGATCCGGTTGAGTGATCCAATAAACGGAAAACAGGGGGCCGATTTTGAGATCGGCCTCTACACATTTGGGGATATTATAGCTGATCCTCGGCTAGGCCATGCGGTCAGTGCCGGGCAGCGTGTCAAGGAAATCGTGGCGGCGGCCAAGCTGGCGGATGAGGCGGGATTGGACGTATTCGGTGTAGGCGAGCATCATCGTTTGGATATGGCGGTATCGTCCACTCCAGTTGTGCTGGCCGCGATTGCCCAAGTGACCAAGCGGCTTCGTCTGGTTAGTGCAACAACCGTATTGAGTACTGCGGATCCGGTTCGAGTGTTCCAAGATTTCGCGACCGTTGATCTGATTTCGGAGGGTCGCGCGGAAATCATCGCCGGCCGCGGTGCCTTCGTGGAATCGTTCCCGCTGTTCGGCTATGAGTTGGATGACTATGAGGAGCTGTTCTCCGAAAAGATCAAGCTGCTGTTGCAATTGGGCGAGCAGGAGCGGATCAGTTGGAGCGGCCGTTTTCGTTCCAGCCTTCACGATGCCCAGATTGCACCTCGTCCGGTGCAGCCCAAGCTGCCGGTATGGATCGGCGTTGGCGGCACACCGGAAAGTGCGGTGCGCGCCGGCATGCTCGGCACCGGGATGTCGCTGGCGATGCTCGGAGGCGATCCCGCACACTTTAAGCCGCTGGTCGATATTTACCGCCGCACGGGAGCGCAGGCTGGGCATTCGCCGGCGGACTTGAAAGTTGCGGTCGCGAGCCACGGGTATGTGGCGAAGACATCCCAGCAAGCGCTGGATGAGTTTTACCCGCATTACATGAATTATTTTGGATCTCTCATGCGGGAACGTGGACGAGCTTTTGAAATGCACCGAGAGGACCTGAATCATTTGGTTCGAGCAGATATGGCGCTGGCTGTCGGCAGCCCGCAGCAAATCGTTGAGAAGATCCTTTACCAGCATGAATTATTCGGGCATACCCGTTTCATGGCACAGATCGATATTGGCGGGCAGCCGCTTTCGAATATCGCCGCGGCCATCGAACTGTTGGCCGTAGAGGTCGCCCCGGTCGTTCGCCGGGAGATCAAAAAGACAATCTAAACGGCTAGCAGCGATGAGTGCAAAGCGAGCCCGGTTCTTCTGGAACAGGGCTCTTGCTCATGCCTTTTTCTTTGGTCCATCTTCCATTTCCCATCAACGCAGAACGGTTCGACTGATTGTCATACGTTTTTGCCGGAAACGCTAGTTGTAACCGTTGTATCCATATACAGGATTGGATCTTCTCCTTGATAAAGGATCAATGAGGTGCCAATGTACACCCGTATTCGGTTTCTCCTCCTGCTCCGCGACTTCAAGTGCCAAAGTGCACTTCAGAACTGATCAAATGGACCAAACCTTCTATATGTTCGGGATTCGGGTGCACTTTGGCACCTCCGAGCCGGAATTCAGTTGATCAATACGATTTCAGGTGCACTTTAGCACCTCCTACATCAGTGACGATGAATTTCTTTACAAATAGATGCTCATAAAAATTGGGAAAACGGGGATGATACTGTCAAGATCCTGAGGGAGGGGGTACCTGCGTGTTCGTATATGGACAAGATATTCCATTGGACGATGCGGTCATCGAGGATATTGCGAATCCGATCCCGACGGAGCCGGTCGAACCGATGGAATTTCCGTTCGAGTACGGGAAACAGATTTTTCCCAATCCATCGCTTGATTCATCGCTAACATGATTGATGTTTAACCCCATGAAAGGTGGATTCGAACATGGCCAAAGTACTCTATATTACGGCAAACCCCAAAGCGGATGAGCAATCGTTCAGTCTTTCCGTCGGCAGGGCTTTTTTGGACGCTTATCGTAAAGAACAACCCGGGGACGAAATCGTCCGACTCGATCTGTACCAAACCGAAATCCCCTACATCGACACCGATGTTTTCAGCGGTTGGGGCAAGCTGCAGCAGGGAACAGCATTCGAAGAACTGTCTGCGGACGAAAAGGCCAAGGTGGCTAGAATCAACGAGCTAACGGATCAATTTGTTTCCTCTGACAAATACATTTTCGTCACTCCGCTGTGGAACTTTAGTTTTCCGCCGAAGCTCAAAGCATATATCGATTCCATCTGCATCGCCGGAAAAACATTCAAGTACACGGCCAATGGTTCGGTGGGGCTTCTCGGCGACAAAAAAGCTCTGCATATCCAAGCCCGCGGCGGCATATACTCCCAAGGCCC
>JAQBPQ010000085.1 GCA_028287445.1 Cohnella sp.
TTGTTTATCGTCGGAGACAATGGTCTGGCCCTTTGGCTGACGGCATTGCTGCTCGTCGTGACGACGACCCGCCAGTTCCTCGAGCCCCGCATCACCGGGCAAACGGTCGGAGTTTCTGCATTCACGATGTTGGCGTTCATGATGATCTCGATGTCCCTATTCGGTGTAGCCGGGCTGATTCTCGCCCCGATCATTATGATCCTGCTCAAAGCGTTATACGATCAGGGCTACTTTCATCGCTGGATTCGTATCCCGGAGGACGAGTTCACCGTATCCCCTCTGAGACCGCAGCCCGAGGGGCCTGATGATTCGGCTCCTCCAGGAGGCGCAGCCTCTTCATGACATCGCCGAAGACAGCTGCCGCCCGGTTGCGCAGGCCGGCCGGTTGATTCTCGATCAGAATGGCAACCGCGTATCTCGGATGATTTTCCGCGGGCCCGTAACCGACGAACCAATGGTCGTTGCGGGTCTTTTGTTTGCCCGCAAGTTCCGCTGTTCCGGACTTACCGGCTAACGGCCACACGGAAGAAGCAAGCGCTTGATGCGCCGTACCATCCGTTACGACGGTTCTCATCGATTGAAGTACAGCCGCGGCTGTCTGCGGCCGGATCTCACCATACTTTGAGGGGGACGCTTGCGTAGGCAGTTTAGCCATTAATCCTCCATCCGAGTACCGGATTTCCGTCACCAGACGCGGCGCCTTCACTTTGCCGCCGTGCAGCAGCGTCACAACCATGTTCGCCGCCTGCAGAGGCGTGACCCGAACATCCCGTTGTCCGATGCCGGTGCCTGTTCGCACTCCGCCGTCCTGCGCTGTCTTTTTATCCTTGAAAACGACGCCCGGCTCCTCCTCACCAAGCAGCCGGAGCGGTTGACCGTCCACAAACGAGTCCGCAAACCAACCTACCTGCCGACCCAATCCGAGACGCTCCGCCGTAATCTGGGTCCAAGCAGGGTCCATTTGATCTGCCAGAGAGGCAAAGATCACATTGCACGACTGCGCAAACGCCTGCTCCAGTGTCAACACGCCGTGCCCGCCCTCACGCCAACATTTTAGGCCGTACCGGTCATACTCCCCGTCACAGCGGAACCGCTCCCCCAAATTGGCATCGCCTGCTTCCAATGCCGCAGCCAGTGTGACCGTCTTAAAAACAGAACCCGGCGGATAAGCGGTGATGGCATGGTTCCGCTCGTCCGTTCCGGCGCTTCTGATGTTATAGGGATCGAGCCGCGGCAGGGAGATCATTGCCAATATGTCCGCGTTTTCGGCGTTCAACACGACCGCCGCTCCTTGGCGTGCACCGGCAGCCAGCATCGCTTCGGCCGTCTCACGCTGAATTTCCATGTCCAGTGTGGTTTGGACTCGTACGGGAAAATGGGGATTGTCCGGGGCTACCGTTCGCAATCCGAGTCCCTGCAGAGGCAGCCTGCGGGCGTCGGTCACTTGGTTTACAACCGTCGGGCCAACCCCTTGCAGCAACCGGTCCAGTGACTTCTCCAGTCCGGCTCCGCCGATCCCGGCGGAAGATGGGAGCCGATGTTCGGCCAGTTTTCGAGGATACTCGCGAACCAGCCTGCCGGGATCTTGAGAAACATAACCTATGGCATGTAAAGATGATAGAACCTCTGAATACCGGTTTCGGTAAGGAAGCACGGAGATGCCGAGCAGCCCGGACTCAACCACATCTCGAATTTGCCCGTCGGTTAAACCCATGGCGAGCGGGGAGCCCGAACGGCTCCATACCTGCGGTTCCTTCAATTCCCGGAGCCAGCGGTCCAATGAGTCCGAAGAGGTGCCGAGAGTGACCGCCACTCGCTCCATGGCTTGCTGCGATCCCCTGGGCATGCCGTAATCGGGAAAAGCGGCCAAGCTCTTGACGGGGATCCCTGTCAAAAGGTCACCATGGCGGTCGAGAAACTGTCCCCGGCCGCTATCGACGGTTAGTCCATCCGTGCGCTGCGATACGGCTTGCTTGGAAACCGTCGCTTCCGTTGCTTGCGCGCGGCCGATTCCGAACTGCAGCCATGCGAGCCTCATTCCCGCAACGCCAAAGAGCACTGCCAGCACCAGCATCACTTGAATCAAACGCCGAATCCCGATGTCATTCATCGCTTTATTCCCTCCGACTGCTTTCCGTACCCATCTCCCTTATTCTTTCCAACGGTGAATACGGACAAAACAAAGCCGCCGGGGGAACTCCCGGGCGGCTTTGGGTAGGTTATATGCGATTCGGCAATCAGGCTACCGTGAATCTCGACAAAGATTCGCGAAGCTGCGTGGACACCGTCTCCAGCCGGCCGGACAATTGGACGAGTCCGTCGCTGATATTCAACTGCTCATTGCTGAGAGAGGCTACCTGTTCGGATGTAGCGGACGACTGCTGAGCAACGGCGCTCACATTGCTCATGGCCATAGATAAGGTGGACTGGGCTTCTTCCAGATGACGAACCGAGTCGGTCGCCGTCTCCAGCCTGCTGACGAACCCGCTCATGTTTTCCTGAACGTTTACGAAAATCTGGTTCGCTTCACGAACCGATTCGATCTGCTCTTGAAAAATCGGGTAAGCTTCGGATAGCACGGATACCGTCTCTTCGATCTCGCGCTGAATTTTTGCTACGATTTCACCGACGACGCCGATCGATTGACGGGATTGATCGGCCAGTTTGCGAATCTCGTCGGCAACGACCATGAAGCCCTTGCCGGCAGCGCCGGCCCTTGCTGCTTCGATCGTGGCATTGAGCGAAAGAATGTTGGTTTGCTTGGAAACATTCCCGAGCACATCCAATATTTTGCGAATCGATCGGGTGCTGTCCTTGAGTTTATCAACTTTCTCCACCATGGAGCGCGTCATCTCTTCCGTCTGCCCCGTCTTCTTCGTTAAAGTTCCCATATAGTCGGAACCTCTGCGTCCGGCTTCTTCCACCTCGCCGGCCGCTTGTCCCATTTGCTCGTTGGAGGCGATCACGCTTTGTACCTGAGAGCCGATCCGAACCGTCAGGTCGCTGCCTTTCTCCGACTCAACGGCCAGATTCGTCGCGCCGTTGGCGATTTCCTCGGTCGCCATCGCAATTTCTTTGGCGGCTTCCGCCGTTTTGCGGGACGCATCACCGAGTGCGGATGCCGTCTCGAGTACATCCACGGCGGACTGATTTGTTTGGCGGACCAGTCCGGTAATCTCTTCCATCATCCGGTTGAAACTATCGGCCACTTGACCGATTTCGTCTTTCTTGCGGATCGTTGAGCGAACGGTGAGGTTGCCCTTCTCCCCTTCGTTCATCAAAGTGCGCAGCTGACCAAGAGGACGGCCGACCCACAGCAGGACGATCAATCCGATTACCGCGGCGATGATTGCGGCAACCCCCGACATGATGAAGGTGAGGTTGCGGATTTGTTTTGCGTCCTTCACAAGAGAGGAAACCGGAATGTTCCCGATCAGATTCCATCCGTTCGTGGCGATGATGCCTGCGGAGGATAAGGTTTCGGTGCCCCCGATATTGAGAGTTTCCGATCCTTTGGGAATCGGGCTCCCATATTTGGTGCCTAACTTGTCCGCAGCCGCATCGTACACGATCGTGCCGTCGGCGGCCACGATATGTGCATCGCCGCTGTCACCGAACTTCACGGTCTTCATCTGCTCTTCCAGCGCACTAATCCGGATCTCAAACACCATGACATACGGTTTTCCTTGATTCAGAAGCCTTCCGACGGCGAACGTGGGCTGAACTCGGGTGCCGTCCAGTCCTTTGGGCCGGGTGGGATTCCACACGGCTTTGCCGTTGCCGGATTTGATCGCTTCGATGATCGGAGATTTCAACATCTCGTCCTTGTTCAACGAGCTGCCCGTGGTCATGAATTGTCCGCCGGCACTCATCGGAATCAACGAGATCGACTCCAACGTGGTGTCGGCCATGGCTATACTGCTCATTTTCTCGGTCAATTGGCGAGCCGTATCAAACACTGCATAATCGTCCTTCGCCACATTCAGCGTATTAAGCAGACCCATGAACTGGTTGTCCGTGATGAACTGAAGGGATTGGCGCTCGTAGCCGTTGAGCAGCAACGCAAGCTTCCCTGCCGTTTGCTCAGCGGTTTGAGCGCTGGCATCGGCCACTTTTTGTTTGATAATGGAGCTGGATTTATTGTAGGAGAACCAGCCTAACGATCCGACACAGACAAGAATGCTGCAGAAGATAAGCAAGAACAGCTTCATCCCGACAGAACGAATTGGGTTTTGCAGCCTGGTTTCTTTGATCGGTTGCCCGATACGCTGCGCAAGTCCGCCAACCGCTTTCGAACCTTTTTCCCACTGAATCGCCCGCCACAACCGGCTGATCGCTTGGCTTACGCCGTGCCATGTTTTCTTCATCTATGTATGCCCTCCGGCTCCAAAATAACGATTCCAGGCATCAAAAAACTGCCGAGTGAACCGATAATCTGATCGCAGCCATGATGGCATCGATCTTCTTAATCTCTGTTCATTCGACAGTTTATAGGTAAAATCCTCTAGTCTGCGCGACAATTTTTGGAAGTTGCGACCATGACCGCCGGACTAACCGATTCTTTTGCGCATTAAATCGAGCGGCTCTACCGGGTAATCGGTGCGAAGCTTTATCTGCTGCAGCGGATGACGGGCTACATCGACAACATGGCCTGCCGAGTCTGCCAGCTCTCCCAGCTTCTGCTTGAAGTTGCGGCCGCCGGGGCCGATGAATTCCACTTGCATGCCCGGCCGGAACGGGCTGCGCTGTTGGACGGTGGCCACACCGGTCAACGGATCGTAGTCTGTCACAACTGCGGCGAAATCGTAAGGGGCGGGCTTTTCTTCCGGCTGATAAATATGCTCGGAAGCCCCCGGCATCCCGTAGAAAAAACCTGTGTTAAGCGGACGATGGGCGGCTTTGCCGATCTCCTCGACCCATTCCGGACGCAATGCGTAACCTGCCGGATCATCAAAATAGGCATCAATCGCTTGACGGTAGGCGTTCACCACAGATGCCACGTAATGGACGCTTTTCATCCGCCCTTCGATCTTAAAACTGTCCACGCCCGCCTCGATCAAGTCCGGCAGGTGGCTGATCATACACAAATCTTTGGAGCTCATCGTAAACGGATTTTGCTCCGGATCCTTCACAGAGCGGTCGTCGGAGTGCAAATCGTATTTCCACCGGCAGGACTGGCAGCAGCCACCCCGGTTGGAGTCGCGGTCTGTGAAATGGTTGGAGAGCACGCATCGGCCGGACACCGACGAGCACATCGCCCCATGGATGAACACTTCCAGCTCGATATCGACTCGAGCCTTCATTTCCCGAATTTCATCCATGGTCGCTTCCCTGGCCAGCACAACCCGGGGAAGCCCTTCTTCCTTCCAGAACTGAACCGCTTGCCAGTTCATGGTGGATTGCTGCGTGCTGAGATGAACCTCGAGACGCGGAGCCACCTGTTGCGCCGTCTCGACAATCGCGGGATCCGCCGTGATGATGGCGGAGATGCCTGCGTCATCGAGTTCACGCAAATACCCGGCGATACCTGCCAAATCTTCCTGGTGCGCGTAAATGTTGGTGGCGACAAAAACTTTAGCGCCATAACGCGAGGCGAATGCCACTCCCTCCCGCATCTCTTCGATGCTGAAGTTGTCTGCGTTGGACCGGAGCCCATATTTTTGTCCGCCGATATACACTGCATCCGCACCGTAATGGACGGCGAATTTCAGCTTTTCCAGACTGCCGGCCGGGGCAAGCAGCTCCGGCTTCGCCAGCCGCTGCCTCGATCCGCGTGTCTTGGGCGCTTCCTGCAGTAAAGTCATTTTGAGATGTCTCCCTTCACGTACGTGATTCTATTAGTAAACCTGCTGCTTGTATAAAAAGCCGAAACCGAGCTCTCTTTCCGGATCCTGCAATTCACGGATCGCTTCCTCCCACGCTGAATCCGGTTTGTAGAAATCGGGGTTCGAAGCAAAGCGGTGCAAAGCGGCCCGATAACTTCGCAGAACGGTCTCGTTATAAGTATCGGATTTGAGGAGCGACTCTACGTAGAGGCTGTCTACTCCGGCGGTAATCAGCTCGGGAACAGCCTCCAGCAAAAAGATATCGTCCGGACTCATCACATGAGTGCCGGTCGGATCCTCGTACACTGGAAAACGTTCTCCGGGCCTCTCCGCCTCCACCAAATATAACCCTTTATCAGGTCCTCGGTCTACCAAGGATGCTTCTCTTCCGAGATGTTCCATATAACTCTGAAGAAGGTTACGGTGCGAATAATAGATGTTCGTCATGCCGTGCACCTGAACCTGAACCTGCAGCGTCGTATTCTGCTTGAAGTCCGCGATTTCCTCTTCGTTCAGTTCGCGTGCCAGCACGGCCCGAACGGCTCCCCGCTTGCCCCAGTAAGCGGCCGCTGCAGAGTTGGTGCCGGTCATCTCGGCGTTCCAGTGGAGCGGAATATCGAGGGCCAACTCCCGGATATTCAGCAGCACAGCCGGATCGCCGAACACGACAGCGTCCGCTCCGGCTTCGGCCACGGTGCGCAGGTAGGCCGGAAGCTCCGGAAGCTCGCCGTTGCGGAACAGCTTGTTGACATTGATATAAGCCTTGGCACCAAGGGAATGAATTCGGGCGACGGCTTCGCAAAGTTCACTTGCCGGAATGGATCCCGGCTGCCGCATCCCGAATCGCGCTTCCCCGATCAGCAACGCGTCCGCTCCGGCTAGAATAAATCGCTCCGCCTGTACTGTGGAGCCCGCCGCAATGAGCAATTCAGGAATCGTTGCAGAAGACATGTTTCGCACCTCCGATAAAGTCTGCGACCCGGCACCCCGCCCGGCCCTCATCTCTCGGGGCGATTGGCGGGGTTTGCCGGGTCGGAGCATGCCGTGCGGCACGCAGGACTATTCACTTTTTGACGTTCTTTTCACTGAGTTGAATATTTTTCTGATGCTGGTTGTACGTGACCGCAAACAGATGACTCTTCGTGCCGTCCTTCTTGGTTACGTAATACAGATACTTCGTATCTGCCGGAAACAAGGCGGCCTCAATCGATTTAAAGCTCGGGGTGGCGATCGGCCCCGGCGGCAATCCCGCATTCAAATACGTATTGTAAGGACTTTGAACCTTCAGGTCCTCGGTCGACAGTTTCTGTTTGGGCTTATCGAGCAGGTATTGGATTGTCGCGTCGATTTGAAGCGGCATTCGCTTCTTCAACCGGTTCTCAATAACGCTCGCCACGATCGGACGCTCTTCGTCGATGACCACTTCCCGCTCCACGAGCGAGGCGATCGTCAGCAGCTGATGAACGCTCATTCCCCGCTCTTGCAGTGTCGTTTGCCAGTCTTCCGGCAGTTGATCCAGCTTCTTGTCCAGCTCAGCCAACATCCGGTTCATGATATCGGCTTCCGTACTTCCGTTCCTGAGCTCGTAGGTTTCCGGGAACAGATATCCCTCCAGCGGAATCCGCAGATTGGCGTCCTTCGGAATGTGACTTGTCCAAACCGATCCCGTCCACTTGGAAGGATCTGATGCCGCCTGCAGGAAGGCCATCTTGTTCACATTCACCGTCTTGGCCAGACGGTCCGCGATTTGCTGAACGGTAAAGCCCTCGGGAATCGTGAAACGAATGGTCGCCGCAGCTACAATTTTGCCCTGGTTCAGCTTGGTGACGATCTGGTCGCGAGTCATCCCCGGGGTCAATTCATACACGCCGGCTTGGAAACGGGTACCTTGATCCTTTAGTTTCATCCATCCGCCAAAAAGCACGGCGTTTCGAACCAGCCCGTTCTGCTCCAGTAGTTTGGCTACCTTAGAAGCGCGCATTCCCTTATCGATCGTAACCCGAACGGGCGTGTCGGATGAGGCCGGCGGACGGAGTCCGTTCCATATATAGAGAAGGGTGCCTCCCATAATCGTGAGCACCAGTCCGAACGCAATCAGGAAGGACCATAACAAAACACGCGGCTTCCGGCGCCTGGCCGGAACGGCGGCCGAAGCCCGATCGTTCGGCGCCTCGGATGGGGAGCGATCGGTTCCATTCGCCAATCCGCTTGCGTTGCTGTCCCACTCTCCGCTAAGTGCAGAATGGACTTTGGTCACCGAAGTCCACGCCTTCGGCTCCGTCGCGGCAGCCGTCTCACCTTCCCCGCTGTCATCGCCTTTCACGGCATCATAGGTGTCGGTTGTCTGCTCTTCCTTGCTGATCTTGTCTTCCGCCGGTTCGTTGCCGTAAACCGATCTCCAACCGTCCGATTTCGATCCGTCTTCTCTGTCCACGTCTGTTCCCCCTCCGGCAGTCCCGTTACGCAAGCATAAACGGTTAACGCCGTCCTCATCACGGCGGTATACGTTTATGTCGGAGATCATTCAGAGATGAGTGGTGCAAACTTATAAATCCTGAATGATCCAAAAAGAGCGGTTGCCCGCTCTTCGTCTCACATCGCTTCAGGGCTGTTCGTCGCTGCCGAATTGTAAATCGTCGAAAGCTTCGGCCGCCCGCTCCCATTCTTCGTCATCCTCCACTGTTTCCAGTTGAAGGTCTCCCAGGCCATCTTCGGCGACGCGAAACACCTCGATATCGTCTTCCTTGCTCATGGCCTCCGATTGAAGAATCGCATAACGGTGTCCGTCGATGGCAAGCTCAGCCAAGATCCGATAGGCTTCCACGGATCCCCCGTGCCCGTTCAATTCGACGAAATTTCCGAATTTCTCCTTCAAGGAAGCCGGCGCCGGTTGCTGCTCTCGTCCTTCATGACTCAAGGCAGGCTTTCCTCCCGTTCCGATCAGCTCTTAGCCTTCGAATCTTCCTCGGCATCGCCGAATTCGCTCATCAGGGTGTTGAACGTCTCTTCGACCATGTCCCATTCCGCTTGCTCTTCGATGGGAAACAGCTTGATTTCTTCGTTCTCTTCCTCATACCGGAAAGCGAAAACTTCCTGTTCCTCTTCCGCTTCCGCATCGTCTTCCGCTGGCACGACCATCAAATATTTGCGGTCGCTTCCATCATCTAATTCGAAACGCATGATGACTTCGAAAGCTTCATCGTTGCCATCGTCATCGGGAATGTAGATGATTTCCGCCTCTTCTTCTTGGTTCTGTTCGTCGGTCATCGTGATCCCTCACTTTCCATGGGCGTCCAAATAATTCTGCAGAAGCAGGGATGCCGCCAGTTTGTCTACGACGAGCTTGCGCTTGCGGCGGCTGACGTCAGCTTCCAGCAAAGTCCTAGTCGCGGCTACGGTGGTCAGCCGTTCGTCCCAGAGATGTACAGGCATGGATAGTGTCTGCCTCAACTCTTCGGCGAATGCCATGCAAATTTCGCCACGGGGACCGATCGTGCCGTTCATGTTCTTGGGCAATCCGACCACGATCGCTTCCACTTCATGTTCCTTGACAAGTTCAGCGATGCGCCGAAAATCGTCGCCTTCCCGCTTGCGTTCGATCATCTCTAGTCCTTGAGCGGTCCATCCGAACACGTCGCTCAACGCCACCCCGATGCGCCGGTCGCCATAATCCAGTCCGAGAATACGCATTTTACCGCTGATGCTGCAAGTAGAAGCGAACGAGTTCCTCGATCAATTCGTCGCGTTCTTTTTTGCGGATCAAGCTTCTCGCATTGTTATGGCGAGGAATGTACGCCGGATCGCCGGACAGCAGGTATCCTACAATTTGGTTAATGGGGTGATATTCTTTCTCTACAAGCGCATCGTGTACCGTGAGCAGGATGTGTCGGGAGGATACCTCCTGCGAATCCGCCACGACATCGAACTGGACCGTTTTGTCCATTTGGTTTTTGTCCTCCATACACATCTCCGGCACCTCGCATTC
>JAQBPQ010000009.1 GCA_028287445.1 Cohnella sp.
ACCCCGGCCGATCGGGATTAACGTTCTCGCACACGTGGGTATTGCGCTCTTTGCAGCTCCTGCAGCGTCCGCAGGCGATGTTGAACGGTACGGAAACCAGATCGCCTTTCTTGATAAACTCAACATCCCGGCCGACCTCGATCACTTGGCCTGTAATTTCATGACCCAACACGAGACCGCTGGGCGCAGTCGTGCGACCCCTGACCATATGCTGATCGCTGCCGCATATGTTCGTCGTCACCACTTTCAGAATGACGCCGTGGTCGCATTTGCGACCGACGTTCAACGGATTGACCCCCGGTCCGTCCCGAAGCACCAAATCCGGATATGAAGTATCCCTGACTTCCACTTTTCCCGGCTCCACATAAACGACTGCACGATTACCCGTCATACTTTCACTCCTTATTTTCGGATTGGCGTAGAGCAAACATATTGATGAAACATCATTAAATTTTAGTATATTCCCGGTTCCAGTATTCCTCCGGGAGATTGGATTATCGCTTCCGGATCAATTTGGTCACGCGTCCGTTTACCGTCCACTCCGCTGCGTATACATCTCCAGTGGAGTCCACGCATACACCGTGCGGGGAGCTGAACTTGTTCGATCGGAAGTATTCGTTCGGCAAGTTCGGCCATCCCGGCTGCTTGTAGGCCTGCTGGTCTTCTCCGAGATGGGTGATGAGACGGTCGTTCCTGTCAAACACAGTGACACGGCTGTGCAAATCTGGGAAATACACTTCGTCGTTGTAGTAATAGAAGCTGCACGGCATATCCATGTCATCGACAATAAACCGTTTGTGTTCGCCTTCCAAAGTAAACACCTGGAAGCGATGGTTTCCGCGGTCGGCTACGTAAATCTCCGGCTCCCCGCTGCGTAAGTCGATAGAAATACCATGGGGGCAGCTCAATTCACCAGGGCCGGATCCGGCACCACCCCAAGAACGAATATATGTACCTTTTGCCGTATATTGATGAATATAGTTCTGGCCGTAACCGTCTGTGACGTAGATGTCTCCGTTCGAGGCGACCGCCACATCGGTCGGTTTATACTGATGTTCTTGGTTGTACACATCCGGAAGATCAGGGGTTCCAAGTGTCAGCAGCACTTCGCCGTCGAGTGTCGTTTTGACCATCAGACCTCGGTCAGCATCCGTCACATAGAGGAACTCCGAACCGCCTTCCCTATGGAGATAAAATCCGTGAGCCCCTCCTTCGAATTCGTCTCCCCAAGAAGACAAGTAATGGCCATTCTTGTCAAATTTGACGACGCAAGGTTTATTCGTATGGAAGACGAAGACGTTGTCACTCGCGTCTACCACGATACCGTGGGTATAGCCGAATTGAATATGGCCGGGCAGTTTGGCCCACCCTTCCGCAATCTCGTACACATGCGTCCCGCTTCCCATTATCATTCTTGTTCCTCCTTAAATATTTAGATACTTTCAGAATACACGAGAGGGATTGATCGGGCTAGCGCCGGATCCGCTGGCCCGGGAAGCCTACCCTTTCACAGCCCCCGCCACGATACCGTCGATCAGACGTCGGGATGTGACTATGAAAAGGATCAGCAGTGGGAGGGTGCCTAGAACCAGTCCTAGAAATTGCGTACCGTAATCCCGCGTATAGAACGTGCCCAAGTTGTTGATGACGAGCGGCAGCGTATATTTGCCTGGATCATTAAGTAAAACCGAAGGCAGCAGATAATTGTTCCACGATCCGATGAACGCGATTAACCCAAGTGACATTGTCGCAGGCAGCACCACCGGAATGATCATCCGAAGGAAGAGCAGCAGTTCACTGCAGCCGTCGATTCTGGCGGATTCGAGCATTTCATCGGGGATCGCCTCCTCAATGTACTGCTTCATCCAAAAAACACCGAAAGCGTTCGCGATGGCTGGTACGATAAGCGGGTAAAACGTATTCATCCATCCCATGTGACCGACCTGCCAAAGGAATGCCACAAGACCAAGCTGGCCGGGAATCATCATGGTTGCCAAAATGAAAGTGAACAGCACTTTCTCACCCCGGAAGCGAAACTTGGCGAAAGCATATCCGGTCATCGCAGAGAAAAATACGGTAAGCACCGTGCTCAATACCGCCACGAAAATGGAGTTGACATATCCGCTCACAAACCAGTTCCCTTCCACCAGCTTATGGAAATTGTCGATAAGATGGCTGCCTGGAGCGAACGGCATGCTGGAGTAGATTTCCTCCGTACTGTGCGTGCTCAGACTGAAGGTCCAATAAAACGGGAAGATGGTAAGCAAGGACAGAAGTAAAAGAACGACGGTCAATGGCCAGCGGACGGCACGTGTAATTTGCATCGGTCTATCCCCTCCTCGACATGAGCCTCATGCTGATGAGCGAGCAGCCTAAAATGATGAATGCGAGCACATAGCCAATGGCAGCGGCGTAGCCCCAACGGTAAAATTTGTAGGCCGACTGGTACAAATACATCACGATGGTCAGAGCGGACTGGTTCGGCCCTCCATACCCTTGATCTCCCGATGCCCCGCTGGAATACAGAAGCAGCGGTTCTTCGAAGATTTGGAACCCTCCGATAATGGAGGTAATCACAACGAATGTCATAATATTTTTCAAGAGCGGCAGCGTAATGCGCCAAAAGGAATCGAGCATGCTGGCCCCGTCAATGGCGGCCGATTCGTATATATCTTTGGGGATCGTTTTCATCCCGGCCATCAGCAGCACCATGGTGTAACCGAGATACTTCCAATCGAGAATAAAAGCAAGCAGAGGCTTTGAATACCCGGGGCTTTGAAGCCACGGTATGCCGTCCGCCACCAAATGGAGATGTGTCAGAACCGAATTCACCAGCCCGTACTTCCAGTCAAACAGTGCGGAGAACAGCATACCGATCGCAATCGGCGTCGTAATGTATGGCAGGAATATGAGCGTCTGGTAAAAATCTTTATGGCGGACCAGCCCCATGTGCAGAATATAAGCGATGATCAGCGCCAGCAGGATCTGGCTCGGCAAGGTAAAGAGAATAAGCAACGCCGTATTTTTTAAAGCAATCAAGAAGGTTTTGTCCTGGAATAGGTGGATGTAGTTGGAGATGCCAACCCATCGGATCTCCTTGATACCGTCCCAGTCCACGAATGAAAGAATGAACGTGAAAACAATCGGCAGTAATCCGAATACGATAAACACGACATAAAAAGGAGAAATGAATCCATAAGGCGCAAGCCGCAAGCGGCGGGGCCGGCGCCGGTCCGTTCCGACGGCAGCTGCTTCCTTTACCAAATCAGTGGCAGCCATATCTCACCGCTCCTCGATCATATTGGTTTGCGGGTTCACTTACCTTCACTCGTGGTAGTCAGGCAGCTTAGCCAATATCGCAGCAACCGCTTCGTCCGCCGCCTGCTCGGCAGTAGCGGATCCGTTATGGATCTTGGAGAGAGCCTGGTTAATCGCGTCCGTCGCAATGCCGTCATTGGGATCTTGGACAGGTACTTGGATGCCGGGGATATGCTCCTTCCAAAATTTCCCCAAAATTTGGCCGCCGAGTACCGGCTCCGGTTGATTGTATACCGGATTTTCCAATTCGTTCAGATTGAAGGGCAAGGCACCGACGTGCTTAAAGAACGATTTGCCTCCATTCTCCGACGTCGTCCACCACTTGATGAACTGGAAAGCAAGATCTTTATGCCTGGACTGCGTAGGGATGCACTCGGCGGAGCCGCCCCACGCCCAGTTGGCGACCGGATTGCCGGTGACCCCCCATCGTCCGTTGCCGTCCTTGTCGTTCATGCTGATCATAAAGTCCTTAAACCAGGTGGCTCCGGGATAGAACAGCACCTTTCCCTGGGAATATGATTGATTCCAGGACGGGCTCCACTGCTGCAGCTTAGCGTCCAGTCCCTCCTTGCGGACCTGCTCCAACAGCTTAAACTCAGGCAAAATGTTTTGTTTGATTAACAGTTTGTTCCCGTCGTGCCAAGCACCCTTGGGCTGCTTGCTCATCATGTTGTACAAGTCGACGAGCCCCGGAATGAGGGAGATTTCGCCTTTAGAATCCGCTTTCAATTTACGACCGACTTCCAGAAATTTGTCCCAAGTTCCTCCCCCCGCGCCGATTAACTTGCCTACCTCATCGGGATCGTCCGTGCCCAAATACTTCTTGGCCAAGTCCCGTCGGTAATACATGCCGGCAGGGTTGATCGAATTCGGAATACCGACCAAACCGCCTTTCTTATCTGAGTACCGCTTGATCAGAAATTCGGGCAGCGTGCTTTTGTCGAAATGGTAGGGCTGAGCGGATAAATCCACGAATTTCCCGGATTGGACAGGCACAGCGGCGGAGTTCTCTTCCAGTTGCACCACGTCCGGGGCCCCGGAGCCTGTGGCGAGCGCAATGAGCAGTTTGTTCTGGTAATCCTGAACCGGGATGATTTTGACTTTGATATTCGGGTATTCCTTGTTGAAATCGGCAATGATATTTTTTTCATGCTCAACGTCCCAGCTCCAGAAAACGATCTCTCCTCTGTATTGATCCTTTGCCTTGTTGAGATCCTCGAAGGTCGGGCCGGCCGACGTGAAAGCTCCGCAGCCGCCGAGAACCGCGGACAAACCGAGTACTGCTAGCATGAGGCCGAATCGTTTGATCATCGTCACCCTCCTAGCATTGAAGGTTTGGAAACGTATACATTGAACTGTACACGTGTACAGTTCAACGTGCAGGCCTGATTATACAGGAGAAACCTATACAGCAAAAGAGACAGTTAATCCCATTTTATGTTCTTCTCATTTGCCGTATATATACAATTTGAGATTTTTCACACCATTTATCTCAGACGGAAAAAACAGCACCATCGCTGACGGACTTTTTGGCCGTCTTGTTCGACTGGAAGGAAAGTTAATGCGGATATAAAGCCTCCATTTCGACCCCGCAAGGACCCCCGTCCGGATTATCTTCCAACGCCACCTCGGTTCCGTCCGCGCGGTAAAGCGGCTTATACCAGGAGCTGATTTTCATGGCCGACACATTCGCATAATGGCAAATAAACGCCTTACGGAAACGGTCTTTCGATTTGTTGCGATAGGAACCGTGAATCAAATTGCCGTTGAAGAAGAGGACGTCCCCTTTATCCATCACGGCTGGGATCGGTTTCTCATCTTTGGGAGGCTTCACATAATGAGTCGTAAACGATTCCTTCGCATCTGCGTTCTCCGGGCAGGCGATCTCGTACTTATTCGTTTTCGGAACGATCAGGATACATCCGTTTTCTTCATCCGTTGCATCCACTGCCGTCCAGGCCGCAATGCAGTTGCCGGGCTCCACTTTCAAATAAAAATTGTCCTGATGCAGCGCCTGCCCTCTGGAACCGGGAGGTTTGTAGTAAAACATGCTTTGACAGGCCAGGGCCTCTTCCCCATACAGGTCCTCGAGCACGTCCAAGACCGGTTGGTGCAGCATGTATTTTTTTGCTGTGTCGTTAAATCGGTGCGGATGCATGACTCGCGGGTAACGCCTTAACGGATCCGTATTGTCTTCGCTCATATCCGGTTCGAAATGGTGGGGTATCGTGTGATGGCTGATCTCTTCAAACGTTTGATTGATCTCGTCCAGATTTTCTTTTGAAAACAAGCCTTCGATGATCAAGTAGCCTTCGGTGTCGAATTGCTGTTTTTGCTCTTTTGTAAGGGTACGCAGTGCAGTTGACATGCTGTTTGTTCCCCCTCATTCGATTTGCTCTTCACATCCACATCATAAAGCTAAACCCCTTTATTCTGAAGTATCTAATATGCTGATTTATTCATACAATCCTGCTATTATGGATTTAATAAAACGAGAGGGGACTCAAAAAATGAGGGAAATCGACTCTCCGTCGACGTTCGAAGAAAGCACCTATGGTTTCGTCGTCGCCGGACATTTTAACGAGCCCGATACCTATGTTACCAAGCGCCCGAATGGGATGGGAGATTGGTTGATTTGTTATACGCTTGAAGGTGATGGATACTTTACGACACCCGGGCAGGAAGCCGTTTGTCAAAACGGGGATGTCTCTTTGCTGAAGCCCGGGACTCCCCATCAATACGGGACGAAGAAAGGCCGAAATTGGCATTTTGTTTGGGCTCATTTTCCTCCGCTTATTATGGAAACGCGTTATCTGCCGGTTCAGGATCTGCTGGTTCATCGGGTGGAAAGCGGGTCGGCGCGCAAACGCATTTACCGGGCTTTCAAACGGGCCATCACCGACTCGAGAGAGCGCAGAAATTATTGGCAGCAACTGAGTGAAAATGCTGTGCGGGAAATTCTTTTTCTGCTGCTGCAAAGGGTAGAAAAACAATTGGACCCTCGCATTGAGGAGACGCTTCATCTGCTCTCCAATCACATGAGGGATCCGGTAACAATTGAACAGTTGGCGAAAGCCGTCGGGTTATCCCCTTCCCGGCTCTCTCATTTATTTAAAGAGAATACAGGAAGTTCCATTGTCGACTCCTTAAATCAAATGCGCTTGCACCAAGCCGCTCTACTGCTGGAAAAAACGGACCGAAATGCAGCGGAGGTCTCGCTCGATGTCGGGTTTCAAAACTATAACCATTTCGCCAAACTTTTTGTGAAGCAATACGGAGTCAATCCCAGTACGTTAAAAATTCAACGGAAACCATGATTAACGAACTTTGTTACAACTAAAGAACTTTATTTTTCCTAACCATTTACAAAGCCGCTTGGCCCCCTCTATAATGGAAACGTCCACCAAGTGAGTGATTACTCACATTCATTATGAGGAGGCTGTTTCCATGCATGTTGTCGATGTTCGCGGCGTTACCCGGCGATTCGGCACCAGAACCGTACTGGACGGCATCACGCTTAGCGTCGATCGCGGAGAGATTTTGGGGCTGCTCGGTCCGTCCGGTTCGGGCAAAACAACGCTGATCAAGCTAATGACCGGCATCGACAAAGCCGACGAAGGAACCGTCCACATGCTCGGCGAACAGATGCCGAAGCTGTCCATGCTGCAGCGGTTCGGCTATATGGCCCAATCCGACGCGCTTTATCAAGAACTGACTGCCCGTCAAAATTTGCTGTTCTTCGCTTCCCTTTATGGATTGTCGGGCGGCCGTCGCCAACAACGGATCGAAGCCGTTATGTCGGTCGTGAACCTGCTTGATGATCTGAACAAACCGGTGGCCGCCTATTCCGGCGGAATGAAACGCCGGCTGTCTCTGGCGATTTCCCTTCTGCATGAACCGGAGATCCTCATTCTGGATGAGCCGACGGTCGGCATTGATCCGGTGCTGCGGCAATCCATATGGAAAGAGCTGAATTCCCTGAGCGATCGCGGTACAACGATTATCA
This sequence comes from Cohnella sp., assembly GCA_028287445.1. Lineage (GTDB taxonomy): Bacteria > Bacillota > Bacilli > Paenibacillales > Paenibacillaceae > Cohnella. The sequence goes on from JAQBPQ010000009.1 coordinate 7,325, forward strand.
TGACTACCCATGTGATGGATGAAGCCGAAAAATGCGATCGGATAGGCTTCATCCGAGATGGCAAATTAACTGCCGTCGATTCGCCTGAAGGGCTCAAATCCCGAAGCGGCACCGATTCAATCGAACAGGCGTTTATCGTTCTCGGGGGAGGTGTCCGGTCATGAGAACCCGCGCGCTCGCCATCCGGATCATTCGTCAATTCGTCCGCGACAAACGGACGCTGGCCTTGTTGTTTTTGGCGCCGCTGCTCGTCCTGACACTGATGCACTTCGTGTTTAACGGCCAGCATGTGAAACCGCACATCGGTATGGCGGGGATTCCTCCCAAGATGTACGACTCGTTAAAGATTGAGGGGGCGGATCTCACCTCCTACCCGGGAATACCGGAAGCGGAGCAAGCGTTAAAAGACGGTAACCTGGATGCGGTATTTTCGATCGTGAACGGGCAGCCCTCCATTCTGCTGGAAGGCAGCGATCCTTCGGTCAGCCAAGCAGTCATGCTCGTGCTGCAGAAATCGTTACAGGCCAACATGAAGTCCATCCAGCCGAATATCTCCTACTTGCACGGAAGCTCTGACTTATCCTCCTTCGATTCTTTCGGACCCGTATTGATCGGATTTTTCTCCTTCTTCTTCGTCTTTCTATTAGCCGGTGTAGCCTTCCTGCGCGAACGGACGACCGGTACGCTCGAACGTCTGCTCGCCACGCCGATTCGACGATCCGAAGTGGTGGGCGGTTACTTGCTGGGTTTCGGAGTCTTCACCCTGCTGCAGGCATCACTGATCGCTTGGTATTCCATCAGCGTTCTCGGCATGTATATGGTCGGTGCAGTCGGTCTCGTTCTTCTGGTCAATTTGCTGCTCACCTTAACGGCGCTTACACTCGGTACCCTGCTGTCGTCCTATGCGAGCAGCGAGTTCCAAATCATTCAATTCATTCCGATCGTAATCGTTCCGCAGGTGTTTTTCTCCGGGCTGTTTAACTTGAACGCGATGCAGCCCTGGTTGCAAAAGCTGAGCACGATCATGCCGCTCTATTACGGAGCGGACGCCATGCGGGGCATAATGATTCGCGGTGAAACTTTCAGTGATATTCAACTGGATATCTATGTACTGCTCGGATTCTCCATCGTTTTTGCGCTGCTCAATGTGTTGGCTCTGAAGAAACAAAGGGCGATCTGATAACCGAATCGGAAGGAGTGCTTCGCGTGAATCAATCGCTGGAACCGTGGATGGAAGAACTATTGCACGCCGAGGCATCCGGAGATAAAATGACGGAGAAACAATCCCGGATTTTTGAAGCGGCAATTGAAGTGTTTGCGGAGAAAGGCTACTCCGGATCTTCAACAAGCGAAATCGCACAGAGGGCAGGCGTTGCCGAGGGGACGATTTTTCGCCATTACAAAACCAAAAAAGAGCTGTTGTTGTCCATTGTGGCTCCTACCATGGTCCGGCTGATCTCTCCTTTCGTGCTCAGGGAATTTCGCGACGTATTCAAAACGGATTATGAGAGTGTAGACCAGTTCCTGAGAGCCATCATCGAGAACCGGATTGAATTTTTGGAGAAAAATCAAAGCCTGCTCAAAATATTGATTCAGGAGCTTCCGTTTCAGCCCGAGCTTCGGGCGCAGCTTGAGAAAGTTATCTTTCCCCAATTAAAGCAGCGCGTCGGGAAAGTGATTGCCAAATTCAAGTCCGAAGGCCGGATGATCGATCTTCCCACGCCCACAATCATGCGTCTGGCCGTTTCGGCCATTATGGGATATGTGGCGATTCGGAGTTTTTACGGGACACGCGAAGGTGCCGTCTGGGACGACGCGAAAGAACGGCAGGCGACGATCGATTTCATCATGAAAGGTTTGGCACCATGACTCCACATTCGAAAGGAAAGTTAGGTTGAAAAATTCATCTCCGCCGATCGCTCCCATTCTTCCGCTGCTGATCGGCATGATCGCCATTTCATTCGCACCCATACTCGTCCGGTATTCGGATGCACCCGTATCGGTTCAGGGCATGTACCGCATGTTGTTTACGGTCATGCTCGTACTGCCTTTCGGTACGAAGCAACTGAGCGCAATGCGGTCCATTAGACTCAAAGACTGGGTGCTGCTGGGATTGGCGGGCTTTTTCCTGGCTTTGCACTTTCTGTTATGGATGGCATCGTTGGATTATACGTCGATCGCCAGTTCCACCATCATCCTGGCGTTGGAACCCGTCTTCGTCATGGTTGGGGCCTATTTTATCTTCAAGGATAGACCGGGTAAAATTGCGCTGATCGGAATGGCTGTGGCGTTTATCGGCGTCTGCTTTGTCGGCTCGGGAGACATGGGGGTCTCGCGGACGGCCTTTTTCGGCGATACGTTATCTTTCCTCGGAACGGTGGCGGTTGCGGTGAACATGCTGATCGCCAAACAGATTCTAACCCGGGTGTCTTCTTATTTGTACAGCCTGATCGTCTTTATCGTGTGCGTCATCTGTTTCGCCCTCTATAACTTGTTCACGGCCACCCGCATGACGGGTTATCCCGGTAAAGAATGGCTGGTTTTTCTGCTGCTCGCGATCGTCCCGACCGTTTTTGGGCATATGATTTTTAACTGGCTTCTCAAATATGTACCGCCAACCACCATATCCATGTCGGTGCTGGCCGAGCCTGTCGGCGCCAGCCTGCTAGGAATGGTACTGTTCCGAGAAGTGATCAGCGGCTTCCAGTTCTTGGGCGGCGCATTGGTGATCGTGGGGCTGCTGCTCTATTTAAAGCCCGATCGCAGCGCCGATATGCAGCCCGTCGAAAACGGCGCGTGAAAAACGAAACGGCGGCAACTTGCCATATGGTATGACGAGCACCCCAGGGGTGTGAGAATGCGTCTATCGGCGAATATTTAAATACAGCCCCCACGTTGAGCCGTGGAGGCTGTTGCTGCGCATATCAGCGTTTGACGGCCTTGATGACGGCCGATATGATGTAATCGTCTATCTTGGCACCAGGAACCCAATTTTGGATGAAAGACTTGGACTCATCTTTGGGTTCAATGGAGATTTCCGCGAATCCACTATGGCCGAGCAACGCTTTCAATTCTACGATCGATGAAGCACCCGAAATACATCCTGCCAGTGAATCCATATCGTTCTTGATGTGATCCGGCAGCGCCGCAGTCGTGACAACATCCGATACCGCCAGTCGGCCGCCGGATTTCAAAACCCGATGGGCTTCATCAAACACCTGCTGCTTATCCGGTGACAGGTTGATCACACAGTTCGAAATGATGACATCCACACTATTATCGGACAACGGCAAATGTTCAATTTCTCCCAACCGGAATTCCGTGTTCGTTACTCCGCCCTTCGCGGCGTTGGCGCGTGCCCGGCTGATCATTTCGGCTGTCATGTCAACACCGATCACCTTGCCGGTTTCTCCTACTTGCCGGGATGCCAGGAAACAGTCAAACCCTCCGCCACTCCCGAGATCCAACACCACTTCACCCGGCTTTAACGAAGCAATCGCTTGAGGATTCCCGCAGCCGAGCCCTAAGTTCGCGCCTTCCGGCACGACGGAAAGCTCTTCCTCCGAATACCCCAGCTTGGCGGAGACTTGATCGCGATCGGCCGGCGTATCGCAACAGCCATTCGCGGGTGTACAACAACTTCCTTCCGCAGCATCCATCAACGCGATTTGCTTGTAGCGGTTGCGGACATGTTGGCGTACTTCGTCTCCCAGTACTTCATTCATGATCGATCGCTCCCCTATCCGGTTTCTAACAGCAGCCTGTTGTACCCGTGTCGTTTTTGCGGAAAATGCAGCACAACTCCGGTGAAAGAAGACTATTCACTTCCGCTTCATTCAGCTCGTAGTAGCTCCAAGTCCCTCTGTTCTCACGCCTGATCAGCCCTGCGTCCAGCAAAATCTTCAAGTGATAAGAAAGCTTGGATTGCGGCATGTCTACCACTTCCGTCAGGTCGCAAACGCAGGTGTTGCCTCGTTGGGTCAACTCATACATAATTTGCAGACGTTTTTGGTCGGCAAGCGCCTTGAACTTCGCCTCATACTTCGAGAAATCAACGTTGTCAGATGTTTGGATCAGAACCGGAAGTTCCTTCATGCCGATCGTGCCTCCAGTCTTTCGGCTGCCGTCTTAGCAGCATGCAGCGCAGCAAGCGACAGCGGGTTGAACCGTAATTACCCTCTCCTGTTGTGCTTCATGCTGCTTCCCTTTTTTTCTCAAAGCTGCCCACTTCCATGCCTGACGATCGAAGTTTTGAATTTCATGGTGTCTTTGCAGCATCAATTGTTCATTGGCGAAGAAGTTCATCATCTCAACCACGCTCCTTTAATCAAATAATTTTGATGAATTCATCGTAGCATGAGAATATTGGAAAATCAATCCCTTAATCAAAAAAATTTGATATTACAATTTCGGCAATCGTGTGTATATAATAGGGGTTGTTCGGACAGCAGTTTCAACAGACACACACAGGAGGTTCTATGCTCGCGATCGCATCACTTATCTTCCTCATCACTCTGGTATTTGTCATCTGGCAGCCCAGAGGGCTGAATATCGGTTGGTCCGCATGCGGTGGCGCCGTCATTGCTCTGATTTGCGGAGTCGTCAGCTTCCAGGATGTATGGGACGTCACGCAAATCGTTTGGAACGCTACGCTTGCGTTCGTAGCCGTCATCCTGATTTCCTTGATTCTCGATGAAATCGGCTTTTTCGAATGGGCGGCTTTGCATATGGCTCGATTCGCGAAGGGCAACGGTACTTGGATGTTCGTGTATGTCATCTTGCTAGGTGCAGCGGTTGCCGCTTTGTTCGCGAACGACGGAGCCGCGCTGATTCTGACTCCGATCGTCCTGGCGATGGTAAGAGCACTGAAAATGGATGATCGGATGATTCTTCCTTTCATCATGGCGAGCGGATTCATCTCCGACACCGCTTCCCTGCCGCTCGTTGTCAGCAACCTGGTCAACATCGTGTCGGCAGACTTCTTCGGCATCGGATTCGCCCAATACGCAAGCCGGATGATTGTCCCCACCCTGTTCTCTGTTGCGGCAAGTCTTCTTGTTCTGTACCTCTTTTTCCGGACAAGTATTCCCAAACAGTATGACTTGGCACAGTTGAAAAAGCCGAAAGAGGCCATCAAGAATGTTCGTTTATTCCGAATTTCATGGGCTGTATTAGCGCTTCTTCTAGTCGCGTATCTGATCAGCAGCTTTATTCATGTGCCCGTATCCATTATCGCCGGCATCGTAGCTCTGATCTTCTTGTTCCTCGCTGGTCAGAGCCAGGATATACACACTTGGAAAATCGTCAAAGGTGCGCCTTGGGCCGTCGTTGTGTTTTCGCTCGGCATGTATGTCGTCGTTTACGGGTTGCGCAATGTCGGATTAACCGATGAGCTCGGCAAACTGTTCCAATGGGTCGGCCAGCAAGGGCTGTTTGCGGCGACCGTGGGATCCGGTTTCATCGCAGCGATCCTCTCGTCGATCATGAACAACATGCCTACGGTTATGATCGACGCGTTGGCGATTCATGGCACCAACCCGTCTGGAGCACTGCGTGAGGCATTCATCTATGCGAATGTAATCGGCTCCGATCTTGGGCCTAAAATTACACCGATCGGTTCGTTGGCGACCCTGCTCTGGCTTCATGTGCTGTCCCAGAAAGGTGTCAAAATCCGATGGGGCTATTACTTTAAAGTCGGTATTGTGCTGACGATTCCGGTGTTGTTTATTACACTGTCCGGCCTTTACCTATGGTTAAAAATCGTGGGATGATCCTCTTACCCTAAAGGAGAATGAAGAATGAGTAAACCGCTCGTATACTTCTTATGCACGGGCAATTCCTGCCGGAGCCAAATCGCGGACGGATTTCTGAAACAATTGGGCGGAGACCTATACGAAGTCAAGAGCGCCGGATTGGAAGCTCATGGACTTAATCCTCGGGCCGTCCAGGTCATGAACGAGGCCGGGGTGGATATCAGCTCCCATACTTCGGATGTGATCGACCCACAAATTTTAAAGAATGCCGATTACATCATCACCTTGTGCGGTCACGCCAATGACAATTGTCCGGTTGTACGGAATGACAAGGCGCAAAGATGGCATTGGGGATTTGACGATCCGGCCAAGGCAACCGGGACGGAAGAAGATGTGATGGCAAAGTTCCGCGAGGTAAGGGATGCCATTAAGGAACGCATTGTAACGTTCCTGAAGGAAGGTAAATAAGATTAAACGGCTACCGCCGTCCTCAGAGATATCCACTCTGCTGCGGTTTGTCATCTACAAATGTTAAGCGTGAATCTCCATGCGATCGCCCGGCGCGAGCACGCGACCCTTCTGTCCTTGCCCTTCCAATCTCTTCACAAATGCTTCCGCGTCCTGCCGAATCGGCGGGAACGAATTGTAGTGAACCGGAATGACCATTTTCGCTCCGTACCACCGGGCGGCTTGCAGCGCATCGTCCGGTCCCATCGTGAAATGATCGCCGATCGGGATGAACGCGAGATCGATTTGATTCCGTTCACCGATCATTTTCATATCGCCGAACAATGCCGTATCGCCGGTATGAAGGATCGTTAAGTCTTCCACCTGGATGATGTAACCGGCTGGCATGCCTGCGTATATCATTTGGCCTTCCTCCAACATGATGGAGGAACTGTGGAAGGCTTGAACCATCTTGGCTTGAGCAAAGCCCATATCGTAAGTGCCGCCCATATTCATACCGACGGTTTTTAATTTTTTGGCAGACATGTACTCCGCCAGCTCAAACATCGCCACTAGGGTCGCATCATTGGCTCGCGCGATCGGTTCTGCGTCCAAAATGTGATCCGTATGCGCGTGGGTCAGGAGGATGTAATCGGTTTGGATATCTTCCGGTTTCGTGACAGCGAGCGGATTTCCCCGCAGAAAAGGATCGATCAGAAGTGACTTTCCGTTCGTTACGATCTGTACGCAGGAATGCCCGTGAAAAATGATTTGCATTTTCCTATCCCTCCTCAGTTGTAAGGCGTATGGCGGCGTTCGCCCCGTTCCGCGTTACCCTTTCCATTTTGTTTCTATCTTACCTCATAAACGGATTCATTTGCCAATCGCCGCTGGCAGCTCAGTCGTTTTCACTTGAATTTCTTCCAGTCCTGCCGACTGTTCTTCAGCAAATACTCAAAATCGTTGTCCAGTCGCTTCTGTTCGGCTTTACGGGCCTCTTCCTCCTGTTTGCGTTTCTGTTCCTGTCGCTGTAATTCCTCGGACTTTAAAGCTTCTGCTTTCTCTTTCAGTTTGGCCACCGTATCGGCTCCCAGCAAGTCCTTCAAGGTTGCAGGCTTGTCGTCGCTTGCCGGTTTGGGAGAGGAGGCCGTTTTCTTCTTGCTCATCACCGATCACCTCCGGAAAGCATTCTTGTGGAAATCGCCAATATAATCAAACAACGACTCCCCCTGATCCGATACCCGGAAACTCGGGCCAAACGAGCAATACATGGCGCGATACGGTTCCGGAACCCAAACATATTGGTGCACGTATTCGGTCAGAACGAAGCCGCAGCGCTCCCAGAAACGGATGCGCGCCTCATTTTCAGGGATGTTCTCCGCTTCCGCTTCCAAGATCACACCGCTGAGCTTCCTCTCATCCCTTGCCCAACTCAGGATGTCGCCAACGAATCTTTGTCCTGTGCCACGACCACGCATATCCTTCCGTACAGCCAGATAGTCGATCAGGAGGAGATCGGCTTTCGGAATCAATCCCGTGATCGCCATGGCGTTCACATCAGGTCCTGCGGTCTCGAGATGCAGGAAACTCATCCGCTTGTCGAACATGCTTCTAATGACGGCATCAGGTTTCCGGCCATGGGAGAACGCTTGATGGTAAAGCCCCATGGCTTGGTCCCATAAAGGAACTTTCAAATGATCAAATGTGCAGAACGCCATCCGCACCACCCCCGAAGCTGTTACCGATTTAAGAAGATGACAAAGGCACTCACGGCAATGATGACCGCAGCGATATAAAGAAAAGTCAGCCTGGTCAGCTTCGACCCGGTTTTATGCTCATAGTTTGGATCGCCTTCCTTGTTGGCCCTCGAAAAGCCGACCACCAAGGTGGCGATCAACCCGATCCCCATTACAATCGCCACCATCGATATAAATACGGTAACGTTCATCCCAAATCCCCCACCCTGTATGTCCGTTGATCGTCTCTGTTTTTGGGTAATTTACATGTAACTAACTGCAGCCGGTTGGCTGCTGACTCCTCCGAAGGAGGTTCTCACTTGCTGCAGAACCGTTTTATCGTGAATTCCGCCAAAGTCATCGCTGTGCTTCTGATCATTTACCTGACCACCAAGATCAGCTTTTTACTGAATCCCGTCGTTCAAATGATCCACATTTTACTCATTCCGGTTATCTTCTCCGGATTTTTGTATTATGCGCTAAGACCGGTGGTCGACTATTTCGCAGATCGCAAGGTCAAGCGGTGGATCGCCATTCTGTTTGTCTATTTTATTGGTGCCGCTCTCGTCACGATGCTGGGGATGGTCATTTGGCCGCTCTTGCAAGAGCAGGTCGTCACGCTAATGAACAATCTGCCGTCTCTCATAGAGGGTTTTCGCAAACAACTCGACCAACTCCAGCACAACCGGTTCCTGTCCATGTTCGGTAACAGTCAGTCGGACTGGTCCAATATGCTTTCCGGTTATTTGAACACGGGAGTTCAATCGGTCACCAATTACATTTCCCAATCCGTGTCTGCTTTCACGAACTTTCTGCTTGTCGCTTCCATCGTGCCGATTTTCGTCTATTACATGCTCAAAGAAGGCGGGAAGCTCCCCGGTATCTTATTGCATTTTGTGCCCAGACGATATCGTGCAGACAGCAAAGTGATGCTCGCCGAAATGGATGACGCACTCAGCGGTTACATCGTAGGCCGTGTCATTATTACTTCTATTTTGACCGTATTGCTCTATATTGGGTTCTTGATCGTCGGCTTGCCTTATTCTCTGCTGCTTGCGGTTATATCCTTTGTATTTAATCTGATTCCCTATATCGGGCAATTCCTTGGAGCCGTTCCGTGCCTGATTGTCGCCTTTATCGTTTCCCCGACTATGGCTCTATGGGTTTTGCTCATTATCGTAGTCATGCAAGTCACCGAGGCCAATTTGATCGCTCCCCACGTATACGGCAGAAGATTGGACATTCACCCGCTCACGACCGTACTGGTGCTGCTCATCGGCGGCGATATCCTCGGGATCGTGGGGATTTTGGCGGCTATTCCCATCTATATGATCTTCAAAATACTCGTCCAGCATATTTACCGTCAGTTCCTCGAGGAAAAGGTGGAGGAACTCGTTGAGTAAGCCGGTTACGCGCTAGAGAATATAAGCCAGCAGTAGTGCCGCCGTGTTGATGACGGCATTCGCGTGTGTCCTTTCCATGCCGTGGGACGCATGAACGCCCGGTCCGATCAGTGCGGCGCGGATGTTGCTTCCACCACGGAGCGCGGCAGACGCGTCGGAGCCGTATTGCGGGTAAATATCGACGGCATGCGCAATCCCCTCACGTTTCGCCAACTCAATCAGACGTGAAGTCATGCCGTAATCATATGGCCCGGTTGAATCTTTGGCGCATATCGACACATCTTCCTCCGTAGCGGACAAGTCGTCGCCAAGCGCTCCCATGTCCACTGCGATCATTTCCGTAATGTCCGGCGGAATATGGGAACTTCCGTGTCCAACTTCTTCGTAGGTGGACAGGATTAACTTTACCGTGCGAGCCGGAGTGCGTCCTTCGCGTTTGAGCCATTCCATCAAGCCGAATAATGCCGCCACACTGGCTTTGTCGTCCAAATGGCGGGATTTGATCCAGCCATTCGGCAAAAATCGGGTTCTGGGATCCCACGAAATGAAATCGCCGACTCCGATACCGAGCCTCTCGGTATCTTCTTTCGTTTTGACCGTTTCATCGATCCGAATTTCCATGTTCGCTTCATCCCGTTTCCACTCGCGGGCATCCGGAAACACATGTACGGAAGATTTCGTCGACAACACGGTTCCTTCATATCGACGGCCATCGCGCGTGTGGATGAGGCAATATTCGCCTTCGACGGTCTGCATGCCATAACCGCCGATCGCGGTAAAACGGATCATGCCATTGGATTTGATAGCTCGAACCATCGCGCCAAGCGTGTCGACATGCGCGGACAGTCCGATCGTACCGCCGGCATCCAGGCCTGGGATCGTGATGATTCCATTGCCTTTGGGAGTTATCTCCACCGGGTATCCGAGCCTTGCGGCTTCTTCTTGGGCCAGCTTCATGACGTCCATGCAATAGCCGCTCGGACTTGGCGTTTCCAGAAGTTTTTTCAGAAAACCGAGGATATACTCTCGATCTAATTCAGCGTTCAACGGTGGGGTCACGGCTGCCGGCTCCCTTCTTTCGCAATAATCATCGAATACTGGTCCCATTGTATCACTTTCGGAGGTTGTCCGAAATCCGGATATGCCGGAGAATGCAAAAAACAACGGAACTCCGGCCTGCCGGAATTCCGTTGTTTTATGAAGCTGACTATTCCGATTCCAGCATCCGAAAAGGAATCCGGAACCCGAATGCGGCTCCCTTTTTCCGACCTGCCTCCACCCAAATTTCGCCGCCCATGAGCTCCACCAGATTGCGGCAAATGGCCAGGCCAAGTCCGGTTCCTTCGTAATTCCTGCCTTTGGAAGAATCCAGGAGTTGCGAAAAAGGCAAAAACAGCAGGTGGATTCGGGATGGATCAATGCCGATGCCGGTATCCGTCACGATAAATTCGATAACCACCTCGGGTGACTCCGACTTATCCGGCGGCTCCGTCAGCCGGGCTTCCAGCGTCACGGAACCCGATTCGGTAAATTTCACGGCATTGCCGACCAGATTCAAAACAATTTGACTCAACCGGACCGGATCGCCTTGGAGCAGCTCGGGAATCCGCTCGTCGATCCGGTAAACGAGCTCAATCCCCTTGCGCTCCGCCGTGCCGGAGAAGGCATCGACGCATTGCTCCAAGCATCCGTCAAGATGGAACGGATCGTCCGAAAACGTCACGGATCCCGATTCGATTTTAGAGAAATCAAGCACCTCGTTAATGACGCGCAGGAGGGCTTGTCCACTTCTTTCTTGGACGAGCAGCATTTCGCGCTGCTTATCCGAGAGTTCCGTCTCCATCAGAAGCTGGTTAATTCCGACAATCCCGTTGAGCGGCGTACGGACTTCATGGCTCATGATGGCCAGGAATT
>JAQBPQ010000091.1 GCA_028287445.1 Cohnella sp.
CCAATTCCCCAATGTACATATTTTAGAACCGGAATTTTATGGATCGCATGAAATTGGAGTAGACGAAAAAAAGGACTTCCGCTAAGGAAGCCCCTTTCCCGATTTAGAACGATAAACCCAATTTCACCATTTGCCGGGATCAATCTTCGACGGGTCCAGGCCTTGCCAAATATTCGGCACTTGAACCGAAGACGGATCGTTAAACACGAGAAATGCCGTGGGCAAATAACGTTCCCCGTGCTTGGCCGAGGGCTTGTTAACAATTTCTCCGCCTGCTTTCACCAGCACAGTCGAGGATCCGCCGTCCAAATTCGCCGCAATGACCGCGCCGTGCTGAAGCATAATTTCCTGCGCGTCATACAACGTTGCTCCAATGCTGTAACCCGGCTGGCGGCCGTCAATCAGCAGGAAGAGGATGGATCCGTCGTCGCGCTGGCCCATCACCGAACGCGGTGCGATTCCCCAGCCTTCGCTGCGGTTTTTGATCAATCCTTTCCCGTTAACGATGATCCGCGGAGAAAAAGAGACGGCCTCAGAGATGCCGAGGTTCATCAACTCCTTAACTGAATAACGCCCGGCAATCATTTTCCCATCTCGATCGAGACCGACAATTTGCGTGCTCTTGGCGCCGGCAAGCCCGTCGTAATAGATTTGGCCATGGCTGATTACGAGACCGATCGGCTGGAAGCCGTTGCCCATCCAATTCGGGTCGGCAAAACCTCCGGCATTCACACCGGCGATGGCGCCGGTCCGCTTCACCATGCTGGTTACCTTCTCACCGCGCCCGACCTTGTCCGGAACGACGAGGCGGATTTTTTTCGGATCGCGTACGGTCAACAGATAACCATGATACCCTTGTCCGTTGACCTCCTCAATCGAAGACAGCGGCAAATTGTTCTGGTTGCCGGAATCGGCCACGGTCGGAATGATTTTGTGGGTGTCCTGCTCCGAACCCATCTTGTCGAAGTTCGCTTGATAGGCGGCCACACGTTCCTTTAAACCTTTTTCTCCGATAATATATTTCGCCCACTGCCGGTGTTGGGTCGTAATGATGGTATCTGCGACCATATATCGGAATGTGGAGCCTGAGGGTGTCAAATAAAACCATCCGGCGAACAAGACGGCGCTAACAAAGCCAAGAACAAACAACGTTTTGACGAAACGCCAAAAACCGGATCGACGGGGTTTACGGGGAGAAGTTTTTCTTCTCGGAGAAGTGCCGGGTACAGACCCGGCTCTTCTTGTCGGAGCTTGGCTAGTCTGGGTGATATACGACGGAATGCTGCTCACGCTCCCTTACTTGCTTTGGTCACACCTCCTTTATACGTGCGAAAGCGCAAACAAGTTGCGTGAAAATATTGGATTCGTCAAAGGTTCTGATGGAACGACACCATTTCCCAGGAAATGAGCCAAACCGCCTTCACATGAGGGCGGTTTCGTTCTGAGCGTCGGGTACAAGCTGTCTCTCGAACCTGGGCAAGGTGAAGGCGTAGAAAATAAATACGAGAAGAAGGATAATGGCCAGCGCCGTATAAAACACTTCAAGCGGCAGCACACGCGGATATAACAATGCGATCAAACCTAGCGACACGGATTGGCCCAACATAAGCAGCGGGTCGTTCCAAGAAGTCACGCGTCCCATTTGGCGGGGATCGACAAGCGCCGGCAGCCAGCCTCCGATTGCGATATTTAATGGCGCCAACATGATGCCAATCATCAGCACGAGGGTCAAATACAACCATGGACGATCCACGGCGATCAAGCCGGAGCTCAAGATTCCCGTACTGAGCAGGGTGACCAGAATCACCCGATAAGGTTTAAACCGATTCACAAGAGCGGGACCGATCAAACTCCCCAGTAAAAATCCGATGCCGACAAATACGGCAAACATCGAAGAATAAAAGGTGTAGTGTTCGGGAGCGAGCTTATATTTCATCGTATACATCGGGAGCACCGCGAAACCGCCGTTCAACAAGCCGAAAAGCAAAAACCCGCAGACCAAGGAGAGAAGCAACGGGAAGTTGCGTATGTAGTGGAAGCCTTCTCTAAAATCAGAGCGGATTTCCGACCAGCGGATCGAACGCCAATCGGCAGGACCGTTAGGCAGAGAGATGTCCGCAGAAATTCGACAGGCACGGACCAGCAGCGCGGCTGCGGTTAATCCGACGATGTCGAATACGAACGCTCCCGCAATGCCCAATACCTGATAAGCCAGTGCGCCCAAGGAAACCCCGAACATCATGAACACGCCGATCAGCGTCTGGTTCAAACCCGAGGCTGCCACGTATTGGTCGGGAGCCAGAACACCCTGCAGCAGAGCCGATTCGGCAGGCGCGTAAAACTTGGAGACAGCACTTCGCAGAACTTGGTATAATGATTACTAAAACCGAGCAACACGCAGGAGGAGTTTTTTTGACCGCAGCATCTCGTTACGAAGTTTCCCATTTTACCGACCGCTATCCGATTTATGAACTCATGGACCGGCAAACCGATTCCCTTGTGCAGGTCTGTCCGGAACGGGGCGGCATCGTCATCGGCTGCCGATTGCACGGCCGTGAATTGCTGTATCTGGAGCGCGAAACGTTCTACGACCCGGATGCGAACATACGCGGAGGCATCCCGGTTCTGTTCCCGATCTGCGGCCAGCTTCGGGACGGGCGTTATGAATGGGAAGGCCGGACGTACCGAATGAAAAATCATGGCATAGCCCGGACTTCTCCTTGGGAAGTAGAACAAAGCGGTTCCGAAGAGTCGGCTTGGATCACCCTGGTACTCCGGAGCAATGCCGAAACCTTGGTTTCGTACCCGTTTGATTTTGAGCTGCGCTTCACCTACCGGTTAAGGGACGGGCAGTTGTCCATCGAACAGGACTACCGGAATCTTTCGTCAAAGCCGATGCCGATGGTCACCGGATTCCACCCATACTTCGCCGCGGAGAATAAAAACCTCCCTTATGAATCGGATGCCACCCGATATCTGGACTATAATGATGGGGAAACCAAACCGTTCAAGGGCTCCGTAGATCTCGGCCCGATGAAGGAATCCGTAGCGCTGCTGGATGCGGTTAAACCGGAAATCGCGTTTCGGATAAACGACGACACCCGCGTTCGATTGAGCTACAGTGACTGTTTCCGTTTCCTCGTGCTTTGGTCCGTAACAGGCAAACCGTTCGTATGCGTTGAACCCTGGACAGCGCTGAACGAGGCGTTGAACGATCAGGAAGGTCTGCTGCTCGTCCAGCCGGGAGACACTCTGAAGGCGGAATTCCGGATCGCTGGCGAGTAAGAACGAAAAAGCACTTGCTCCGAGAGTCCGGGAGCAAGTGCTTTTTGATGATCAGGTATACAAGTGGCAAGCGGTAAAGTGACCGGGTTCGACTTCCTTAAACGGCGGCATCGTCTCGGCGCACTTCGGCATCGCTGCCGGGCAGCGGGTCCGGAACGGGCATCCGCTCGGAGGATTCAGCGGGCTTGGAATTTCTCCCTGCAAAATGATCCGTTCGCGAGACTTCTGCAAATCCGGATCCGGGATCGGAATCGCCGACAGCAGTGACTGCGTGTAAGGATGCAGCGGCTTCGCGTTCAGTTTCTCCGAAGTGGCCACCTCGACCAGTTTACCGAGGTACATGACGCCGATCCGGTCGGAAATGTGCTTCACCATCGCCAGGTCATGCGCGATGAACAGGTAGGTCAGACCGCGTTCCTTCTGCAGCTTCTTGAACAGGTTGACCACCTGCGCCTGAACCGAAACGTCCAATGCGGAGATAGGCTCGTCCGCGATAATGAACTGCGGCTCGATCGCGAGCGCGCGCGCGATCCCTATCCGCTGGCGTTGGCCGCCGGAGAACTCATGGGGAAACCGGTTCGCATGCTCCTCGTTTAGGCCGACGTCGTTCAGCAGTTGGCTGACGCGTGCCTTCCGCTGCTTGCTTCCGGTATGAAGGCCATGAATATCGAGGCCCTCACCAATGATTTTGCCGACCGTCATCCGTGGATTCAGTGAAGCGTACGGATCTTGAAATACCATCTGCATTTGCTGGTTGAACTTGCTTTGTTCTTTGCCGCTCAGCTTCCGGACATTCTTTCCGTTGAAAATCACATCGCCTTCCGTCGCTTCATAGAGACGGATAATTGTACGTCCGGCGGTAGATTTGCCGCAGCCCGATTCGCCCACGAGACCGAACGTTTCCCCGCGTTTAATGGCGAAATTCAATCCGTCGACGGCTTTCAGAGTCCGGTTTCCATCCAAATGGAAATGCTTCTTGAGGTTTTTGACCTCCAAGATGTAATCTTCAGCCATGCGTACGCCCCCCTACTTCAACAGGCCGTTCTACTTTAGGCGCATCGGGATGCAGAAGCCAGCAGGCAGCGCTGTGAGAATCGGAAACACGGAAATGCTCAGGATCCTTGTTCAAGCATACCTCCATAGCGTAAGGACATCGGGCCGCGAAGGCGCAGCCCTTAGGCGGCGCGAACAGATCGGGCGGCGTACCCGGAATGGACGCCAGTTCGCTGTGGGCGTCGCTGTCGAGCCGGGGAACCGAGCGGAGCAGTCCCCACGTGTAAGGGTGTTTGGAATCGTAGAAAATTTCGTTCACGTTACCCTCTTCCACGACTTTACCCGCGTACATGACGATGATTCGGTGTGCCATCTCGGCAACAACGCCGAGATCGTGCGTGATCAGGATGATCGAAGTTCCGGTCTGCTCCTGAATTTGCTGAAGCAGCTCCATGATCTGCGCCTGAATCGTAACGTCCAATGCGGTTGTCGGTTCGTCCGCAATCAGCAGCTTCGGGTTACAGGCGAGCGCGATGGCGATCATGACACGTTGGCGCATCCCGCCGGACAGCTGATGCGGATATTGGCGGAGCCGCTCTGCCGGGTTGGACATCCCTACCATCGACAGCAGTTCGATTGCCCGGTTCCGGGCTTTCAATCTGCTGCCGCCCTGGTGCTTACGGATACCTTCCACGATCTGCTCGCCGACCGTCATAGTAGGATTGAGCGAGGTCATCGGATCTTGGAAAATCATGCCCATTTCTTCCCCGCGGATTTTCTGCATTTCCGACTCTTTCATCGTCGTGATTTCATGCTTCCCGTCAAAAACGGCCGTACCGCCTTTGATATAGCTGGGAGGAGTCGGAACAAGCCGCATGATCGTTTGGGCCGTCACGGATTTACCGCAGCCGGATTCCCCAACGATGGCGAGTACTTCCCCTTTATTCAAAGTGAAAGAGACGCCGCGAACGGCTTGCACTTCACCGGCAAACATTTTGAAGGATACCTGCAAATTGTTAACTTCCAGGATCGGCGTGCTCATTCGTCAGCCTCCTTATTTTCTCATTTTCGGATCGAGTGCGTCGCGAAGCCCGTCTCCGAGTAAGTTAAAGCTAAGCAAAATCAAGCTGAACACCATGGTAGGGAACAGCAGGGTATGCGGCTGGTACCTCATGTTCGTAGCACCGTCGCTCAGAAGGTTACCCAGTGACGCGAGCGGCGGCTTAATGCCAAGACCGATGAAGCTGAGGAACGATTCTACGAAAATCGCAGTCGGCACGACAAAGGTAATCTGCACGACGACAACTCCGAGTACGTTCGGTATCAAATGCTTCAAGATGATCCGCCAAGGCTTGGCGCCGAGCGAGCGAGCGGCTAATACGAATTCCTGCTCTTTCAATACGAGCATCTGGCCTCTGACCAGTCTCGCCATCGTGACCCAACCGGTAATGGCATAAGCCAAAATAATCGAGGTAACCCCGGAACCGAGCACCATGATCAGCAGAATGGCCATCAACAGATAAGGAATCGAATAAATAATCTCAATAAACCGCTGCATAAAAGCGTCGACTTTGCCGCCGAAGTAAGCGGAGATGCCTCCATAGAGGACGCCTACCACCAAGTCCAGCGCGGCAGCCACCAGACCGATGAACAAGGAGATGCGGGTTCCCCACCAGACACGGACCCACATATCGCGTCCGAATTTATCGGTGCCGAAGAAATATTCGCCCGAAGGCTTCATATTCACTTGCTTCAAATGCTGCGTCGCATAGTGCTGCGAACTGAACAGCGGAGCAAAGATGGCGAACAAGGAGAGGATAATTAAGATACTCAGACCCGCCATCGCCAATTTATTTTTTCTCAAACGCCTCCACGCATCGGCCCAATAATTCAGGGAAGGCCGGACAATGGCTTCGGCACTTGTCGTTTTCTGAGCCGGTTGAAACTGTTCTTTCGATATGACTTCCATCGCTTTACTTCCCCTTTCCCAGACGAATTCGCGGATCAATAAAGCTGTATGCGATATCGGTGAAGAACATCATCACGACAAGGACTCCCGCATAAAACAGCGTCAACCCGGTAATCATCGTATAGTCATTGGAGTAGACGGAAGTAACGAACTGGTTGCCCAGGCCGGGAACCGAAAAAATTCTTTCCACGACCAATGTGCCGGTGAGCACGTTAACGGCGATCGGTCCCAAAATGGTCACAACAGGCAAGATGGCATTGCGAATCATGTGTTTGTCCACAATATTAGCCGTCGAAAGGCCTTTGGACTTGGCCGTTTTGATATAATCCTGGTTCATGACGTCAAGCATGGACGCACGCATCATGCGGGTAAGAATGGCAATGGTAGATAGAGATAATGCCACCGCAGGCAAAACGCGATATTCCGGTCCCAGCCACAGTCCCGGAGGCAGCAATCTCAATTTGACCCCGACAAAGTAGGATAACAAAGGTCCGATAACGAACGATGGTATGGAAATACCGATCAAGGCGATCATCGAAGCGGTATAGTCGCCGGCTTTGTTATGTTTCAATGCTGCGACGATACCCAAAATCAGCCCGACGATGATTGCGATAATCATAGACTCTATACCAAGCTCGATAGAAGCCGGCATTGCGGTTTTGATAACACTGACGACGGAGCGTGTCGGGTATTGATAGGAAACACCCAGATCTCCTTGGGCCACATGCCCAATATATTTGAGGTATTGTTCCCAAACCGGGTTATCCAAACCGTATTGCGCCTTCAAGATCGCCATGCTTTCGGGAGGCAGCCTGGTTATTGCATCACCGAAAGGATCTCCCGGCAACAGCTTCATGAGGAAAAAGGTGACGGTCACAATGATCCACAGGGTGATCAGCATATACAACAACCGGCGCAATGTATAGGTCAGCACAAAGAAAATCCTCCCTTCTCTTTAACATGAAAAGAGACCGTCCCGGGCAAATAAGAACGGCCCTCTTCATGTGTTTTCTCTTAATTGAAACGTAACATACTCAGTATAAGCTTATTGGAAGTGAGCCCATTTAAACTCGAAGTCAGGTCCATAAGGAGGCATGACCATATCCTTCAGCTTCGGATTGACAACGAACGGGGTGGAGCGGAAGTAAAGCGGCATGACAGCGGATTCGCTCATCAGGAGCTTCTCGGCTTCTACCATCAAATCCGAACGTTTTTTCAGATCTTGCTCGATTTGAGCATCTTTGACCAGTTTGGTGTACTTATCGTTTTCCGGGCCAGTCCAATCCTGCGTATTAAACGAACCTCCGGCAACGTACATATCGAGCCAGGTCATCGGGTCGTTGTAATCCGCGCCCCAACGGGTATTGACGATGTCGTACTGTTTGGACAGTTCTTTCTCCAGACGGTTTTTGTGCGGCATCGGATTGGCCTCAACCGTTACACCCAGGTTTTGCTGCCACTGGGAAACGAGGAATTCGATGATGTTCTTGTCCGTGTCCTTGTCGTCGCTGATGATGCTGAGCTTCGGCATCGCGGAGAGGCCGGCTTCCTTCAGACCATCTTGCAGCAGCTGCTTCGCTTTTGCAGGGTCATATTTGGGAATCAAGTCTCCTACAACTTTACGGAACTCTTGGCCGTTGCCGTCGGAGTTGCCGTTCGGCACGTAGGCTGTTGCAGCAACGGAACCGTTCTTGATCGCCGTGTCTACGAGAGCTTGACGGTCGACCGCCATGGAGAACGCTTCGCGAACTTTCTTGTTGGCAAATGCAGGAACTTTTTTGAATTGGAAGTTGATATACCCGGTGGTGAGCTCGCTTCTCACGACGAGATCGGGTTTACCTTTGTAAGCGGTCATTTGGTCGCCTTGAATCTCGGCAACATCGGATGCACCTGTTTCGTATAGGTTCAAGCCGGTTGTCGTATCTTTCACGATGTTTAACGTAATTTTTTTAAGTTTTACGTTGGCTTTATCCCAATACTTATCGTTCTTTTCGAGGACAAGCGTTTGGTCATGATCCCACTTGGTCAGCTTGTAAGGACCTGCTCCGATGACTTTGTCAAAATCAGCGCCGCTCTTGTCGCCAAGAGGCTCTACAAAGTCTTTCTTCTGCGGATAGAAGTTCAGGAACGCTAGCATGGAAGTGAAGAAGGGAATCGGGTGGTCAAGTGTAATCTCGAGCGTTTTGTCGTTGATCGCTTTCACACCGAGGTTTTTCTTAGCCGTTTCCACGTCCGCAGGTGTTTTTGCAGCGGTAACAGCATCGCCGCCTTTAATCCAAGCGATTACGAAAGCATAAGTGGCGGCCATCTTCGGATCCAGCGTACGCTGGTAGGAATAAACGAAGTCGTTCGCCGTTACCGGCGTGCCGTCCGCCCACTGGACGCCGTCACGCAGTTTGATCGTATAAGTCAGACCGTCTTTCGAAACATCAGGCATTGCTGCAGCGAGAGCCGGCTGCGGTTTCATGTTCTTGTCCAAACGGTAAAGCCCTTCGCTGATCGCACCCAGAACCGTGAACGCCGCGGAGCTTTCCGCTTTCGATACGTCCAACGCCGGAGGATCCGCCCGGTAGTTGATGACCAGTTCGTCTTTGCTTCCGGAACCGGTTTTGCCGCCGCAAGCAGCAAGACAAGCGCCGATTAAGGATATGACCAGTGCGGTACTAAAAATTTTTCTTAACTTCATCCTTATACCCCTCTCATCATGTTCGTTCGATGTCAAGCGTACGTTACGCCGATTTGCGAAGCTTTGGCGAAGTATCACACGCTGTCTCCTCATTAAGGAGATCGAACAATAATTAAATATTACTATCAATGTTCGTGATCTGCAATCATCTATTTTATAGATGTCATGTAAGCTGACGCGGTAAAGTAATGGAATTTTACCATAATATGACCGGAAGCGATTACAAAGACGAAACTTTATGAATTAAAACGCATATTGCAGTCCGGCAGGTATTGCCAAAATAGGGGCCGATACTAAGTTGAATTGCACAATCGATTAGGAACATGGAATTTAGCAATATAAATAGACTGCATAAAAATGCATATTTGTCACGAAACTAGCCAAATTCATTATTTATAACTTTTCATCGAAAAGTTATCTGAAAGCGATCTGTTTTTGTCATTTCCACCTTGAAATGTCAACTCACTTGACGTTTTAACCTTTGTACTATACAATAAAGTACTGTAGAAAGTAACCCTCAGATTTTTCCTCATACGAGCTATACTCCTCTGTTACTCGAGCACATTCCTTAATGATCAGTCGGCTGCTGGAAGGAACACGAACTCTCACTGGCGCGGCCATGGAGCCGCAAGAACGATGGAGAGGTAGGGCTATCGTTGTTTTCGTGCAAGTGACACATGGGAAAATCGCGCGGTTGCGCTACCATAAACAAGACCCCCGCAGGTTCAACCTGACGGGGGTCGTCCAATTTATGCGGTTGTGACCGGATGGCATTCGAAGTTAACCGGCCATGATCTGAACCTCGGTGCCTTCCGGCCCCTCGGACGGCAGTCGTTTCGGCCTTGTCAGCATGAACCCGAGCAAACCGCCTATGATCGCTACATAGACGAGAATGCCGAAGGTATATCCGAAAGCATCAGCGTAAAAGGGACGGGGATCCTGCCCTTGGGCATGCTGCGCCGAAATCAGATCACTCATCCGGGTGGTTGAAATGGTGGTCAAACCGGCCACGGCAAACGACATGACCACCTGCTGCGCCGCATTGGTCAGCGAAGTGACGCGGCCCACCAGGTTTTGCGGTGCGGACTGCATCAGATGCGTATTCAGAGGCATCATGAACAGTCCCATTCCGGCCCCCAGCATGGCCAGCGGAAGCATGATCGCCAGATTGCCGGAATCAGCCGAGATGTTAGAGAGCAGAAGCGCAGCGAATGTCGTGATCGTCATTCCGGCCAACACCAGTGGACGAGCTCCGAATTTGTCGGACAGTTTGCCGCCGATGGGCATGAAAATACCGGAAGCGAGCGCTTGGGGGAGCATTAATAAACCGGTCTTGATCGGCGAATAGCCTTGCGACTGCTGAAGGAACAGGGGCACCATGAACATCGTTCCGAACATGGCCATTTGCGAGATCCACTGAACGACGATTCCTCTGGTGAAATTGCCCGAACGGAATACCCTAAGTTCAAGAAGCGGATTTTTACGGTTCAGCTCTACGAAGATGAACACAATGAGCGCGACCGCTCCAACAATCATGCCCGTTAACGTTAGACTGTCCGTCCACATCGGTTTATGTGTGACCGGGTCGGGGGATCCGCCGCGGGACACGCCGTACACCAAAGCGGCAAAAGCAATCGGAGCCAGCACGATACCCATCAGATCCAATCCCGGTACGGATTGGCGGGCAATGTTGGGCAGCGAACGAATGCCTAGCAAAATTCCAATGACGCCAATCGGCAGGTTCAGGAGGAAAATCCACTCCCAAGTCGCTTTTTCCACCAGCAGACCGCCGAGAACCGGACCGAGTGCCGGTGCAAGCAGGATCGGGATGCCCATCATGCCCATCACTTGACCGACCTTATTCGGCGGTGCCAGCCGATAGATGAATGCCATGGCAATCGGGGACACGACACCGCCGCCGAATCCTTGGAGCACACGGCAGACGATCAACATTTCCACCGAATGGGCCGTAGCGCACAGTCCGGAGCCGATCGTGAACAAAGCGATGGAGATCAAGAAAATCCGTTTGGCGCCAAAACGATCCGACAACCACCCGGCGAGCGGAATAACGGCGGCTTGAGCCAGCGCGTAACCCGTCACCGTCCACTGGACGAGAGACATGTTCTTCAGATGAAATTCCGTCATTAACTTCGGCAACGCAACGTTGACAGCGGTACCGTCCAAAATAACCATGAAAATGCCGATGATGATGGCGATCAGCGGCCCCATGATTTCCCGCATGGACAAAGTTCCTCCTGCAGGCACATTGCTTGAACTGGGTGACATCATAATCCTCCTATCCTAAGTAACGCAGTCTATTCGCGCTGCCTCTCTCGTTCGGATTGACCGCCTGTTTGGATAGGAGGTACAATAGGAACATATGGACGCTGCAAAAACCTGCGACGAGCTAAACGGACAATTGTCCGTTTTCATTCCGATGTTACCGGACAATTGTCCGGATGTCAACCCATAAATTATCCGTAATTTGGCAGGAGACGAGGTGGTATCATGTCGGCTCGCGTGGAACGCAAAGACGCCGCGGAGCACCGGAAGCTAATCTTGCAAACCGCCGAAAAGCTGTTCGACGACCATGGGGTGAACGCGGTCAGCATGCATCAAATCGCGAAAACCGCTGGAATCGGCCAAGGAACACTGTACCGGCGTTATACCCACAAAGGCGATTTATGTTTGGACCTGATTCAGGATTTCAGCCATGAATTCGTAGAACAGATCGAACGTTATTTAAAGGAACATAGGGAACTTCCCGCAGAAGAACGGCTCGGCGGCGTGCTCGACCGGTGGATCGATACGATCGAGAAGAAATCCGAACTGATCATGACGGTGGAAGCTCATCAGCTCAAAGGTTCGGAAGAAAGCCGGGCGGCCACCTTTTTCCAGTCACCGCTCTACCAGTTTGTGCGAGACCGCATGTCGGAACTGCTCACGGAAATCGCGAAGCGCAGGCCGGATTCGGCGGCGGATCCGACTTTGACCGCCCATTCCCTCATCTGCGCCATGGCCCCTCACGGTTATTTTCATATGAAGCATGAGAAACATTTCTCCACAGACCAAATGAAACATAACTATCGCCGGTTATGCCGGCTTCCGGTTTCCGATTAAACATCCGTAAACATCAAAGGGCTGATCTTCCTGCAAGCAGACCAATTCTGCCGGCCGGGAGACAACCCTTTTATTCATCATTAGGCCCGGTATGTTGTTTTGTCACGCTGCGGGGAACGCGATTCTCTCACGTAGAGCTCGACCAGCAGCATAATGGCCATTGACGTTTCCACGAGCAAAATGCCGGCTAACGCGTCCAAGATCACGTGTTGTTTCATGAACAAGGTGGATAGAATGATTAGGGTGGACATCCCGGTTATGAGCGTCACATTCCATTTGTTGCGGAACGAGCTGGTCCAGACCAGTCTCATCATCATGTAGCTGGAGAAACAATGGATGCTCGGGAAGCAGTTAAACGGTTGATCCCGGTCGTAAATGTAATTGACGAGCCACGTAAAGGGATCGTCACCGGTTAAATCGGGACGCGGCACCGTGGTTTGAAAGACCGAGTAAATGGCATAACACGTCAACGTACAAACGATGTAAGTTAGCAGTGCGCGGTAATAGACGCTTAAGTCTTTTTTGAAAAAATATAAAAGACATACGTAAATGTAGAGAATCCAGACAACGTACGGAAGCGCAAAAT
The DNA here is from genome assembly GCA_028287445.1 of Cohnella sp. Taxonomy (GTDB): domain Bacteria; phylum Bacillota; class Bacilli; order Paenibacillales; family Paenibacillaceae; genus Cohnella. The sequence continues at coordinate 12,640 of JAQBPQ010000091.1, forward strand.
ATTTGATGAATGGAATCGCCTGGTCGTACGCCGTGAGCAAACTATAAACATCCTGGTCAGCCCGGTTGGTCCATTGGTACATCATACCGAGGAACGGAAATACCAACATGAGCGCAAGCGGTGAGTATTTTTTCCAATCGACGTTACGCAAAAATGTCATTACGGGTTCTTCCCCTCATCTCTCTCTCTGTATGATTGTCAATCGTGCTTGGGCAAGCTTTTAACGTAACTGTCGGACATTTGAAGCAGCTCAAGTGCCCGAGAGTACTGATCTTTGGACACATCGGCGACTGACTGTGCAACTCCGTCGAACGGGTACTCCGTCCCGTCGGCAAACCCTTCGCCCGGCACGTATATGCCCTTGTCGTTGATGAATGATCCTGATGGCAAATAGTAACGCTGCGGCAGCAGGTTGCTCGTCTGGTTCAACAAGTCCTGCCCGAAATGGATTTGATCTTGGAGCGAGATGCCGAGCAGGTTGGCCACCGTTGGAAAAATGTCCGCTTGACCTCCTGTTTGGGTCAGCATCTTCGGTTCCTTTATTCCCGGAACGGACAGAATAAGCGGAATGTTCAACATTTCCGGAAACCGGTAGTTCCGGTTATAAATCTCTTTCATTAAATCCTGCTCATGCCGGTCGAGCGAATAGATCGGCAGCCCCATATGATCGCCGTACAGGACGATGACGCTGTTGTCCCAAAGCCCGGTCTCCTTCAGCTTGCCGATGAATTGCCCGAGTGCATAGTCGGAATAGTTCTGGGCTGTGATGTAATCGCCGACGAGGGTGCCTTGATATCGTTCAGGCAGCTTGAAACGGACCTTGTCTTCCGGAATTCGAAAAGGATGATGAGAAGACATCGTGATAAGCTGAGCATAAAAAGGCTTGCCGCTTCGGCTCATCTCCAACAATTTGTCGGTCGTTTTCTTGTAAAGCACTTCATCCGATGATCCCAAAAACACCAAATCGTCTTCGCCGAAATATTTTTTGTCGTAGTATTGGCCGAATCCCAACGCTTTGTATAAGGCTTCACGGTTCCAAAATTTCACGTCGTTCGTATGGAAAGTGGCCGTGTTATACCCATTGGCCGCAAGCAGCCTTGGCATGCTGGGAAGCTCAAGATCCCCGTAGTCCTGCGACGCAGCACCGTACGGCGGAATGAGAAGCGAGGTGTTCACCACGAATTCGGCGTCCGCCGTGTTGCCTTGGCCGACCATCTGATAGAAGTGCGGGAAGTAAAGCGTCTCCTGGAGCAGCCTATTCAAATTGGGTGTGATCTCGGTGCCGTCGATCTTCTCGTTCAGCAGAAAGTTCTGAAACGCCTCGATTTGGATGACGATCAAGTTCTTGCCTTTCGCCACTCCCTCGTACAACGGCGACGCAGGATTCTGAATCCCCTTCAACTTGGCGATCGCTTCCGGCGTTACGTTCGTCGCATCTGGGGCAGTTTCCTTGGCGCTGGCGTAGACCGCATAAGCTTCATAATTTAAAATACCCATCTTCTCGGCCTGTTCCAGCTCATTGATACTGTCCCGGCTGTGCCAGACACTGGCCAAGCATGTGACTAGCGATAAGGCAAAAACGGCGGCCGCGACGCGCCTCGGCTCCCGAACGGCAAGCATCTTCCCCCACTGGCGGAAACGGCGGCTAAATGCCATCAAAAGGAGAAACGCGACGTTATCGACAAAAATGAGCAGAAAATAAGGATGAAGAAGCGATACGATACTGCCTCGGACTTCCGTCACCTGGCCTACCTGCTGCAAAGCATGGTACGTGACGATAACTCCATAATATTTGTAGTACATAATTGCAGCGAAATAAATACATGTCATGACCAGATTGGCCGCGACATAGGTGCCAAGCTTCCTTCTCGGTGCCAGCCATTCGATAAGGGAAAATACGACCCAGACGGAAGGAATGCCGGTGATCAGCGGGAGCCAGTAAGAACCCTCGTTATAGATAACGAATTTTGCCAAATAAACTTTTAGCAGCATAACAATAGAAAAAAAGATGAAGGGCTTGGAAAGCCAATATCCCCATCCTTGTCGCCTCATGCGCCGGTTCCCCCCTTTCTCTCTATATCTTCATCTTGTTTGAACCGTCCCCAAAAGCGCATTACCTATTATATCGGAAGTGGCACCCGCAAGGAAGCTATACTCCCTGGAAGACACCCAAAAGTTGGTTAAAGCGGGGGAACGGCATATAATGAAGCAAAATGAAAGGGAGTGCCGGAGATGGCCATTCGATACACAAGACCCTATGACAAAATTTTGGATGATTTGTCGAACGCTTTATCGACAATCCCTAAATTTTATGAAGCTTTCGAAATGAATGACACGCATTGGACCGAATTGGACGAAAACGAGAAGGACATCTG
>JAQBPQ010000095.1 GCA_028287445.1 Cohnella sp.
ATCTTTTGACTGTTTAAGTCGAAGGTCTAAAGCTGTCCACGATAGGGTCACAGTTCAGGTCGACCCGGATAACTTCTCTGAATATGCAATTTTTCGTGAAAATTTACGTAAATAATGACCTTAAACCATAATCAAAAATGGAAAAATAAAATATCTTATACACAACGATGAAATTTTGCGTAATTGCCATTGACGAAAGCGATTTCAAATGGTATTAATTCCTTAATCATAGTCATAAATTACACTTTACAGTAATAATTTACGTAAATTGTGAATTTTACGTGATAGGAAAAGGAGACACCATGAATATTAAAGAAATCGCCAAGAAAGCCGGCGTATCGGTTGCGACGGTCTCTCATGTGGTGAACAAGACGAGATACGTAAGCAGTGAATTGACCGACAGGGTTTTAAGCGTCATTGAAGAATCGGACGGGAAGCCGGGCTTCCTCCTTCGCAACCACAAAGCGTTGGAGCTGCAAGTTATTCTATGCCTCGTAGAGAACGTGACGGATTACTTTTACACGGATCTCATGAAAGGCATAAGAACCAGGGCGTCAGAGGAAGGCAAACGCGTTATTTTCCTGAACTCTCACAACAAGGGCTTGATCCGCGAATATATCCGGTTGGAGAAGCCGGGCGGACTGATTATGGTGACGGACCGATATAACGACGATGTGCTGTTTATGTTCAAAGAACTGAACATCCCGACGGTTATGGTGGGTCATGCGGGCCAAGTGACAGAGTCGGGAAATGTGATTTTCGATGGTTACGAAAGCGCATTCAAGGGGACGCGACATTTGATCAAGAGTGGGCACGACCGCATTCGGTTTGTCTGTGATCGAATGAACCTGCATATTTTCCGCCGCATGCTTGCCGGATACCGGGATGCGCTGGAGAGCAATGGAATCCCTTTCGACCCCGCGCTCACCTCCGGTGTGAATGCCGAAAGTCCTTTCACGCAGATTGATCTTGAAGCTGCGCTTAGCGAAGAGAGCCGGCCGACGGCTTGGCTGTCCGCAACGGGCACAACGACGATGGCGTTGTTGAAATTCATCAACAGCAACAACCTGAAGTGTCCGGATGACATTTCCCTGGTCAGCCTGCATGAGTTCGAGTGGAGTCACATGCTGAACCCGGCTATCACGAGTGTCGCACATGACCCGGTGGAAATCGGGATGAAAAGCGTCGAAAAGCTCAACGACAAGATCCATCATACGGCGGATGCCGCCGATGCGAACACAGTGATCCCTTGCAAGATTACGGTCCGCAATTCGACGCAGTGCATCGGCAGGGGGCCGCATGGGGAGAAGGCGGAAAATCCCGAGGTTCTCCATTTGAGTTCTTCCGATATAGAGAGGGTGAAATCAGGCTCCTATACGGCAGCGATATCGTTTCACTATTCAGGCACCGCGTTCGCAAGATTGCACGAGAAAGGCATCAAGGACGTGTTTACCGAACTTGGGGTCAGAGTCCTTGTCGTCACGGACGCGCATTTTGATCCCGAGATGCAGAACAAGCAGCTAGAGCTCATTCAGACTATGAAACCGGATGTGCTGATCAGCATTCCGGCGGACGAGATCGTTACCGCGCAGAGCTACAAGGAAATGGCCCGGTCGGGCGTCAAACTGGTGCTGATCGACAACGTCCCGCACGGATTCGAACGCGGCGACTATGTCACCTGCGTATCGGTGAATGAAAGGGAGAACGGCCAGATCGCAGGCAGAATTCTAGGCGAATATCTCGTAAAAAACGGGAAACGGAAAATCGGACTGTTGATGCACGGCGGTTCGTTCTTTAACACCAATCAAAGGGATATGGCCGTGGAGCAGGTGCTGACCGAAGAATTTCCCGACCTGCAAATTGTAACGGCACAACCCTTCCTCAACGACGCTGGAGCTTACGAAAAATGCCGCGAAGTTCTGAAACAGCATCCAAGCATCGAAGGGCTTTACGTCTCTTGGGAAGGGCCGGCTGTGGCGGTGCTCAAGGCGCTGCGGGAAATGAACCGCGAAGATGTTTGCATTGTGACCTCGGATTTGGACAGAGAAGTTGCGCTGGGCATGGCGGCAGGCGGTCCAGTTAAAGGTCTGAGCGCGCAGCGGCCATACGACCAAGGGCGGGCAGTGGCCTTGTCCGCCGCGCATGCGTTGATCGGCAAGAGCGTCCCGTCGTTTATCGGCGTCAGTCCCTATAAAGTGACGACCGACAATCTGTTGACCGCATGGCAGGATATTTTGAGGGAGCGGCCGCCCACTGAATTAGTGAATGCTTTAAAGAGCGGCAAACCGCATATCACGCCGGACGGATATTACGCTTCGGGAAGGAGGTGAATAAACCCATGAAGCTTGGTTACCAAACGAATACATGGGGCGGTGTCGTCGGACATCCGGCGGGGGTCACCTCCGTGAAGGATTTGTACTATTTGGCTAACGGATCAACGGAGACAGCGCTGCAGGATATTGCCGGCGCAGGGTATCAAGGCGTGGAATTGTTCGACGGCAATCTTATGCCATACGAGGATCGGCCGGAGGGTTTCAGACAATTGCTGGACCGGTACGATCTCAAGCTGGTTGGCGTGTACTCCGGAGCGAACTTCATTTACCGGGATATTTGGGAGGATGAGCTCTCCAAACTCGAAAAGGCCGCTAAATTGGCTGCCGCGTGCGGAGCCAAACATTTCGTGGTGGGCGGCGGAGCGATACGGGCCTCGGGGATCCGTGATTCGGATTACGAAATATTGGCCGGAGGTCTCGACGAAGTGTCGCAGCTGGCAGCCCGGTACGGCCTTGTGCCTAGTTACCACCCGCATCTGGGGACGATTGTCCAAGCGCCCGAACAGTTGGACCGGATCATGAAGATGACCTCAATCCCTTTGTGCCCCGATACTGCCCACATAGAGGCCGGAGGTGGAGATCCGGTGGCAGTGATTACGCGATATATCGACCGGATCCGGTACGTCCATTTCAAGGATTACGGCTCGGGCGCGTTCCTGCATCTCGGGGACGGTCATCAAGATTTCGGGAAAATGCTGGACGTCTTGCGTGAGAACCGGTATGAGGGCTGGATTACGGTTGAACTGGACAGTTGGGACAATCCGCTGGCCGGCGCGGCCGCTAGCCGGAATTATTTGCGCAATAAACATCAATTCCATTCATCCATTGGGGGTCAATGAACCATGAAAAAGCAATTTTCGGCGTTGGTTGTTTTGTTACTTATGATTTCCGTCGTTTTGGCTGCTTGCGGCAAAGGCAACTCCGGCGGCGCGAGCAGCGCTGCCAGCAGTCAGCCGCCGGCAAGCTCTATGGCACCGTCGCCATCGGCGTCTCCAAGCGCAGCCGCTTCCGCCTCGGCAGCTCCCGCCGGCGAACCGCTGAGCATTAATCAGTCGCTGCCGGACAAGGAAATTTTGAGCAAAGGACCGAACGGCGAGACGGCAACCTCTGCGAAATCCCTGCAGCTTACCGCCGACGAAGTGGCCAAAATCAAGGATGGGCACTACAAAGCGGCCATCGCCATGCACTACGCCGGCAACGACTGGTCGACGGCGCAAATCAAAGGCCTGACCGACGCCTTCGGCAAAATGGGCATCGAAATTGTGGCCACGACGGACGCCAACTTCAAGGCGGAGACCCAAGTCGCCAATATCGAAACAATCCTCTCCAAACAGCCGAACATCATCGTGAGCATCCCGGTCGACCCGGTGTCCACGGCGGACGCCTATAAGAAAGCGGCGGCCGCAGGCGTGAAGCTGGTATTTATGGATAACAAGCCGAATGGTCTGGAAGCCGGCAAAGATTATGTCGGAGTCGTATCCGCGGATAACTATGGTAACGGCGTCGAATCGGCCAATATCATGGCCAAAGAGCTCGGCGACGCGGGCGGTGATATCGGCGTCATTTTCCACGATGCGGATTTCTTCGTGACCAAGCAGAGAACGGACGCCTTCGAGAAGACGATCAAGGAGAAATATCCGAAAATCAAAATCGTCGACCGCGGCGGCATTCAAGGCCCGAATGACGGCGAGAAAGTAGCTGCGGCGATGCTCACGAAACATCCCAAGCTCAAAGGCATTTTCGTCGTGTGGGACGTTCCGGCGGAAGGCGCGATGGCTGCGGCCCGTTCGGCTGGCCGCAACGATTTGGTGATCACGACTTGCGACCTGGGTACCAACGTGGCGCTTGAGATGGCGTCCGGCGGTCTCATCAAAGGGCTCGGCGCGCAGTTGCCGTACGACCAGGGCACGGCAGAGGCCATCCTGGCGGCTTACTCGCTGCTCGGCAAACCAACGTCCTCGTATTATGCGGTACCTGCACTTCCGGTCACCAAAGACAATATTCTCGACGCTTGGAAAACGGTCTATCACAGCGACGCGCCATCCTCGATTCAGGATGCTGCGAAGAAGTAAACAAGGGGGGACATCCAATGCGCAAAATCAACGTAGCTATGATCGGCGGAGGCTTCATGGGCAAAGCCCACTCTCTGGCTTATGCCGCAATGCCCATGTTTTTCTGGCCGGCCCCCGCAGTGCCTCACCGTAAAACCCTCGTCGATGTGACGGATGAAATGGCTAGAACCGCTGCAGAAAGATTCGGCTTCGAATCTCACTCTTCGGATTGGAGGAGCGTGGTCGCAGACCCGAGCATCGATTTCATCGATATTGTGACGCCGAATGATTCGCATGCGGAGATTGCCATTGCGGCTGCTCAAGCGGGCAAGCACATCCTGTGCGAAAAGCCGCTGGCCCGCAACGCCGGAGAAGCAAAGCGGATGTACGATGCGGTGAAGCAAGCGGGCGTGAAAAACATGGTCGCCTTCAGTTACCGCCGCACCCCCGCCGTGGCGCTGGCCAAGAAGTACATCGACGATGGCTCTATCGGCAAAATCTTGAATTTCCGCGGAACCTATCTGCAGGATTGGTCGGCGGATCCGAATTCGCCGCTCTCGTGGCGGTTCCGCAAATCGGTTGCCGGCTCCGGAGCCTTGGGTGATATCGCAACCCACGTGATCGATCTAGCCCGTTATCTTGTCGGTGACATCTC
>JAQBPQ010000111.1 GCA_028287445.1 Cohnella sp.
GGACAAGCTGGCCTCTTTCAAAGCTTTCGCCGAACTCTGCATTACCCGCCAGATCATCACCGCAATCAAAACCGCCACCCGTCAGAAGCACATTCCCTTGAACTCCTACGTTTCCTTGGACAAGCCCATCTATGATGAAGATTCCGACCGTACCCTGTTAGACGTCATTTGCGGATCCCGCGTGTCTGATCCTGAAGAGATGCTCATTAACCGGGAAGAGTTTTTCGGCTTGGAAGACAAGATGTCGGAAATTCTGAGCGACCTCGAACGCAGGGTATTGATGCTTTACTTGGACGGACGTTCCTATCAAGAGATTGGCGTAGACCTTGATCGCCACGTGAAATCGATCGACAACGCGTTGCAGCGCGTCAAGCGTAAGCTGGAGAAATACTTGGAAATCCGTGATGTCGTCAGTTAATGGAACTTATCCATTCCCATAGGAAGAAGCAGGCAGCCGATTCCCGAGCTGCTTTTTTTATTTCTCCGAAATGAAAGTCTTCCACGGACGGTTAAAAATACGCGGAAGTTGGAAGAATGGTGCTAGGCTCTGAGGCCAGGGCCGTTGCGCTCCACTCCACAGTTTTCGTTGACATGAGGTTGGGCCTGTGCTAAATTATTTTAGTAACGGTTTAAAGTGGCGTCTTATGCGCAGGCTCTGAATCATTGGCGAAACACCAGGTTTCGTTGTCGTACGGACTCGGTCGGAATTGTTTCGGCCCGCTCCGTCGTGTCTGAGCGAACCATGGGCCGCTGCATGATTCTCTTTTTATGAAGTTTGAAATCCCGGGAGGTGGAAGGGATGCGGGTCATCATCACACTCGCTTGCACGAACTGCAAGCAACGGAACTACGCGTCGACGAAGAACAAACGGACGCACTCCGATCGCATGGAGTTGAAAAAGTTCTGCAAATATTGCAATGAACATACTCCTCACCGCGAAACACGCTAAGTTGACGTGAGTCGACTCTGCGCCAAGGATTGGCGCCGCAATAAGGAGGTATGGACGTGACTTTCCTGGCCAAAATGAAACAGAGCTTTGGGTCCTTTTTTTCGTTTTTTGGCGACAGTTGGAATGAGTTAAAGAAAGTCCGTTGGCCTAACCGGAAAGAACTTCTCAGCTACACGCTGATCGTTATCGTGACCGTGCTGCTGATAACCCTCTATTTCTGGGTGTTGGATATCGGTATTTCGCAGCTCGTTAATCTCGTCATTTGACGCGGGAACCAAAGGTGGATTCTCCGATGGAAAAAAGATGGTATGTCGTTCACACGTACTCCGGTTACGAGAATAAGGTTAAAGCTAACTTAGAGAAACGTGTGGAATCGATGGGCATGCAGGACAAGATTTTCCGCGTGCTCGTCCCGATGGAAGAAGAAATCGTCAACAAGGACGGCAAGAAGAAGACGGTGATGCGCAAAGTGTATCCCGGCTACGTCCTCGTCGAGATGATTCAAACGGACGATTCCTGGTACGTGGTCCGCAATACGCCGGGCGTTACCGGGTTTGTCGGTTCTACGGGGTCCGGATCGAAACCGACGGCGCTTCTGCCTGAAGAAGTGGAGCAAATTTTGCGCCACATGGGCATGGAGGAGCCGAAGCCGGTTATCGATTTCGAACTCAAGGAGAACGTCCGTGTCAAGGTCGGGCCTTTCGCCAATTTTGTCGGTTCCGTAGAAGAGATTCTTGCCGATAAGATGAAGCTGAAAGTCCATGTCAACATGTTCGGCAGGGAAACCCCGGTTGAGCTGGATTTCACTCAAGTGGAGAAGATATAACCCGCGAATCACAAGAAACGGCCATGCCGGTTTCGTTCTGACTCGTCTACGCGCAATATTTCTGTATCGTTCTTCGATATTGTCGTATTGCCGCCGGGGTTTCTGAAGGAGCGGGAGGGACGAGCGTCCCGTTACCACCGCATTATGGAGCAAGGAGGTGTCATCATGGCGAAAAAAGTCATCAAACTCGTAAAACTTCAAGTTAACGCAGGCAAAGCCAACCCGGCGCCGCCGATCGGTCCTGCACTGGGTCAAGCAGGCGTTAACATCATGGCGTTCTGTAAAGAATTCAATGCCCGTACCGCGGATCAAGTCGGCCTGATCATTCCGGTCGTCATCTCCGTGTTCGAAGACCGTTCCTTTACGTTCGAAACCAAAACGCCGCCGGCTGCCGTTCTTCTTCGCGTTGCTGCAGGGATTCCTAAAGGCTCGGGCGAACCGAACAAGAAGAAGGTAGCTACCGTTAAACGCAACAAAGTCCGTGAGATCGCTGAGCAAAAAATGCAGGATCTGAACGCGGCTTCCGTCGAAGCGGCTATGCGTATGATCGAAGGTACCGCTCGCAGCATGGGCGTTACGATCGAAGAGTAATTGCGTGCGTTCATTCGAACGCGTCTGAGGCGATACGCATTCCTGCGGCTCGCCGACGTGCATGCGTTGCATGCATAAATCGTTTGCTGATTCTGATCGGCGAACGGGCCGCGCGTTCATTCGAACGCTTATCGTGTCCCGACTTCGGCCGGTTCACGAGCCGCGCGACCATTCGGTCGCGCTATGTGGGAGGAGACTTCCGTTAATACCACACAAGGAGGAGAACAACATGGCCAAACATGGCAAGAAGTATGAAGAAGCCGTAAAACTGGTCGACCGCGACGCAACCTACGAAACGTTGGAAGCGATCGAGCTCGTGAAGAAATCGGCAAAGGCGAAGTTCGACGAAACCGTCGAAGCCGCCGTCCGTCTCGGTGCCGATCCGAAGAAGCAAGACCAAAACGTGCGTGGCGTTGTCGTCCTGCCTCACGGCACGGGCAAAACCGTACGCGTTCTCGTATTCGCCAAAGGCGACAAGGTGAAAGAAGCCGAAGCTGCTGGAGCGGACTATGTAGGCGATCAAGATCTCATCAATAAAATCCAGCAGGGTTGGTTCGATTTCGACGTCTGCGTCGCAACTCCGGACATGATGAGCGAAGTGGGTAAGCTCGGCCGTATCCTCGGTGGTAAAGGCCTCATGCCGAACCCGAAAGCCGGAACGGTGACGTTTGACGTTGCCAAGGCGATTCAAGAGATCAAAGCCGGTAAAATCGAATACCGTCTGAACAAACAAGGTCAAATTCACGCCCCGATCGGCAAGGTTTCGTTCGACAGCGACAAGTTGAACGACAACCTGCAAGCCCTGATGGATGCGTTGAACCGTGCGAAACCAGCTGCCGCTAAAGGTGTGTACCTCAAGAACATCTCGATTTCTTCGACGATGGGACCTGGCGTTCGCGTCAATGCAGCCGGCTATCGATAATTGCCGTTTGACAACGGTGATAGACTTTGGTAGGATTGCGTAGTTGTTGACAAACGAATATGGATACCGTAGACCGTAGGTGCAATCACGCAACCGTTACCCGGCAGCAATCGCTGCTTGTTGGTTGTCGTGTCGGCTTAATTTCCTACCGAGGTGTGTGGATATAATCGAGATCGGTTTGTTGTGCCCAGCACAGCATTCGGTGCGAAGATCATGTCATGCCTCTGCAGCGTCTGCGGGGGCATTTTTTATGCCTCTGTATACGCGAATTTATGGTGAATGAAGAATCAGGAGGTGTACACACATGGCAAATGCGAAAGTTATCGCCAGCAAGCAACAAGCGGTTGAGGAAATCGCAGCGAAGCTGAAAGAAAGCTCCACTACGGTCGTCACGGATTACCGCGGACTGAACGTAGCTCAAGTGACCGAGCTTCGTAAGCAGCTCCGCGAAGCCGGCGTCGATTTCCAAGTTCTCAAAAACTCGCTCGTCAGCCGCGCAGCGGCCAGCGTCGAACTCGGCGAACTGGAGTCTGTGCTTTCCGGACCTACCGCGGTAGCGTTCGGTAAGGATATAGTTGCACCCGCAAAAATCTTGAACGAATTCGCGAAGAAGAACGACGCCTTGAAAATCAAAGGCGGAGTCGTAGAAGGCCGGGTAGTTGATCAAGCGCAAATCCAAGCGCTTGCGAACCTGCCGTCCCGCGAAGGCTTGCTCTCCATGTTGCTCAGCGTGCTGCAAGCACCGATGCGCAACGTCGCGCTCGCCGTCAAAGCAGTCGCAGACAAGAACGAAGCTATTGCGTAATTCGTATCTTATGATTTTCCGCAACATCATCTAATTCAAACCATAATGGAGGGTACATCCCAATGAGTAAAGAACAAATCTTGGAATCCATCAAAGGCATGACCGTTCTTGAACTGAACGATCTGGTTAAAGCAATCGAAGAAGAATTCGGCGTTACCGCAGCAGCTCCTGTTGCAGTAGGAGGCGGCGCAGCCGCAGTTGCAGAAGTTGAAGAGCAAACGGAATTCGATGTTGTCCTCTTGGAAGCAGGCGCATCCAAAATCAATGTCATCAAAGCCGTTCGCGAAATTACCGGTCTTGGCCTGAAAGAAGCGAAAGATCTGGTAGACAACGCACCGAAACCGGTGAAAGAACATGTCGGCAAAGAAGAAGCCGATACCGTTAAAGGAAAACTCGAAGCAGCCGGCGCGAAAGTCGAAGTTAAGTAATTTCGAACCGATACGGTGTATAAACCCCTTGAAGACTATCTTCAAGGGGTTTGTTTACGGTCATGTTGGGAAAAATCGTAAGACGGGCCGCATCTTCCGAGGAGGAGGAACCGCCATGAACGAACACTATTATTCTCGGCGTCCGACAACCGCCAGTGATCGGCATTCGTTCGAAACGTCACTCAGGGGATTTTCCTTGAGACTTACGACCGACGCGGGCGTTTTTGCCCGGGAAGCTGTGGACTACGGCAGCCGTATGCTCATCGAGAACATGGAGATCCCGGAGAACGGCCGGATTCTGGATGTCGGCTGCGGCTATGGACCGATCGGTTTAACGGCAGCCCGGTTAGCCAGCGGGGGACATGTGACGATGATCGATGTCAATGAACGGGCGGTGGAATTGGCGCTGCTTAACGCCGAAGCAAACGGGATCTCCAATGTGAGCTTGTTGCAAAGCGATTTGTTCTCCGCATTGGAGGGCCGGACGTTCGATGTTATATTGACCAATCCGCCGATTAGGGCAGGCAAAGCGGTCGTTCACCAAATTTTCGAAGAGGCTCGGGATCATCTTATCCCCGGCGGTTCTCTATGGGTCGTCATTCAGAAAAAACAGGGCGCTCCCTCGGCAAGAGCCAAGCTCGAAGAAGTGTACGGAGCCGGGGCAGTAGAGGAAATTGGAAAAGATAAAGGGTTCAGAATTTTCCGCGCAAAAAAAGTTTGACTTGACATTTTCACTGTGGTATCATTAAAAAATGTCAGTATTAGGATGGGCTTATTGTCTTTACTAGAAAGAAGGTTGAAGCCCGTATCCTTTCCCAGGAATAATTTCGCTTGGAGCAACGTATAATGGGGTTGTTTTGGGCAAATGACTGGATAAAGGGTGCCATTGTGCCGCCATTCAGCGCATAAGGGCTTTTCTTTGTTTTTGTGTTGAAGCACACTGAAGGGGTGAGGTTAAGTTGGCAGGACATCTTGTTCAGTACGGCCGTCGCACGCGACGCAGCTATGCCCGCATCAATGAGGTGTTGGACGTTCCGAACCTGATCGAAATCCAGCAGCAATCGTACCAGAAATTTTTGGACGAGGGTTTGCGGGAAATTTTTCAGGACATTTCGCCTATTCAGGATTTCACCGGCAATTTGATATTGGCGTTTGTCGATTACAGCCTGGGAGAACCCAAGTATTCCGTCGATGATTCTAAGGAACGCGATGTCACTTATGCGGCTCCGCTGCGTGTTAAAGTGCGTCTGCTCAACAAAGAGACCGGCGAGGTGAAGGAGCAGGAAGTTTTCATGGGCGATTTCCCGCTCATGACGGAAACCGGCACGTTCATCATCAACGGTGCGGAGCGCGTTATCGTCAGCCAATTGGTTCGTTCCCCGAGTGTATACTACAGCAATAAATTAGACAAAAACGGTAAGAAGACTTATACCGCAACGGTGATCCCGAACCGCGGAGCCTGGCTTGAACTGGAAACGGACGCTAAGGACATCGTCTATGTACGGATCGATCGGACCCGGAAAATTCCGGTGACCGTGCTTTTGCGTGCCCTTGGTTTCGGTACGGATGCGGAGATTCTCGACCTGCTGGGTCATGATGAATATATCCGCAATACGCTCGAGAAAGACAACACGGATTCGACGGAGAAAGCGCTGATTGAGATCTATGAGCGCCTTCGCCCGGGCGAACCGCCGACCTTAGAAAACGCGCGCAGCTTGCTGATCGCCCGTTTCTTCGATCCCAAACGTTATGATTTGGCCAACGTAGGCCGTTACAAGATTAATAAAAAACTGCACATTAAAAACCGGCTCTTCGATCAACGTCTGGCAGAGACGCTTGTTGATCCGTCCACCGGCGAAATCTTGGCGGAATCCGGCCAAATGATCGACCGCCGTTTGCTCGATCAAATTTTACCGATGCTCGAAAAGAACGTGGGATTCAAAAATCATCGCGTTGTTGGCGGTGTGAATGAGTCCGAAGATATTCCGCTTCAAACGATCAGCGTGTTGTCTCCAATCGAAGAGGGCAAAGTGGTGAAGCTTATTTCCAACGGTATCATCGACAAATCGGTGAAGCATATTACGCCGGCGGATATTATCGCTTCTATTAACTATTTCATGAACCTGCTGCACGGCATCGGCAGCACGGACGACATCGATCATTTGGGCAACCGTCGTCTGCGCTCGGTCGGCGAGCTGCTGCAGAACCAGTTCCGGATCGGCTTGTCCCGGATGGAGCGTGTCGTTCGCGAACGCATGTCCATTCAGGATCAAAACGCGATTACGCCACAGGCTTTGATCAACATCCGTCCGGTCATTGCCGCCATTAAAGAGTTTTTCGGATCCTCGCAGCTGTCCCAGTTCATGGATCAGACGAATCCGTTGGCAGAGCTTACGCATAAGCGCCGCTTATCCGCACTCGGACCTGGCGGTTTGACGCGGGAACGCGCCGGCTTTGAAGTGCGGGACGTTCACCCATCCCACTACGGCCGAATGTGCCCGATCGAGACGCCGGAAGGTCCGAACATCGGATTGATCAACTCTCTGTCCACGTACGCGCGGATCAACGAGTATGGGTTTATCGAAGCTCCATATCGTAAAGTCAATGCGAAGACGAACCGGGTAACGGATGAGATCGTCTATATGACAGCAGACGAAGAGTACAACTATATCATCGCTCAGGCGAACGTGAAGTTGAAACCGGATGGTTCATTCGTGGAAGACAGCGTCATCGTTCGTTACAACAAACAAGCGGACAACATTGTCACAATGCCTAGCGATCGTGTCGACTACATCGACGTTTCGCCGAAGCAGGTTGTATCCGTGGCGACCGCGATGATCCCGTTCCTCGAGAACGATGACTCCAACCGTGCGCTCATGGGCTCCAACATGCAGCGTCAAGCGGTTCCGTTGCTAGTGCCGGATTCGCCGTATGTCGGCACAGGCATGGAGTATAAGTCTGCGAAAGACTCCGGCGTATGTATTGTATCCAAATATGACGGCGTCATCGAGCGTGTCAGCGCTAACGAAATTTGGCTGCGCCGGATCGAAATGGTAGACGGCAAGGAAGTCAAAGGCGACATCGTAAAATATAAGCTTCAAAAATTCATGCGCTCCAACCAAGGCACGTGCATTAACCAACGTCCGATCTGCCGCAAAGGCGAGATCGTCAAGAAGGGCGACATCCTCGCCGATGGTCCTTCCACGGATGCCGGCGAATTGGCGCTTGGACGCAACGTCGTCGTGGCCTTCATGACTTGGGAAGGGTACAACTATGAGGACGCCATCCTGCTCTCTGAGAAGATGGTTCGCGAGGATGTCTTCACTTCGATTCACATCGAGGAATACGAATCCGAAGCGCGGGACACCAAGCTAGGACCGGAAGAAATTACACGCGACATTCCGAACGTCGGCGAAGACGCATTGCGCAACCTCGACGAGCGCGGCATCATCCGTGTCGGCGCTGAAATCACCGCAGGCGACATCCTGGTCGGCAAAGTAACGCCGAAGGGCGTCACCGAACTGACTGCGGAAGAACGTTTGCTCCATGCGATCTTCGGCGAGAAGGCGCGTGAAGTGCGCGATACTTCGCTGCGTGTACCGCACGGAACCGATGGAATCGTCGTCGACGTGAAAGTGTTCACCCGCGAGAACGGCGACGAGCTGCCGCCGGGCGTTAACCAACTGGTGCGCGCCTATATCGCGCAGAAACGCAAAATTTCCGAAGGTGACAAAATGGCCGGCCGTCACGGGAACAAAGGCGTCATCGCCCGGATTCTTCCGGAAGAAGACATGCCGTTCCTGCCGGACGGCACACCGGTACAGGTTGTTCTCAACCCGCTCGGCGTTCCTTCGCGGATGAACATCGGTCAGGTGCTCGAAGTTCACTTGGGCATGGCCTGCAAGATCCTCGGTATTCGCGCATCCACACCGGTATTCGACGGAGCTCGCGAAAACGATGTATTCGACACCATGGAAGAAGCCGGCATGCAGCGCAACGGGAAAACGAGATTGTACGACGGCCGCACAGGCGAACCGTTCGAACGAGAAGTCACCGTGGGCGTCATGTATATGATCAAGCTGGCTCACATGGTCGACGATAAAATTCACGCCCGTTCCACCGGCCCGTACTCGCTCGTTACGCAGCAGCCGTTGGGCGGTAAAGCCCAATTCGGCGGTCAGCGATTCGGGGAGATGGAAGTATGGGCGTTGGAAGCCTATGGCGCCGCTTATACGCTGCAGGAAATTTTGACCGTCAAATCCGATGATGTCGTCGGTCGCGTCAAAACGTACGAATCCATCGTCAAGGGCGAGAACGTACCGGAACCTGGCGTTCCGGAATCGTTCAAGGTATTGATCAAGGAGCTTCAGAGTCTGGGGATGGATGTCAAAATCCTCACCGAAAATGAAGAAGAGATCGAATTGAGAGAGTCCGACGACGAAGATGATGCGGCGGGCGATAAGTTGAATCTGAATCTCGAAGGTACGGAAGTCGGCGTGGAATAATGCCTCAAACCAAGATTTGCCGGACCTTCGGGGCCGTCGCTTACGTTTCGAACATTCTCAGCCAGAATGAAGGAGGGCTTGCTCCTTGTTAGATGTAAACAACTTTGAGTTTATGAAAATCGGACTCGCATCCCCGGATAAGATCCGGTCTTGGTCGCGCGGTGAAGTCAAGAAGCCCGAAACGATCAACTACCGCACGCTGAAGCCGGAAAAGGAAGGTTTGTTCTGCGAGAAAATTTTCGGACCGACCAAGGACTGGGAATGTCATTGCGGAAAGTACAAACGTGTCCGTTATAAAGGCGTTGTTTGCGATCGCTGCGGCGTCGAAGTAACCCGTGCCAAAGTTCGCCGTGAGCGCATGGGCCATATTGAATTGGCCGCTCCGGTGTCACACATTTGGTACTTCAAAGGTATTCCGAGCCGGATGGGTCTTGCTCTGGACATGTCGCCGCGTTCGCTGGAAGAGATTATTTACTTCGCTTCCTACGTGGTAACCGACCCGGGCGATACGCCGCTGGAAAAGAAACAGCTGCTGTCGGAGAAAGAATACCGCAGCTACCGTGAGAAATACGGTTATGCTTTCCAAGCCGGGATGGGTGCGGAAGCCGTCAAAAGGCTTCTTCAAGACATCGATCTCGACCGTGAACTGGAGATGCTCAAGGAAGAGCTGCGCACGGCACAGGGTCAACGCCGCAACCGGGCGATCAAGCGGCTTGAAGTCGTTGAGTCGTTCCGCAACTCCGGCAACCTGCCGGACTGGATGATTCTCGACGTTCTTCCGGTCATCCCGCCTGAACTGCGCCCGATGGTGCAGTTGGACGGCGGCCGATTCGCGACAAGCGACTTGAACGACCTGTACCGCCGTGTCATCAACCGGAACAACCGGTTGAAGCGTCTGCTCGATCTGGGTGCTCCGGACATCATTGTTCAAAACGAGAAACGGATGCTGCAGGAAGCCGTCGACGCATTGATCGACAACGGCCGCCGCGGCCGCCCGGTAACGGGTCCCGGCAACCGTCCGCTCAAATCGCTCAGCCATATGCTCAAAGGAAAACAAGGCCGTTTCCGTCAAAACTTGCTCGGTAAACGCGTCGACTATTCCGGCCGTTCCGTTATCGTTGTCGGTCCGAGCCTGAAAATGTACCAATGCGGTCTGCCCAAAGAGATGGCCCTTGAACTGTTCAAGCCTTTCGTGATGAAAGAGCTTGTAGTCAAGGGACTGGCTCATAATATCAAAAGCGCGAAACGTAAAGTCGAGCGGGTTAGTCCAGAAGTTTGGGACGTGCTCGAAGAAGTCATTAAAGAACACCCGGTTCTGCTGAACCGTGCGCCTACGCTTCACCGCCTCGGGATTCAGGCATTCGAGCCTATCCTTGTGGAAGGGCGCGCGATCAAGCTTCATCCTCTCGTATGTACGGCATACAACGCCGACTTCGATGGTGACCAAATGGCCGTTCACGTCCCGTTGTCCGCCGAGGCGCAAGCCGAAGCGCGCCTGCTGATGCTGGCGTCGGGCAACATTTTGAATCCGAAAGACGGCAAGCCGGTTGTTACTCCTTCGCAGGATATGGTTTTGGGTTGCTTCTACCTGACCATGGACAACAAGGAAGCGCCGGGTTCGGGTCTTCGTTTCGCCAACGTCAACGAAGCGGTATCCGCTTACCAACGCCAGACAAGCGGTTACTCGCTGCACGCCCGCGTCGTTATTCCGGTAAGAGAGTTGAAGAAGAAGACGTTCACGCCGGAGCAGCAAGATGCGCTCATCGTCACGACAATCGGCAAAATCATTTTCAACGAGATTTTCCCGGACACGTTCCCGTATATCAACGAAGCCACTAAAGAAAACTTGCTCAAAGGTACGCCTGAGAAGTATTTCATTTACGACAAAGGCGCCGATCTTGAGAAAATCATGGCTGAATTACCGACACCAGGCGCAGTAGGCAAAGAATATCTGGGACAAATCATCGGCGAATGCTTCCGTATTTACCATACGACGCTGACGTCGATCATCCTGGACCGGATCAAGGAACTGGGCTTCACCTATTCGACCAAAGCCGGAATTACGATCGCCGTATCCGACGTTACGGTTCCTCCAGAGAAAGTAGAAATCTTGAGGATATCCGAAGAGAAGGTTAAGGTCATCACGACCCAATACCGCCGCGGTCTGATCACGAACGAAGAACGGTATGACCGGGTCATTGAAATTTGGAGCCGGACCAAGGACGAACTGACAGATATTCTGATGAAGTCTATGGACCGCTACAATTCGATCATGCTCATGGTGGATTCCAAGGCGCGGGGTAACAAATCGCAGATCACCCAATTGGGCGGTATGCGGGGTCTCATGGCCAACCCGTCGGGCCGGATTATCGAATTGCCGATTCTCTCGAATTTCCGCGAAGGTTTGACGGTATTGGAGTACTTCATCTCCACTCACGGCGCGCGCAAAGGTTTGGCGGATACGGCTCTCCGGACGGCCGACTCGGGTTACCTGACCCGTCGTCTCGTCGATGTGGCGCAGGACGTCATTGTTCGCGAAGAAGATTGCGGAACAGACAAAGGGATCATCGTGTCCCGGATCGAGGACGGCAAGGAAGTTATTGAGGACCTGTTCGACCGGATCGAAGGCCGTTATGCATTCGAGACCGTCCGTCACCCGGAAACGGGCGAGGTGCTCGTGAATGTCAACGAGTTGATGGACACCCCTAAGGCTGAAATGATAATCAAAGCCGGCGTGAAAAAGCTGCAGATCCGTTCGGTTCTGAGCTGCCGCGCGCGTCACGGCGTGTGCAAAATGTGTTATGGACGCAACCTTGCAACCGGCAAAAAAGTCGAAATCGGCGAAGCCGTCGGCATTATCGCGGCCCAATCGATCGGCGAACCGGGAACGCAGCTCACGATGCGTACCTTCCATACCGGGGGCGTCGCCGGAGACGATATTACGCAAGGTTTGCCGCGGATCCAGGAGTTGTTCGAAGCCCGCAATCCGAAAGGGCAGGCGATCATCTCCGAAATCGACGGCGTCATCAAAGAAATCCGCGAGACCAAAGACCGCCGCGAAATTGAAGTTCAAGGCGAGGCCGAGACGAAATTGTATCCGGTCACTTACGGTTCGCGTATCCGCGTTACCCAGGGCCAGCATATCGAAGCCGGCGACGAACTGACAGACGGTTCCATCGACCCGAAAGAGATGCTGCGCATCAAGGGGATCCGCGGCGTGCAGAACTATATCCTTCAGGAAGTTCAGCGCGTTTACCGGAATCAAGGCGTAGAAATCAACGACAAACACGTCGAAGTGATGATCAAGCAAATGCTTCGTAAAATCAAAATCGTCGATCCAGGCAATACGATTTTGCTGCCAGGCGCATTTGTTGACCTTCATGAGTACGAAGCGGCCAACCGCGAAGCGATTCTGAACGGCAAAGAACCGGCAGTTGCCCGCCCGGTACTGCTCGGGATTACCAAGGCTTCGCTGGAAACCGACTCGTTCCTGTCGGCCGCGTCCTTCCAAGAGACGACACGTGTGCTCACCGACGCCGCCATCAAAGGCAAAGTCGACCGCCTGCTCGGTCTCAAGGAGAACGTCATTATCGGGAAACTCATTCCGGCGGGTACGGGGATGTCGAGATATCGCAATATCCGTATTGTCACCCAGCCCGATGAGTCCGAAGAAGGTACCGCTCAACTGGAGACTGTGACGGCTGAATAAGAGCACAAACAGACGATCGAACGGCGACCCGCAAGGGCCGCCGTTTTGTTCTTGATGTTTTCTTGACACCTAGATGCCAAGGTGCTACTATATCTTAGTGTGTGCCAGACGTATTCGATACTGTTTCCATTGGAGGTCGGTGTCCATGACAGCGAGTGACAACGGATTGCAGGAAGGCAACGTCAGAATCGGCATGAAACAGACGATGAAGACGGTTGAGCTTGGTAAAGCCGTCGAAGTGTTCGTTGCGCAAGATGCAGATCCCCGAATGGTGGCGCGAATTGTTCAATTGTGCGGTCAGACAGGCGTTAAACTGACGTACGTGGACACGATGCTAGACTTGGGTAAAGCGTGCGGCATTGAAGTGGGCGCGGCGATGGCCGCGGTCGTTGAGGAATAAGCCATATGGGTTAGTGTCGATTGTTCTTTTACGGAAGAACGACCGGTGCGGCCCTTTCTCGTTTCTCAGAATGAACCGCCTGGATCTGTGGGCTTTGCGTCTCGGTATCGCCGTCGTTCTTGCAGCAGTAAGATCAATCATGGAAGGGGGTGGCAACATGCCAACAATTAACCAGCTCGTTCGTAAAGGCCGTCAACCGAAGGTGGTCAAATCAAAGTCTCCTGCACTGCAGAAGGGCTTCAACGCTCTGAAACGGGTAGAGACCGATCTCAGCGCACCTCAAAAACGCGGGGTTTGCACCCGTGTAGGCACGATGACACCGAAAAAACCGAACTCCGCACTCCGTAAATACGCGCGGGTACGCCTCACAAACCGCGTCGAGGTGACCGCCTACATTCCGGGGATCGGCCACAACCTGCAGGAGCACAGCGTCGTGCTCATCCGCGGCGGCCGGGTCAAAGACCTTCCGGGTGTGCGTTACCACATCGTTCGCGGCGCTCTTGACACCGCAGGCGTGAACAACCGGATGCAAGGTCGTTCCAAATACGGTACGAAACGTCCGAAAGTTAAAAAATCATAAGCTCGTTTAAAAGCGATTGATTCGCCTATAGCGGCCCAAAAGATGGACAAAGAAAGGAGGAACTTCGATGCCTCGCAAAGGACCAGTTCCGAAACGGGATGTACTCCCGGATCCGATTTACAGTAGCAAACTCGTTACCCGCCTGGTGAACCGCATCATGATCGACGGAAAGAAAGGCGTTGCGCAACAGCTTTTGTACAATGCTTTCAATCTGATTCAAGAGCGCACCGGCAAAGACCCGATGGAAGTTTTCGAAGCTGCCATCAAGAATATCATGCCTGTATTGGAAGTTAAAGCACGTCGTGTCGGCGGTGCCAACTATCAAGTTCCGATTGAAGTAAAACCGGAACGCCGTACGTCGCTCGGACTTCGCTGGCTCGTCAACTACTCCCGCAACCGTGGAGAGAAGACGATGGAAGAACGGGTTGCAGCTGAAATTATCGACGCTTCCAACAACACGGGAGCAGCGGTTAAAAAGCGCGAAGATACGCACAAAATGGCGGAAGCGAACAAAGCGTTCGCCCACTACCGCTGGTAATCGAAGGGAGATCAACCATGGCAAGAGAGTTCTCCTTAAAGAATACGCGTAATATCGGTATCATGGCGCATATCGATGCGGGTAAAACCACCACCACGGAGCGGATCCTGTTCTACACCGGCCGCGTTCACAAAATCGGCGAAGTGCACGAAGGTGCGGCGACGATGGACTGGATGGAGCAGGAGCAGGAGCGCGGTATCACGATCACGTCCGCCGCGACGACCGCCCAGTGGAAAGGTCACCGCATCAATATTATCGACACCCCGGGTCACGTTGACTTTACGGTGGAAGTTGAGCGCTCCTTGCGCGTATTGGACGGAGCCGTTGGCGTATTCAGCGCCAAAGAAGGCGTAGAGCCGCAATCCGAGACGGTTTGGCGTCAAGCTGACCGTTACGGCGTTCCGCGGATCGCCTACGTCAACAAAATGGACATCATTGGTGCGGATTACCTGAATGTCATTAAAGACATGAGGTTGCGTTTGGGCGCCAATGCCGTCGCCATTCAACTGCCGATCGGCGCAGAGAATGAGTTTGTAGGTATCATCGATCTGATCGAAATGGTCGCTTATACCTATCTGGACGATCTCGGCCAAGATCCGCAGAAAGTCGATGTTCCCGCTGATCTAAGAAGCAAAGCCGAAGAACTTCGTGCCGAACTTGTCGAGAAAGTGGCCGAGCTTGACGAAGTGTTGATGATGAAATATCTGGAAGGTGAAGAAATCACCATTCCGGAACTGAAGAAAGCTTTGCGTCAAGGCGTCGTGGATGTGAAAATCTATCCGGTCGTCTGCGGCTCCTCTTACCGCAACAAAGGCGTACAGCCTATGCTGGACGCAGTCGTGGATTACCTGCCGGCTCCGACCGACGTTCCGGACATCAAGGGACATCTCGAAGACGGCACGGAAACAATCCGCAAATCCTCGGATGAACAACCGTTCTCCGCATTGGCGTTCAAAATTGCGACCGATCCTTTCGTCGGCAGACTGACGTTCTTCCGCGTATACTCCGGCGTACTCAATGCCGGTTCGTACGTCGTGAATGCAACGAAGGGCAAACGCGAGCGGGTCGGACGGATCCTTCAGATGCATGCCAACAGCCGTCAGGAAATCAGTATTGTTTATGCTGGTGACATTGCGGCTGCGGTAGGCTTGAAAGATACGACGACTGGAGACACACTGTGCGATGAGAAACATCCGGTTATTCTGGAGAAGATGAACTTCCCCGAGCCGGTTATCCAACTCGCGGTCGAGCCCAAAACCAAAGCCGACCAAGACAAGATGGGTATCGCTCTGCAGAAGCTAGCCGAGGAAGATCCGACCTTCCGCGCCCATACGGATGAAGAAACCGGACAAACGATCATCGCGGGCATGGGCGAGCTCCATCTGGAGATTCTCGTCGACCGCATGCTTCGCGAGTTCAAGGTCGAGACTAACGTCGGCAAACCGCAAGTCGCTTACCGCGAGACGTTCAAAACGTCCGCGAAAGTGGAAGGCAAGTTTGTCCGCCAGTCCGGCGGCCGTGGTCAATACGGCCATTGCTGGGTGGAGTTCACGCCACAGGAGCCGGGTGCCGGCTATGTGTTCGAGAGCAAGGTCGTCGGCGGCGTAGTACCGCGGGAGTACATTGCTCCTATCGGTGCCGGTATTGAAGAGTCGATGAAGAACGGTGTCCTGGCGGGTTTCCCGCTGGTTGACATCAAAGCCACTGTGTTCGACGGTTCGTACCATGATGTCGACTCCTCCGAGATGGCGTTCAAAATCGCTGGCTCCATGGCGCTTAAAGCAGCCAAGGAGAAATGTAATCCGGTGCTGCTCGAGCCGGTCATGAAAGTCGAAGTTACCGTTCCGGAAGAGTACTTCGGCGACGTAATGGGGATGCTGAGTTCCCGCCGCGGACGCATCGAAGGTACGGATTCGCGTTCAGGCGCACAAATTATCCGTGCTAAGGTGCCTCTCGCCGAGATGTTCGGATATTCCACAACGCTTCGTTCCGGTACACAAGGCCGTGGGGTATTCTCGATGGAGTTGTCCCACTACGAAGAAGTGCCGAAATCGATTTCTGAAGAAATCATCGCGAAATCGAAAGGCCAATAAGTTCACTACCTGTGAAAGCGGTTGGGTTTGGGAGTACGCAGCCCGGATCTTCCATCCCACCACAAATAAATTCCTTTTACTTAATAAGGAGGTAATTAACAATGGGAAAAGCCAAATTTGAACGTAACAAGCCGCACGTTAACATCGGTACGATCGGTCACGTTGACCACGGTAAAACGACGTTGACGGCTGCTATTACGACTGTTCTGTCCAAAAAATTCGGAGGCGCGGCTGTCGCATTCGACCAAATCGACAAAGCTCCGGAAGAGCGTGAGCGCGGTATCACGATTTCCACCGCTCACGTTGAGTACGAAACTCCAAACCGTCACTATGCACACGTTGACTGCCCTGGACACGCCGACTATGTTAAAAACATGATCACCGGCGCTGCTCAAATGGACGGCGCGATCCTGGTTGTATCCGCAGCTGACGGCCCAATGCCGCAAACGCGCGAGCACATCCTGCTCTCCCGTCAAGTAGGCGTTCCTTACATCGTCGTATTCTTGAACAAATGCGACACGGTAGATGACGAAGAACTGCTTGAGCTGGTTGAAATGGAAGTTCGCGACCTGCTGAACGAGTATGAGTTCCCGGGCGACGACACACCGATCATCCGCGGCTCTGCTCGTGAAGCTCTGGCAAACCCTGAAGGTCCTTGGGGCGACAAAATCATTGAACTGTTCGAGCAAGTGGACAGCTACATCCCGACTCCGGAACGCGCTACCGACAAGCCTTTCTTGATGCCTGTCGAGGACGTATTCACGATTACGGGCCGCGGTACGGTTGCTACCGGCCGTGTTGAGCGCGGAATCGTAAAAATCGGCGACGAGGTTGAAGTCGTTGGTCTGCAAGAAGAAACCCGCAAAACGGTTGTTACAGGCGTTGAAATGTTCCGCAAACTGCTCGACCAAGCTCAAGCCGGCGACAACGTTGGCGCACTGCTTCGCGGTGTAGAGCGTAAAGACATCGAGCGCGGTCAAGTAATCGTTAAACCGGGATCGGTTAAGCCTCACACCGAGTTTACCGCTCAAATCTACGTTTTGACCCAAGCTGAAGGTGGCCGTCATAAGCCTTTCTTCACAGGTTACCGTCCGCAGTTCTACTTCCGGACGACTGACGTAACGGGCATCATCAACCTGCCGGAAGGCACAGAGATGGTAATGCCGGGCGATAATATCACGGTTACGGTTCAACTGATCTCGCCGATCGCGATCGAAGAGGGTACACGCTTCGCTATCCGCGAAGGCGGCCGTACGGTAGGCGCTGGCGCGGTTGCATCGATCCAGAAGTAATGAGCGTCAAGGCATCCCATCTGGGATGCCTTTTTTTATGTCACTCGGGATTTATAAGTTTTGCACCACTCATCTCTGAATGACCTTCGACATGACGTTTACCGCCGGGAAGAGGCGGCGTTAGC
>JAQBPQ010000126.1 GCA_028287445.1 Cohnella sp.
TTTCCGTTCCGTGGAAACCAAAGGCATCAGCCTCCAAGCCAAACGGATTCCCTGAGCCGAATACGGAGCTGGAAACGAAAATTCAGCAATATTACGACAACTTGCCGGATCTTCCGTATCAAGGGCATACGGGCCAAATCGATAATGTGTTGACAGCCATTGAGACCGGCGCACCCGTGCTCATTGACGGTATTAGCGGACGAGACACATTGGAATTGATTATGAGCATTTACAAATCTGCAAGCACCGGCGAATGCGTCCAACTCCCACTGCAGCCGGACGATCCGTTCTATACTCGAAAAGGGGTGCTGAAAAATGCCACCTACTTCTATGAAAAGAGTAGCCATATTGAGAATTTTGCGGATCTGGCCATTACTACCGGGAGCAGTCTCGAGGAAAGGAAGAAGTAAGATGGATAACAAGAGCAAATAAAAGTATGCTACCCTTTTTGTTGAAGGGCTGGCGTCTTTATAAATGAGGAAGGAGATTTAAAATTGTCATTTATCATTGACCGTAATACGACTTATCGCATTCCGAATGATCCGGCTTCGCCTATCCGCCATACTTGGGAAATGATAAAACGGGACCACAAACAGGTTCTGGGTACTGTTCCGGCCATCGTCTTGGAAGAGGAGGAACATGCCGACGTGGTTTTTCGCTACACGGTGCCCGGGGACCGGTGTCCGGAACGGCCGGAGGCGTTTTGCTTCCGTTTCGTCACGAACGGCGGCAGAACAGAGCTTCACATTGCTGCGAGCGATGATCTCGGCCTAGTCTATGGCATGCTCAGGTACAGCAGGAAGTATCTTGGCGTCGATCCGTTCTGGTTCTGGGCGGACCTGCTACCTGAACGGCGCAACCAAATAGAGATTCCTGTTACGGATTATGATTCGCCAGAGCCATTCGTCCGGTTCCGTGGCTGGTTCGTCAACGATGAGGTATGCCTAATCGGGTGGAAGGAGGAGTATCCTCCGACTCGCGAGGTATGGCAGCCGGTCTTCGAGGCGTTGCTGCGCTGCGGAGGGAATATGGTGATACCCGGTACCGATCTGCCGAAGCACGGGATCCATGCCGACCTAGCGGCGGAGATGGGGTTATGGGTAACGCATCATCATGCCGAGCCTCTAGGCGCCGAGATGTTTCTGCGAGCCTATCCTGGAAAGAAAGCAAGCTATAAAGAGAACCCGGAACTGTTCGAGACCTTATGGGAAGAAGCGATTGAAAAGCAGAAGAACCGTAAGATTGTTTGGGTTCTTTCCTTCCGCGGGCAAGGTGACCAGCCTTTTTGGATACAGGATCCCGCCTTCGATACGCCTGAGAAGCGCGGTGAAATGATCAGCCGCGTCGTGCGCAAACAATACGATATGGTTCGTGCCAAGGTGGCCGATCCGTACTGCTGCGTAGCGTTGTATGGGGAGATCTCGGAATTGTATAAAGCGGGTCATATCAATATTCCAGACGATATCATCAAGATTTGGGCGGACAACGGATACGGCAAGATGGTTTCCCGCCGCAACGGCAACGAGAACCTGCGTATTCCGTCCTTGCCCAATAATAACGATAATGGAAAACATGGAATTTACTACCACGTGACGTTTCACGATCTTCAAGCCTCCACTCATTTAACTTTGTTCCCAGCTTCGGCCGATTTGATCAGAGGAGAGATAGAGGGGGCGTTTCAGGCAGGCGCCAAGGATTACGTGCTCGTCAATAGCGGAAACATCCGCCCGCATGTCTATACGCTGGACTTGGTACGCGAGATGTGGATGCGGGGAGAAGTAGATGCGGAGGAGCATCTTCAATCGTTTATCAGCCGGATGTTCCCTTCCGGTCCAATAGCAATCGCCGAACTGTATCGTGACTATGCGCGTCGAACGATTCCATATGGTCCGAATGAAGACGACCGGGCGGGAGATGAGTTTTATCACCATCCGGCCCGTAGAATCGTCGGACACTGGCTACAGGGAAAATCGGATCAACCGCTGGACAGGTTGTATTGGGCGACGGGTAAAGTCAATTTTCCGGATCAAGTTGAGTGGTTTCGCCGGAAGTGCGCCGATGCTGTTCCTGGTTGGCTCGAACTGATAGAGCGGATTGAAGGGCTGCTTCCCGGGCTTTCGGAACCAGAACGTCTCCGACTGCAGGATCATTTGCAGCTTCATGTAGAGCTGCATTTGTCCGGGTGCGAGGGCTTCGCAAAGCTCGGGAAATCGTACTCCGCTTACCGGGAAGGTAACTATCCGCTAGCGTTCGTTTATGCTTCTCAGGCGATGTGGAAGTATGAGAAGGGCCTTATCGCGCTGAAGCAAGCCGAGCACGGGAAATGGTCCCATTTCTTCCGGGCGGATTGGCTTACGAATATCAAGAGCACGGTTCAAAACATGGACACTCTCCGCCGCTGGCTTCGCATGCATGGGGACAACCCGGATTTCTTCCATTGGTACAAACAATTTTTAATGCCGGAAACCGAGAAATATATTTATTTGGAGAACACACACCGCAATCCTCTCCCGGATGATGAACTGGCTAAGAGGCTGGCTGATAAGTTCGGCGTCTAATACGTCACGCAGGACTATCCTATTATCTGGTCATACAGTATTGACAACGCAACAACGTAATAAGGAGGAAAGTACGGTGAGAATGGTATTTAGATGGTATGGCGAAGGCAACGATTCCGTAACGCTGAAGCAGATCAAACAAATCCCCGGCGTAGAGGGGGTGGTCTGGGCGCTCCATGACATTCACGCGGGCGAAGAATGGCCTGTGGATCGATTACTTGCCTTTAAAGAGCAGGTTGAAAAATACGGGTTACATATCGAGGTTGTCGAGAGCGTAAACCTGCACGAAGACATCAAGTTGGGCCGGCCTACCCGGGATAAGTATATCGAAAATTATAAAAGAACAATCGAGAATCTGGCCAAGGTCGGCGTCAAGGTGATTTGCTACAACTTCATGCCGGTGTTTGATTGGATTCGCACGGATTTGTACAAGGAACTCGAGGACGGCTCAACCGCGCTTTTCTATGAGAAGGCGAAGGTAGCCAATATGGACCCGATGGAATTGGTGCGTAAAATCGCCGACTACCCGGATTTCACGATGCCTGGCTGGGAACCGGTGAGACTGCAGCGTCTATCCGAGCTTTTTGCAGCTTATAAGGATGTAACGGAAGAGGATTTGTGGAACAATCTTAAATTTTTTCTGGAGCAAATCATACCAATAGCTGAGCTCAACGATATTAAGATGGCCATTCATCCCGACGATCCGCCATGGTCAATTTTTGGGCTGCCGCGTATCATCACGAACAAGGAGAACATCGGTAGGCTCCTGAAGCTGGTTGACAACCCTTATAACGGCGTGACACTGTGCAGCGGCTCTCTCGGCGTAAATCCGAACAATAACGTAGCAGAGATGGTGAGAGAGTTTGCTGATCGGATACCTTTTGCCCATATTAGGAATGTCAGATTGTATGAAAACGGCGATTTTATCGAGACCTCTCATCGGGCTTGCGACGGTTCGGTGGATATTTGCGATATTGTGAAAGCTTATCACGAGAATGGCTTTACCGGATACGCAAGGCCGGATCACGGCAGGCATATTTGGAATGAGCAGTGCAGACCCGGTTATGGGCTCTATGATCGGGCACTCGGGATCATGTATTTGTGGGGGATTTGGGATTCGCTGGAAAGACAACGAAAGGGGAAAAGTTATGCTGCCCATTCATGAAAATTTGCAACGAAAAGTAGCGGTCATCACCGGTGGAAGCGGGGTTCTCTGTTCGGCCATGGCCAGAGAGTTAGGTAGACAGGGAGTCAAGGTTGCTGTTTTAAACCGAACGGTGGAAAAAGGGCAAGCCGTTGCGGAGGTGATCAGAAAAGAAGGCGGAGAGGCAATCGCAGTTGCCTGTGACGTGTTGGATTTGGAAAGCGTAAAGGCTGCAGAGCGGGTAGTGTTGGAGAAGCTTGGCGTTTGTGATATTTTACTAAACGGAGCGGGTGGGAACCATCCGAAGGGGACGACCACGAAAGAAACGTTGAAGCCGGAAGACCTGGTGAACAAGGAGATCACCACCTTTTTCGACTTAAGCTCTGAAGGCGTTGAATATGTGTTTAACTTGAATTTCCTTGGCACCCTCATCCCGACGCAAATTTTCACCAGAAAGATGATCAATCGCACGGGTGCTGTCGTGATTAATATGTCCTCCATGAGCGCTCCGAGCCCTATGACTAAGGTGCCTATCTATAGCGTGGCTAAAGCGGGGATCGAGAACTTCACCAAATGGCTTGCCGTCCATATGGCGGATTCCGGAATTAGAGTTAATGCGATCGCCCCCGGATTCTTCCTGACAGAACAAAATCAAAGATTACTGACCAACGAAGATGGTTCCTTAACGGAAAGATCGCATAAAATCATTACCCATACTCCAATGCGTAGATTCGGCAAGCCAGATGATCTACTAGGCACCTTGCTATGGCTAGTCGACGAGACCACGTCGGGCTTCGTAACCGGAATAACCGTACCGGTGGACGGCGGATTTATGGCTTATTCGGGTGTTTAACCCGACGTTAATGCGAGCGACGTATTCTCCCAAGATAATTAGTAGAGCTTCAGCTGACTGCGGGGGGCATCAGTACTTATCTTGCCCCTCTGCCGTAGACATTTTGATGTTTATCGATTTGTGCGCTGAAGTGCGGTGGTTGCATTTATGAAAATGGGAGACATGAAATCGGGAGAGTGGAGTAAAGTGGCGGTTTAAACAGTAGGCGTCGAGGTACGAATTTAAATGTTTATGTAAAATTTGTTAAATTATCATCTGGGGACAAAGTCAACCTGATCTTAGTCATACGAAAGCTATAATGTCTTATACCATGTTTCTGTTTCTGCTTTTACCAGAGCAAAAAGGTTACATTATTTCTAATAGCTAATGGTAGCAGCTGCATATTTTGTTGTATTACCTATATGTCCTGAATTGATGTGTGAACTTATCTTCTGTTTTTTTTCTGATAAATGTTGTACTCTTTTTGTATAGTGGCTTGTCCTTTCATTGGATTTGTCCACCGCCCATTATACTAAAAACGGTTAGG
>JAQBPQ010000013.1 GCA_028287445.1 Cohnella sp.
ACAAAAAAAAATTGAACATGATATATTAACTATAAAAATAAATTCAGGAGGGCATAAGATATGGTTGGTGTTAAGAAGATTGCGGAGCTCGCGGATGTCTCTGTTTCTACCGTGTCCAATGTGCTGAATGGTCGAAAAAATGTAGGACAGGCGACAAGGGAACGAGTGCTGCAAATTTGCTCGGAACAGGGATATCACCCGGATGTCATGAAAAAATACTTGAAATCAGGTAAATCCAATACGATTGTGTTTATCTTCAGTGATTTTGACAGGGATTTTTATTTAAAAATCATTAAGGGGATCAGCGACTATCTAACAGAAAACGGATATGATTTGATTATCTGTACCCATAAATCAAGTGCAAATTTTATGCGGAGCAGTTTTGCAAGCGGTACCATCAGCCTGGATGGAAATATGACGGATGAATATTTAATCTCTCTTGCCAAGAGTGCGTTTCCAATCGTGCTTATGGATAGAGTGATTGAGAATCCATATGCCAATACCAAAAGTGTGATTGTTGATAACTATCCCGTGATGTCTGAAATGGTACAGGTGCTGGTAGACAAAGGGTTCAAACGGTTCGGTTATATCGGCGGATTGGAGTTTACCTTAGATAATAAAGAACGTTTTGCCGGGTTCGCGGACACATTGGCCCAAAACGATATCAGGTTTGACCATCGAAATTATTTTCACGGAAATTATCGGGAGGATAGCGGTTATCAGGCAGCCAAGATCATGATCTTGAGCAATGTTTTGCCTGAGGTTTTGGTTTGTGCCAATGATAATATGGCCATTGGAGCCATTAAAGCATTTGAAGAAAACAATATTAGAGTTCCGGAGGATATTTCCGTCACAGGGTTTGATGATTCGGATACTGCGGCTATGGCAGGGTTGACTACCATTTCGATTCCACGTTATGAAAGCGGCTATTTGGCAGCTAAGGAGCTGCTGGGAATGATAAATGGTACCGCGAGCAAGGAACCCTTTAAGCTGAGTGCTACGATCAAATGGAGAAAAACAGTAAAATAAAAGTAAAACAAGTAAAATATCAAGTAAAAAATTAAGGTTCTTGCAGGAAAATATTATGAAATGGCATTCATTTTTAGTTGACATCTGCATGATTCGTTAATATTATAGGGATGTAAACGTTTTACTAAATAGAGTTTTGGGGAGGCGCAAAATTTGAAAAAAGTAAAAAAAGTATTTGGTTTATTGACAGCGACTGTTCTGATCGGGGCGTTGGTAGGCTGTGGCGGTTCTAACAGCGGTTCCAGTTCTCCTTCTGCATCGGCTTCGGGTTCCGCATCGGCATCGGCACCGGCATCAGCGGAAAAACTGAAGAAAATCACCATTTTCCAATCCAAGGTTGAAATTGCCCAACCGCTGGAGGATCTGGCCAAGAAGTATACACAAGAAACCGGTAATCAGGTTGAAGTCTGGGGTTCCGCAGGCGACGCTTACCTGACCCAACTGCAAGCGAAGCTGACCAGCAACCAAGGCCCGTCCATTTTTAGCATCGGCCCAGGTCCGGAAGCGGCTAAGTTCAAATCTTACTTTTACGATTTGAGCAATGAACCGTATGTGAAGAATATCGCCCCGAACATGGACTTGAAGGAAGACGGCAAAACCGTCGGCGTTCCATACGGCGTAGAAGGTTACGGTTTGGTTTATAACAAGAGCCTGGTTGATCCGAAGAACGTAACGGATCTCGCATCTTTTACAAAAACGCTGCAAGATCTGAAAGCCAAAGGCAAAAATGGTCTGAGCCTCTCTCAAGAAGCCTATTTCTTGATCGGGCACATCATCAACACTCCTTTTGCTTTACAGCCAGACCCACAAGCCTTTATTGACAAGTTGAACAAAGGCGAAGTGAAGATGGCGGACACCAAAGAGTTCCAGGAATTCGGCAAATTCATTGACGCGATCAAAGCGAACACGATAAATCCGATGCAAGTGAAATATGACTCGCAGATGGGTGACTTTGCAACAGGCAAAACGGCCATGGTTCATCAAGGCAACTGGAGCTATGGCATGTTCAAGGACTATGGCAAATTGGGCTTTGACGTCGGTATGATGCCGTTTCCGTTGGCAGGCAATAACAAACTCGCTGTAGGCGTAGCAAGCAACTGGGTCATCAATGGAAAAGCGGACCCGGACGAAATCAAAGCGGCCAGCGCTTTCCTCAACTGGCTGTTCACCAGTGATACCGGCAAAAACGCCATTGTCAATGACTTTAAGTTCATTCCGGCCATGACCAACATCGAAGCAGCCAATCTGGATCCGTTGTCCAAAACCGTTTATGATGCCGCGAAGAGCGGGCAGACGATTCCTTGGGCGACCAATTATTTCCCGCAAGGTATCATCATTAACGATCTCACCCCAGTCGCACAGGAATACTTCCTTAAGAAAGATATGACCGGTCAGCAATTCCTGCAAAAATTGGATGCTGCCTGGGCCAAAGCCTCTAAATAACTCACAAGCTTCAATGAAGCGAAAGCCTAACCTCACACGCTGCATTCCTGGAGCGTTAGGCTTTTCGTTTTCAACACAGCCCGTTACTTTTGAATGTAATCAAGTCGTGATTGCATTTTCCAACCACATCATGACCGACAACCACACAATCGAGGCTTGATTCTATTTAAAAGACTTAGCCGGAAAGAAGGAACGGATATGAAAAGAAAGGATAAAGGTTGGTTCGCTCTATTCACAGTCCCGCTGCTCTTTATTTTTACCACCGTCGTCATTATTCCGTTTATTATCGGTATCGTTTATTCGTTCTATAAATGGGACGGCATCCCTGCCAATCCCAAAATTTTCGTCGGGTTCAATAACTTTGTCCAGATCTTTCAAGACGACCGTTTTATCGCATCCGCCTGGAACACCGTGAAATTTACCGTCTTCGCACTGATTGCCGTCAATCTATTGGGATTGGTCTTTTCGCTGATCGTGACGACCAAGCTTCGTGTAAGTAACGCGGCTCGTACGATGTTCTTCATGCCGAACCTGATCGGCGGCTTGATTCTCGGTTATATCTGGCAGTTTATTTTTACGGACGCTTTCAATTTTATCGGTGACAAAACCGGTCTGCACAGCATTTTCTTTAACTGGCTGCTCGATCCGCAATACGCGTTATACGCCATGGTAATCGTATTTACTTGGCAGATGGCCGGATACACGATGATTATTTATATCGCCGGTATTCAGGGAGTTCCAGATGACTTGATCGAAGCGGCCAAAGTCGACGGCGCCAATTTGTGGCACAGGCTGACCCGGATTATTTTTCCGCTGCTTATGCCTTCTTTCACCATATGCTTGTTTCTGACGCTGTCCGGCGCATTCAAGATATTCGACGTGAACTTGTCCTTAACCAAGGGCGGACCCAGCAATGCGACGGAAATGTTCGCCATGAATATTTATAATGAAATTTTCGGCTACGGCCACTATGGACTCGGTCAGGCCAAAGCCATTATCTTTTTCTTGGTCGTGGCCATCATCACCTTGACGCAGGTGATCATCACGAAAAAGAGAGAGGTGCAAATGTGATGAAGCAAATAGGTAAATATGTGTCCGAAATTTTACTTGTCGTTCTTGCAGTTGCCTTCTTATCTCCGGTTTACATCATGGTGGTCAACTCGTTCAAAAATCGTGCGGAATTATATCAAAGCGCACTGGCTCTGCCTTCTTCCTTGAGCTTTCAGTACTACGCACAAGCCATGGATAAGATGAATTTTCTGACCGCGTTCCGCAACTCCTTATTTGTTACCGTTGTTTCTGTTTTGTTTATCGTGATCTTGTCCTCCATGACGGCATGGATGCTGGTGAGGACGAACAACCGGTTAAGCCAAATCATCTTCATGACGCTTGTCGCGACGATGCTGATTCCTTTTCAGACCTTGATGATGCCTTTGATGCAAGTCATGGACTTCATCCGTACGAATTTTCATATCCCGATGCTGAACACACACGGCGGCTTGATCTATATGAATGTCGGATTCAACGCGAGCATGGCGGTATTCCTTTATCATGGCTTCATGAAGTCTGTTCCGATCGCTCTGGAGGAAGCCGCAACCCTGGACGGCTGCTCCAAATTCGGCGTGTTTTGGAGAATCGTTTTTCCCCTGCTGAAGACGATCACCGTTACCATTGCGATTTTGGATGTGATTGCCCTTTGGAACGATTACCTGCTGCCGTCTTTGACGCTTGCGGATAAAGGGCTGCGCACGATTCCGCTGTCCACCTTCTACTTCTTCGGAGAGTTCACCATTGTGTGGAACCTCGCGATGGCCGGACTCACGTTAACGGTCATTCCGGTTGTCATATTCTACGTGTTTTCGCAGAAATACATTATTAAAGGGATTGCAGCAGGGGCGGTAAAATGAAAACCATCCGTCACTTCATTGGAGGAGAGAATAATCATGAAACTAGGCATAATTGCTTCCCCAAACTCTGAGAGCATCGAACATGCTGCTGGACTCGGATTGGAGTTTGTAGAATTCTGTATTAACGTGGATAAAGATGTCCAAGAATTCACCGGCAAAGTAAAGGAGTTGAAAGCAGCTAGCGCACGCTTCGGCGTAGCTGTCGGTTCGATCGGACGTTGGGGCACGGACCGTATCGCCAAGGATGGCAGTGTCGTTGAAGAAGAACTGCAGGCATCGTATGCGCTGATCGACGCTTCAAGCGAGCTCGGTTGTCCCGTATTCGTGTGCGGTTGCAATTATGTGGAGGAACTGTCCTATTACGAAAATGTAAAATCAGCGCTTTCCTATTTTTCGAAGCTGCTCGAATATGGGAAGACCAAAGGTGTTCGCATCGCCACGTACAACTGTCATTGGAACAGTTTTATCGTGGACGATATGGCTTGGAAGTTGATTCACGGACATTTACCGGAACTCGGCATCAAGTACGATCCATCCCACGCCCGCTACGCAGGTCAAAACTATTTACAAGAAATGCGTGATTGGGGGAGCCGTTTCCTTCACGTCCATATCAAAGGATCGGTCATCATTGACGGTACGCGTTTCGACGATCCTCCCGCAGGCCTTGATCAAACCGACTGGGGCACATTTATGGCCATTTTGTACGGAGTAGGATACAATGGCGGCCTCAGCATAGAGCCGCATTCCGATACCTGGTCCGGGGAGCTGGGTGATCGCGGGGTCAAATATACCGTAGATTATATGAACCAATTGATGCTCCGGTAATGGAAGAAGGACAGTCCAATCACTTGGGGCTGTCCTTCTTTTTTAGGAGAAGGCTGAGCCGCTTCTTTTCAACGGGTCGACGGGGATGATAGACTGTCAGAGAGTTCATTACCAGCGTGACCGCGTGAAGCGGCCGAAGGGAGTCCATATGCATTCAGAACTGCTTCAATCGTTATCGGAAGAGAAAATCGTGGCCATCATCCGGGGCATTCCCGAAGACAAAGGCAATGCGACGGCACAAGCGTTGGCAGAGGGAGGTATCGTGTTCCTGGAGGTGACGCTCAATACGGAAGGGGCACTGGGCATGATCTCCCGATTCCGCGAGCGTTACGAAGGCCGGATGCGAATCGGGGCGGGCACCGTTCTCGACTTGGGTCAAGCCAAAGAAGCGGTCGCAGCGGGCGCCGAATATATCATCTCTCCCAATTTGGATGAAGAAGTCGTCTATTACGGTGTGGAGCAAGGCGTCGAGGTATGGCCGGGAACGATGACGCCGACCGAGATCGTCCGGGCATACAAAGCCGGAGCGTCAGCGGTGAAGGTTTTCCCTCTCGGCTCTCTAGGCATCAATTACCTAAAAGAAATCCGTGCTCCCCTGAACCATATCCCGATGGTGGCGACAGGCGGCGTCAACCTCCAAAATATTCGCTCCGTGCTGGAGACGGGAGCCGTAGCCGTCGGTCTGGGCGGGAATTTGGTGGACAAGAAGCTCGTCGAGGAGAGCAAGTTCGACGAGATCCAAAAGCTGGCGCAAGCGTTCGTGGATGAAGCCAAAGGGGTTCGGAGAATATGAGCGGTACGGATCCGAGTTCGCCTTCGGGGGTCGTGACGATCGGAGAGAGCATGGTTTTGCTTCAGCCGATGAGCACGGGGCCGCTCGCTTATGCCCCCTTGTTCACCCGATCGATCGCCGGCGCGGAAGCCAATGTGGCGATCGGATTGTCCCGGCTCGGCCGTAAAGTCCGGTGGATCGGCCGTGTCGGGAACGATCCGTTCGGCGACATTATCCTGTCCACGCTCGCAGGCGAAGGCGTCGATATCTCGATGGCGGAGCGGGATCCTCAATATCCGACTGCGGTATATTTCAAAGAGTTCAAAAGATACGGCGATCCGAATGTTTACTACTACCGGAAGGGATCGGCCGCGAGCCGGTTGTCTCCGGAACACGTCAAGCCTGAGTGGTTCGAGGGTGCCCGCCACCTTCACGTCACCGGAATCACCCCGGCACTCGGCCAGCATACGGCCGACGCGGTGAAGGAATCGATGGTGCAAGCCCGACAGATGGGGTTAACGGTTTCATTCGATCCGAACCTGAGACGGAAATTATGGGATGACGAACTAGCGCGGCAGACGCTGCTGTCGCTCATTCCCTATTGCGATTTGTTCCTGCCCGGTCTGGAAGAAGCGGAATTCTTGCTCGGGGAACGGACAGAAGAAGAGTATGGGACTGAGTTTCGGGCCATGGGGCCGAAGGCGGTCGTGATCAAGTTGGGGGAGCGGGGTGCTGTGGGATTTGTGGCGGAACGCGTCTTACGCGCCGATCCTTATCCGATTTCCCGCGTCGTGGACACGGTAGGCGCGGGTGACGCCTTTGCAGCCGGGCTATTGTCGGGGTTGTTGGATGCCGATTGGGAAGATGCGGAAACATTCGAATCCGCTTTAAAAACCGCCAATACATTGGGGGCGTTAGCGACTCAATTCAACGGGGATTGGGAGGGTTTGCCCAAGAGCGACGAATTGGCTCGCATTTTGTCCGGAAGGGACATTACGCGTTAGCGATTTCCGATAGGAATGCGTTTGACGCATGGGTCGTCTGACTGAAGACGGCCTATTTGTTGTAGGGCCAGGATGGAGCTATGATATCAATACTTATCTTTCTGAAAACGGAATCATAATAACATCAATCGATTATTGACAAAATGTAGTTATTTTTATACAGTACCCTTGTAAAGGTTATTACAACTATGGTGGCGTAACAAATAAGGAGGTTACAAATCATGAAAAAAGATCAGCTGAAAGTAGCGGTAATGGGCGGAGGTTCTTCGTATACACCGGAATTGATCGAAGGCTTCATCAAAAATCATAACGTATTCCCGGTACGCGATTTGTATCTGGTAGACATCGAACCCGGACGACAGAAGTTGGAGACGGTGGGCAACCTCGCCAAGCGGATGATCGACAAAGCCGGAGTACCGATTCGTCTGCACACGACATTCGAACGCAGGGAAGCGATTGAAGGAGCGGACTTCGTCACCTCCCAAATGCGGATCGGCATGTTGGACGCCCGTTCGCGCGATGAGAAAATCCCGCTGAAGTATGGCTTGATCGGACAAGAAACGACGGGCGCCGGCGGATTCGCCAAAGCTCTTCGAACGGTTCCCGTCATTCTGGATATCGCCCGGGATATGGAGCAGCTTGCTCCGGACGCTTATATGATCAACTTTACGAACCCGGCGGGCATTATCACGGAAGCCGTCCTTAACTACTCCAATATCCGCACGATGGGCTTGTGCAATCTTCCGATTGGAACGCGGATGCAAATCGCGAAGCTGTGCGAAGTGGATGTCTCCAAAGTCGATATCGAGATGGTCGGGATTAATCACTTAAACTGGACGACCCGCATCGTGGTAGACGGGGTCGATATCACCGCGGATGTCCTGAATAAAGCGGCAGGCGCCAGCGGACTCACCATGAAAAACATTCCGGACTTCGGATGGGACGCGCAATTCTTGCAATCCGTCGGAGCGCTGCCGTGCAGCTACCACCGCTACTACTATATGAAAGACATTGTGTTTGAAGATATGAACAAAAAATTCATGGAGAAGGGAACGACTCGTGCCGACGATGTGAAGAGGGTTGAGGCGGAGCTGTTCGAATTATATAGGGATCCGAATCTGTCGATCAAGCCGCCGCAGTTGGAACAGCGGGGAGGAGCCTACTATTCCGAAGCGGCAGTTAATTTGATCAAGTCGATCTACAACAATACGAAGGATATTCAGACGGTAAACGTCAGAAACAACGGCATCATTCCGTTCCTGCCCGATAACGTATCGGTCGAGGTCAACTGCGTCATCGATTCCGAGGGCGCTCACCCTGTTCAAATTGCCGCTCCGCTCACTCCGCAAATCCGCGGCTTGATGCAAGTCGTGAAGGCTTATGAAGAACTGACCGTCAAGGCCGCCGCAGAAGGTG
This sequence comes from Cohnella sp., assembly GCA_028287445.1. GTDB lineage: Bacteria > Bacillota > Bacilli > Paenibacillales > Paenibacillaceae > Cohnella. The sequence continues at coordinate 8,397 of JAQBPQ010000013.1, forward strand.
ATTACGGCGCAGGCTTGCAGGCTCTCACCATTCACCCGCTCGTCGGAAGCGCCAAGCTGGCCAAACAACTGCTGGACGAAATTATTGCCGTGAACAAGGAGTACCTGCCCCAATTCAAGTAATCGGTTTGGTTGAGTGCAACAGGGGGAGGGAAGAACAGATGGTCAAACTTGTGGCTCTGGACATAGACGGTACCTTGTTGAATCGGGAAGGTGAAATAACCGCGCGCACCAGGAAGGCGATCGGTGATTTGAGGAAGGCTGGCGTGGAGTTTACGCTCTGCACCGGACGGAACTTTCCGCTAGTCCGGCGTTACGCAGAAGAGCTGGAGATTACGCTGCCGTTCGCCACTTGCAACGGTGCGGAAATCCGCCGGCTTGGCGGTGAAGTGCTGGAGCGTCGTCCTATTTCTTCGGAATTGGCCGAACAGACCTATCGGATTTTAAGCAAACATGATGCGTTGTTTGATATTTACTGGGATGATCGCATTGTGATCGACAATAAAAAGAAGCATCTACAGCGCTTGATTACCTACTACCGGACCGTTAGAAATATAGATAGGGAATATGAGGCCCTGTTGGAACAAGAAATCCAGCAACCCTATATGTTCGAAGCGCATGATCGGAAGGCTTGGTTGGCAAGCGGCGAGCCTGACGCAATCGAGAAATTTTTCGTGATGGAACAGAGAAGCGATCGCCTTGAATCCATGTTCCAAGAGCTTCGGCAGCTGCCGGGTATTCTTGTCACCACTTCTCATCATACGACTCTGGAAATCAACCATGCCAGCGCAGACAAAGGCAAAGCCCTCAGTGAAATTGCGGATTCCTGCGGTTTCGCTCCGGAAGAAGTTGCGGCGGTCGGAGATGGGATGAACGATGTGTCCATGTTCGCTTACGCGGGGATTTCCGTAGCCATGGGGAACGCCTCGGAGCAAGTGAAGAAGCACGCGAGATTCGTCACCGGCCTCAACACAGAGGATGGGTTGGCGCAAGTGCTTGAGCAGTGGTTGTAAGTCAGGGATGAGGGGGGCAATTGAGATGCCGGAGACTCCATATCTATTGATCGATATGGCGAAGACGAGAGTGAATATTCAGGCCATGGCTGAAATCGCCGAAGCAAACGGTGTCCGGCTGCGGCCGCACACCAAGACGCACAAGCTGCCCTCTCTTGCCAAACGGCAAATGGAAGCGGGAGCAGTCGGCATTACCGTCGCCAAAATATCGGAGGCCGAAGTGATGGCCCAGCACGGGATCGAGGATATCTTCGTCGCTTATCCGCTGGTGACGGAGTCCAAAGTGGAAAGAGCTGTCGAACTCAGCCGGACGATCCGTCTCATCGTGGGTGCGGACAGCTATGAAGGAGCCAGGAAACTCTCGGATATTGCGGGCAGGCACGGACACGTGCTGAATGTACGGTTAGAAGTCGATACCGGCTTCAAGAGAACGGGAGTGCCTTATGACGAAGCTGTCGCATTGGCCGATCAAATCAACCGGCTGCCTCATTTGAGTCTGACCGGTATTTATACGTTCCGCGGCGCGACCATCGACGGCCAAGCGACCCTGGACTTGGAACGTGCCGGGATTGAAGAGGGACAACTGATGGTCAAGCTTGCCGATGAGATGAGGAACCAAGGCATCTCTATAACAGATGTGAGCGTCGGTTCGACGCCAACGGGTCGTTATGCCGCCGGGGTGAGGGGCGTAACGGAAATCCGGCCGGGCACCTACATTTTCAACGATCGAATGCAGGCGAAGCTCGGTGTCAGTACGCTGGATGAATGCGCCGCCGCCATCGTAACGACGGTTGTAAGCCGTCCTGCGGCGGATTATTGCATCGTGGACGGCGGAAGCAAGACGTTTGCGACCGATGTGCAGCCGGGGACCGAACCTCTTCAGTTAAAGGGATTCGGCCATATTGTAGAAGCGCCCGACGCGGTGTTGGAGCGGCTTTCCGAAGAACACGGTATCATTCGGCTGGCTCCTCACCATCCTTTCCGGGTTGGCGACCGGCTTCATATCATTCCCAATCATATTTGCAGTACGTTAAACTTGCATAATAACGTCTACCTCGCGGACGGCGAACTTATCGACAAAGTGCCGGTCTTGGCGCGGGGAATGCTGGAATAACATGGAGGTGAATCTGGTGTGTCGAAAATTGAAGAACGACTGAAAGAAATAGGTATTACACTTCCGGAAGTTGGAGAACCGAAATTTTCTTATATTCCATGCAATCAGACAGGCAATTTGATCTATTTGTCCGGTCAGGATTGCCGGATCGACGGAACATTGATGTATGAAGGTAAACTTGGACGGGAGCTTACGATCGAACAAGGGCAGCAAGCGGCCAGACAAACGATCATCAATTGCTTGGCGGTCATGAAATGGTATCTGAAGGATCTCGACCGTGTCGTGAAAATCGTTAAGCTGCTCGGATTCGTGAACAGCGCTCCCGGCTTTGCCGATCAGCCCTATGTCATGAATGGGGCGTCCAATCTATTGATCGATGTATTCGGAGAGAACGGCAAGCATGCTCGCTCCGCAGTTTCCGCCAACGAGCTGCCATTCCACACGCCGGTTGAAATTGAATTGATCGTGGAAATCAGAAACTAACCAATCGCGATACGTAAAGGAGAGATCAAAGATGACGAGCGCGCCATCTCTAAAAATCGTTTTAATCGGTGCGGGAAGCCTGTCGTTTGCCCCTGCGATGATCCGGGATATTCTGCTGAACGACCGGATCAATGGCGCAGATTTGAACCTCTGTTTGATGGATCTCTCGGAGAACGCTTTACAAGCAAGTGAAGCCTATGCGGCAGCTGTGGCCGCGAAGCTGGGAAGAAAACCGTCGATCCATTCGACGACCGATCTTGCCGCCTCTCTGCAAGGTGCCGATTTTGTCATCACGGCCATTGAGAAAAACCGGTATTACTATTGGTCTCAGGATTTTCACGTGCCGCGCAAATACGGATTTAAACAGATTTACGGGGAAAACGGAGGCCCGGGAGGGATGTTCCACACCTTACGAAATCTTCCTCCCATGCTGGAAATCGCCCAAGCGATGGAACGCATTTGTCCGGATGCCTGGCTCATCAACTTCACGAACCCGGAAGCCAAAATTATCGAAGCGATCTCCAAGCTGACGAAGATCAAGTGTGTCGGCTTGTGTCACGGTATCGGGATGGGTATGGAACAAATTTCCAAATTACTCGATATTCCCGAAGAAGAATTGGAGACGGTGGCTTGCGGATTAAACCATTTTGCTTGGTTCCAGAGCATCAAGCATAAGAAGACCGGCGAAGATTTATATCCGCTGCTGAAGGATAAGGAACGGAAGATTCCATGGCTGGCGTTATGGGACGAGATTGGACTGTCCAGAATCATGCTGCGGACCTACGGATTATATCCATACCCCGGTACGAATCATATCGGTGAGTATATCAGGTGGAGCGAAGAATACCTCGCAGGAACGCGGATGCAATATTTCTACGACCCGGCCACCGAGGACCCATGGAAGAGCGGACAAATTCCGGATTTCGTCTACTCCATCGCACACCTGGAGGACAAACCTCTCTTTCCGCAAGAGAAAGCCTCGAATGAACTGGAGAGAAGTTTCCGGTTGGGCGATGGTGAATTAACAGCTTCTCATGAACAGGCCGTACCGATCATCGAGTCGATTGCCTTCCAAATCAAGAATGACAACTTAACGGTAAACATGCCGAACCATGGCAAAATCCCCGGGCTGCCCGATGAAATGGTTGTGGAAGTGCCTGCATATGCAGACGGGAGCGGGATCCATCCGCTGCAAATGGAAGCTCTCCCGACTGCGATCACGGAAATGATCCGGGTTCAAGGAGCCATTCATAAGCTGGTCATCGAGGCTTATGTGGAGCAGTCCAGAAACAAACTCCTGCAGGCGGTTCTGCTCGATCCCACGATTTCGACTTATAACAATGCGGTTGCGATGATCAATGAATTGTGCGAGCTTCAAAAAGATATTTTACCGCCTCTGTGTTGGTAACCGGCAACGGACGGGAGTGCGCGTTGACAGGAGGTTATTCTTCCGGCCGATAATGCCGTTCGATAATGAAGTTGGAAGTATCGTTCCGAAAATAGCTCGTACTGTATTCAACCGGTGTTTCATTGTCGTTATAGGAGACCGTTTTCATGAGAAACGCAGGCGTACCGGTTTCGATCTTCAACAACTCGGCAATCTCCGGGTTTACGATGACCGGTTCCAGGGCTTCGACGGATCGAACGATTCGAACCCCGTATTTCTCTCTAAGCAGTTTGAACAACGATCCCGTACAATCGTCTGACGCGAGACCCGGCGCGACATGCCAAGGGATATAGGACACTTCGTAGGCGATCGGTTCGTCGTCGGCGATCCGCAGCCGGGCCAGCTTGGTAACCGGCGATACGGGCGGAATAGTCAGCAGGTCGTCGATCGGAGGCGCAGCCGGAATGACGGTCGCTTCCAATACTTTTCTCTCTGCCCGCCGTCCCAAAAGCTGCATCTGTTCCGGAAAGCTGCTGATGGAAGCGGATGTATAGTGAGGGATTTTGCCCTTCACCACGAACGTGCCTTTTCCTTGGATTTTTTTAATCCTGCCCTCCATATCCAGCTGCTGAAGAGCAAGTCGAACCGTTGTACGGCTCACGTTGTAAAGCTCACAAAACTCCTGCTCCGTAGGAAGCTGATCTCCAATTTGATAAGTGCCCGAACGGATCGCATCCAGAAGCTTATCTTTTACCTGTTTGTATAATGAGGAATTCTTTTCTTCAGACACTTCCGCATCTCCTTATATGGAATAGAATGGTTCTCTTGGGCAAATCGCTAGCTCTATTGTAGGATCACACGAAATATAAAGCAATAACAAGATCAAATACAAGCGTATTCATAACTACCAATTTATCATATTTACAACATGTGGTTATAACAACTATAATGAAAACAGGTAGCAAGAGATGGGATTCCTATGCATTTAATTATTCCAGTGGAGAAACAATTGAGCATGAAAGGAGAACAATCGTTGGAAAAGAATGCGGTTACGGTAGGCATTATCGGCACGGGATTCATGGGGAAAGCTCATGCGGAAGGTTATCAAATGTTTGACATTCCGGTCGGCATGTTTTATTCCAGAACCTTAGAGAATGCGAAATCAGCGGCGGAACAATTTCGTGTAGAACGGTGGACCGATAATTGGCGCGAGCTGATTCTAGATCCGCGAATTGATTGCGTGGATATCACGGCCCCCAACTATCAGCATTACGACATGGCCATGGCTTGTATCGAAGCGGGCAAACCTTTCATTATCGAGAAGCCGCTTGCGATGAACACGGAACAGGCTCGGGAAATTGTAAGCGCTGCGAAGGCGAAGAACATCATTGCGGTATATGCGGAAAACATGCGGTTCAAACCGGCTTTGGTGCGAACCAAACAGCTTGTGGATGAAGGTGCTTTCGGGAAAATATTGATGCTTCGTTCCAATGAAATACATAATGGTCCATTCCATAGCCCGTGGTTTTGGGATGCGGCACTGACCGGCGGCGGTGCGGCGATCGACATGGGCATCCACGGAGTGAATACGGTCGAGTGGATCATGGGCTCGAAAGTGAAACGGGTGTATGCCGAGACGGCCGTATTGAAATGGTCGGAACATCTGAAGAATGGTGCGGAAGACACCGCACTCGCCATCCTCCGGTTCGAAAACGGAGGATTCGCCGAACTCATCATCAGCTGGGCGATTTCCGGAGGGATGGACGTACGGCTAGAAGTGTTCGGATCCGAAGGCACGGCCTATGTCAGCACGACGCATGAAGCCGGAGGATTGCGCATTTACAGCAATGAAGGGTACGGCAAACCATTGGAAGCTGAAGCCGCTCTTAAACCGCATGTCGTGTCGACCAAAGGCTGGAGCTTCCCGGCGCCCAAAGACGTCATGCAGCAGGGACATGCTTTTGAAGTGAAGCACTTCATCGATTGCGTGAGAGGATTGGCGGAACCCTCCAGCACATTGGAAGACGGGTTGCGTTCGCTCGAGCTTGTGGAAGCCATCTATGAATCCGCAAGGACAGGCAAAGCTGTGGAATTGTGAGGAGGTGGGCGGGATCGTCACGGATCAGCTCGCAGCGCTCGGTTTGGACGTCGGCGGCACCAAAATATTAGCGGGATATGTGACCGGCAACGGCGAAATCCTGGCGTCCAAGCGATATGAGATGAACGGCACCGATCAAGCGAGTTCCTTACGTTCCATACACCATGCTTTAGATGATTTTCTTACCTTGCCGTGGGAAGGGCAGCCGCCGATTGGAATCGGAATCGGATTGGTCGGAGAGGTTGATTACCGCAACGGAATATGGGTGCAGGCGATGAACATCCCGATATCCGAACCGGTTCCCTTGGCGGAAATACTGCGCGTCAAACATGGATTTCCTGTCATCCTCGACAATGATGTTCAGGCAGCAACATTAGCGGAATTAACATTTGACTCCGTTAAGCGCTTTCGTGATTTTATCTATCTCAATGTGGGCACCGGCATCGCCATGGGAATCGTCTCTGACGGCCGATTAGTCCGCGGGGCGGCGAACTATACGGGGGAGATCGGGCATATGTCGATCGACCCGGCCGGTGAGTACTGTGCTTGCGGCAGTCGCGGTTGTTTGGAAAATGTGGCATCCGGCGGCGGCATGATCAAACAGGCACAGG
>JAQBPQ010000139.1 GCA_028287445.1 Cohnella sp.
AATTCCAGCCTTTTTGTTTCGGACGTATCCGGAGCCGGGTAATTGTTAGAAACAGCCATACACCGCGTTAGGTCTCCATCGTTTCCGGGGGCACGTGTCGGCACAATCGGAGGGATGCTTTTGAACAACAGCGGAATCATCGCGTGGAGCCTTGCGGCAGCTGCAGCCGCTTTTGTCGTCTTATGTGTCTTTTTAATCGGACTTCTCAAATCGGCACAGCGATCGCTGGCCTCAGCCCGCGCAGCGATAGGTGAAGTGAAGGATACGATCGAAGGGCTGCAAGGCGAAGTAAACAAGCTGGCTGAAACCATCAATGACGTTACAACTGACGTGAAAGGCAAATTGCAAGCCACGAACCCGCTGTTCGATGCAATCCAAGATGTGGGTGTGATGTTGAAGGAAGTAACGGGGACGGCGCGAGAAACATCCCTCCATCTATCTCATGCGGTCCGCCGGCAGGCGGCTGCGATCGAGTCGGGAACGACACCGGTCAATTGGATTCGTTGGGTTGTGCTCGGCACGCGAGTGGTGGAGGGATTGAGGAAGGGCTGGAAAGAGAAGAGAACACCTGAACATCATCTTGATGAATTTGGACAGTCGCGTCACTAAACGGATAGGGCTTAAACCATTCTACATTTAAGAGGAGGAAACACGATGCGGAAGTCATGGTTGATGCTGCTGGCATCGCAGACGGGGAACCGGACGCCGTCGTCCGGATCAACGCCGACTTCGGCGGTGGCTTGGTCCTGCGAAGAAGATGGCACCCAATGGGGCTATTCCAAAAATACAGGAACGGACATGCCTGAGCGGGATGACCAATCTTGGCATAATTCCGGAACTTTCGCCGATAACAATAAGAAAGCTTGGTTGTTTCATGATTGGATGAGCGGGGTAATGATGAAACAGATACAAGCTGAAGGAGGAGAGTGACCATGAAAGCATACGCCAAATTAGTGAACAATGGCTTGGAAGCCATCGATGTCGCGAAAGAATTGCACCGCCAAGGATATACCGAAAAAGAAATATATGTTCTTGCTCACGGCAAGGACCGCACCGACCACTTGGCTGATGCGACGGACGCGAATAAGGTGGGCATATCGGAAGAAGGCATGTTTGATTCCATCGCAAACCTATTCCGGGACCGGGGCGACGAGCTTCGCCATAAGATTCAATCGATGGGCTTTGACCAACATGAAGCGAGCATGTATGAAGCTGAACTGGATCAGGGCAAAGTGCTTGTCATGGCACGCCACTGAATGCGGCAGCAACCGGGAATAAGGAATGAGGGCAGTGCTGCTGCCGCTCATTCCTTATTCGTGTTTGTCGCCCCTCCCTTTACACCCAGACGGAACAACGCTAAAATTTTGACGAATCTTCCATCACCTGACGTTAGGAGATATTGGCCCCATGCGAGTATTGATCGTAGACGACAATGCAATGAACGTCATGGTCATCCAAGAAATGCTGAAACGGGCGGGATACTCCAAAATCAGCGCCGCCTATTCGGCGGAAGAGATGTTTGAACTGTTAAATACGTCAAGCGAACAAGATTCGCTTACTGCGATAAAGATCGACATCATTCTTCTGGACATGATGATGCCGGCGATGGACGGAATTGAAGCGTGCCGACTTTTGCAGGCGGACAGCCGCTATCGCGACATTCCGGTTATCATGGTCACGGCGATCGGAGATTCGCGTAAGCTGGCGGAAGCACTCGATGCCGGAGCGATCGATTTCGTCACCAAGCCGATCAACAAAACCGAGTTGCTTGCCCGGATTCGTTCCGCGCTCCGACTGAAGAGTGAGCTCGATTGGCACAAAGAAAGGGACAGAAGGCTCCGCGAAGAGCTGAATTTGGCCCGCCAGGTTCAGGAAGCGGTTCTGCCCGACCCGATGACTGAAGACGGCATCCGCGTTCGCGCTTTTTTCCGCGCGTCCGAGGAATTGGCGGGCGATTTATACGCATGGCACCGCATCGGCGAACATCGATGGGCTTTTGCCGTCATCGATGCGATGGGCCATGGCATTTCCTCGTCTTTGGTCAGCATGTTCGTAGCTTCCGTGCTGAAGGAATCGATGCGTACGTTATGGTCGCCGGAGCGGGTGTTTCGCGAAGTGAACCGGCGATTGATGGGGCTGCACCCCGAGAATGAGCTGGTGCAATATTATTGCACCGGGATTTACGCCACGGTAGATTTGGAACGCGGGAAACTGGAATATACGAATGCCGGCCATCCTCCGGGACTCCTCTACACCGCAGGACAACCCATTCCCGAACGCCTGACCGTTACATCCGCTCCTCTCGGCATGTTTGAATCTCTTGAGGTGACGACGCGCAGCATGACGCTTCGTCCGGGAGACAGGCTGTATGTCTACACGGACGGAATTCTGGGCCCATTCCAAGGCGAGGATGAGGCGCAAGTAGAACAGCTCACGGATTTCTTGTTTCAAGCGTCCGAAGACGAAGAAAGCATAGAACGGCTGATTCAATGTCAGCCATTGGACGGACGATCAGATGATCGCTGTCTGGTTATGGTCGATGTTCGGACGAGAGAGATCGACGGGTGAAAATCACAAATAACCTGATCATGGGGTTTCCCTGCTGCTCAATGCGGAACAGCCTTCTGAAAATCCGGTTCAAAACCGCGCCCGCCGGGTATAGCATCTGTAGTAATGCCATAGGGAGTGATGACGATGTCAGTGAACATTGGGATTTTTGAAAAGGAAGCGGACGTGGTGGAAGCGATTCGATTGCTCCGGGAAGCAGGCGTGGACCATGACGAAATGCGGGTCATCGTGAAGAACGCCGATGCGGCTCCGCTCATTACCTCTACAACCGATGTCCCGGTTGAGGAACTGGCCGGCTTGCAGGAGGCCGGTGAGCGGGAAACCGGAATTGCTGGCGGTTGGCCGGTGCTGGCCGCTGTGCCGAACAACAGCCTGGGAAACGGAACGACGGCCAATCCGCCTGGTGTGATTGTGGGGGCCTTTCATCCGGAGAACGAGGAGAACTTTTCCGGCGGGGTGATGAGGGAAGTCGGCATACCGAATCATGCGTCCGAAAGATGCGGAGAAGAGGTAGACGCCGGACGTATCCTGCTGTGTATGGAAGCCGACGACAGCACGAATGCCGCCACGATTCTCCGGCATGCGGGGGCGGCGGACGTCTTGCATTGAATGTAGTTCATGGAGGCGCCTAACTGGAGCGGTATCCTTCTTGTCGTTGGTGCAACAAGAAGGATACCGGTTACTCCACACTTCAAGAAAAAACAACTGCCGGCAAAGTCGATTCGAGGGTAATTAGGGTGCTTTTTGGTACCTCGACCATGCAAAACAGGACTACTTTCCTCATTGAAGTGTAATTGGCGCCCGGAGTCTAATGTGTGCATGCCAAATCGCAAACAAAAAACTTCCGGGATCGCTCCCGGAAGCACTCTTGTTCGAATCCTCAACGGAACCAAGGGAAAACATACCGAATGATAAAGTAGAGGATGCCGAAGAAAATAATCAGATATGCCGCATACTTGATAAAGGTGGAGAGTACGAGACTGGAGTCCGATTTTTGCTCTACATGGCGTTCTTCGATATCGACATCATGGTCTACATCCCGATAGCTCACAGGAAACGCCTCCTTTTCGTTGGATGGCCGCATGGTCTGGCCGGCGCGTTCTTACCAATGATTACCCAATCGGCATTCGGCATGAAACGCTGGAAAAAATAAACCTTACGCCTCTGTTTCATGGGTGAAAGTTTTGGGTTATAACAAGATTAGAGCCATTATCCCATAAACCTGTTAGGTATCAATAGAAAGGGGCTTTGTTATGCTGCCGGACAAATTTTCGCTCCGTACCGAGAACCGGGAAGGACGCACCATCGTTTATGTAGGCGGAGATCTTGACCTGGAGGTCGCTTCCCAAATGCGAGCGGCCATGGAACCGCTGATGGAGTTGTCCGACCGAAGACTTACCTTGAACTTGCGTGATCTTAAATATATCGACAGTACGGGAATCGGTATTCTCATCTCCGTACTCAAGGCCAGGCATTCCCGCAACGCTCCTTTCGATGTGGAGCATGTACCCGGCCATATCCGGAAGCTCTTGGACATGACTGGCATTACGCCCTTCCTGGAAGCCGCGGAATAATCCCATTTCGGAAAGGATGAGAGGAATACTCCATGAACAAAGATAGACAAGTGACGTTGACGGTGCCCGCCCAAGCAGAATATGTGGATTTGATCCGTTTGACGCTCTACGGAATTGCGAGCAAGATGAAATATTCGTTTGAAGAGATTGAAGATATGAAGGTTGCGGTATCCGAAGCCGTTAACAACGCGGTA
>JAQBPQ010000161.1 GCA_028287445.1 Cohnella sp.
GAGCGGCTGAAAAGGGAGGTAGGCGCTGCGGCCGGACCGGACCATTCGAGCGACGCACGGGTTGACGACTGCGGTTTGCTGCTTGCATTCGCTTACCCAGATCGAATCGGACGCCGCAGGGATGGCGGCAAATATTTGCTGAGCGGTGGACGGGGTGCCGCTTTTAAAGAAGGTCAGCCTCTTGCCCGGCAGGAGTGGATCGTGGCCGCAGACGTGGATGATGCCGGCTCCGAAAGCCGGATCCGGCTCGCCGCCCCCGTTGATTTGTCCGATCTGCTCACTCATATTCCCGATGCCGTGGTCGAAGAACGCACCGTCGCATGGGATCGCGAGGCCAAAGCCGTACGGGCCAGAGTTCGCCGAAAACTCGGGGCCTTGCTGCTGGAAGAGGCACCCATGGCGTCGCCCCCGCCCGGACAGGTGACCTCGGCACTGCTTGCCGGTATCCGGGAGGAAGGCGCCGATTCACTTCCATGGACGCGCGCGGCCAGGCAGTATCAGGAGCGGGCTGTTTTTGTAAGGCGCAGCGATCTTTCATGGCCGGATTTGTCCGATGAGGCACTGCTTGCGACTATGGAAAACTGGCTGGTTCCTCATCTGAGCGCTGGCATGAAGAGCTTGTCCGATTTGCAGCGGTTGAATTTGAAAGAGGCTCTGGAGTCACTACACCCTTGGAATCAGCGGCGGGAATTGGACGAACGGGCCCCTACCCATTGGACCGTGCCCAGCGGTTCCCGGCTTCCGATCGATTATGAGAATTCGGAAACACCCGCACTGGCTGTTCGGCTCCAAGAACTGTTCGGCCTGCCCGAAACGCCGCGCATCGCAGACGGCCGGGTGCCGCTCACCCTTCATCTCCTGTCGCCGGCTGGGCGTCCGGTTCAAGTGACCCGGGATTTGGCCAGTTTTTGGAGCCACGCTTACTTCGAAGTCCGCAAAGATTTAAAGGGCCGCTATCCAAAGCATTACTGGCCGGACAACCCGCTGGAAGCCCAAGCCACCAGGCGGGCTAAACCGCGGGAATGAGAGCATGTACCCAAGCGCTCAATGTCTCTTTGTCGAGATAGGGTCATCCCTTGACTTATGATAAAATAAAAAGGGAATAACGGATGAAAATGAGGAGGCGCTCATGAGCAAACTGCTGCTATTCGGTGCGTTATGGTGGTTGTTCGGCAACCCGTTCATCGCGATTTTAGTGCTATTGGTATTGCTCTATATGTTGGAACGACGGTTTGTCGGATTGTCTCCAAGCATCGTCCGTCCGTTCCGGCGCCGAAGCGCCATCGCCAAATTGAAGCGGCAATTGCACATGAGCCCCCATGATGTGTCCGCCAAATCGGAGCTGGCCCGGCTGCTAATCGAAAGCCGGAAATACACGCAGGCTCGTGAAGTGTTGGCCGGGATCGGGTCGACAATGGAGCATTCCGCCGAATACTGGAGTGATCTCGGAACCTGTGATCTGGCACTGGGCCGATTAGAAGCCGGGGAAAAAGAGATGCTTCAGGCGTTGGAAATCAGTCCTCGGGTAAAATACGGTCAGCCCTATTTGCGGTTGGGCGAAACTTTTGCAGCAAGAGATTCGGAGAAGGCGTTGGGGTATTTGCAAGCTTTCAAAGCAGTAAACTCTTCCTCTTGCGAAGCCTATTTCCGGCTCGGAACCCTTTATGCCGAATTGGGCAAGAAGGACGAGGCCGCTGCGGCATTCAAGGAATGCCGCGAATTGTACGCATCCCTTCCCCGTTATATGAAACGCAGGGAACGAAAATGGTTTTTGAAGAGCCTTTTGCGAGGCAGCCGATAAACTTGGCGACATCAAAGGGGAGCGCGCTTCATGCGGCTCCCCTTATCAGATGTCTGTTTTCATTGGAAACTTAGTCGCCGACCGATTCCGATTCGGCCGCTTCCGTCTCGTCGGCCGCGACTTCGGCCAGCGCCGGCTCATCGGCTTCCGCAACCGCTTCTTCTGCTACGACTTCTTCTGCAACCGTATCATCGGCGACCGCGCTTTCGTCGGTTTCCGCTGCAACGACCGCTTCTTCCACCGGTTCTGCGACAGCTTCTTCTTCCGCTGCCGCTTCCATTTGTTCTTCGGCGTTCGTGCTAACTTCAGCCGCTGCTTCTGAATCCGCTTGCAAGTTTTCGACTGGTGCCAATTCTTCCTCGTTGACGTCCATTCCGGTTCCCTCCCGCGAGATGTTGGGGACAAGCCCCTATCTCACACAATAGAGCCTAAGTAAAAATGTGGCAACGGTGTTATTTTGAAGGAAAATGACGGGTTGTATCGAAAGCGGGACAGTCCGAGTTTCTTCCTGAAATAAAGCCAAAAGCTCCTAGATTTCGCAGGGACAATGACTGCCGTCGAGAATGCGCAGCTGCCGGAGTTGACATTAAAGAGGCGTTCCCGTATATTCATCGGCAAAGGCCTGCCATGTGCCGGGATCGGAACGGAAATCGGAGGTAACTGCATGAACCGAGCCGGAGGTAATGGGCCCCGCAAACCGAATCGGAATGATAGTGGAAGACGGAACTCTCGCAGCGCGGAAAGAAATGACAGGCCTCATCGGAACGAGGGGCGAGATCCCCGATTCGCAGGAGGCACCCGGAATTTACGTCCCGGTCCACAGCCGGAGCGGAGTGCGGTAAACGTAGATATCCTCAAGATGGGTCGACATAAGGGCGAATGGATGGAGATCCGTCTGTCCGAGGGATTGGCCGGCGCGCCGCTGCAGAGAGTGACCAAAGCTTTGCCGCTGCCGCCGAAATTGATTTCCAAACTGCTTCAGTCGAAAGGATTGCTTTTACAGGGCCCGAACTTGCGTCTTCATTTGTTTCCGAAGGAACGAGCGGAATTTTTGCCCGACTGGATGGAACTCAACATCCTGTTCGAAGATGAATTTACACTGGTGGTCAATAAGCCTGCCGGTATCGAGGTTCATCCCAGCGAGAAGGGGCAGCGCCATACCTTGGCCAACGCCGTGGCCGCTTATTACGAATTTTCCTCACAAGAACTGAGAATCCGTCACATCCATCGGATCGATAAAGAGACGACAGGTCCTGTGCTGTATGCCAAGAACGAATTCGCGCATTATCAGTATGACAAAGCCATGCGTGACAAAAAAATCGAGCGCATTTATGTTGCACTCGTGGAGGGCGTACTGGCTCAAGATAAGGGGGTCGTCGACAAACCGATCGGTCAGGACCGGCATCACTCTACCCGCCGCCGGGTCAGCGAAACCGGTGATCCGGCGGTCACCCACTACCAGGTGATCGAGCGTTTTCTGGACCATACGCTGGTCCGGCTCCGGCTGGAGACCGGACGCACTCATCAAATCCGGGTCCATATGTCCGCGATCGGGCACCCGCTCGCCGGCGACGGCATGTATGGCGGCACTCGCAAAATCATGTCCCGCCAAGCGCTCCATGGTGAGAAACTGATCTGGCCTCACCCTTGGACCGGCGATCAACAGCAGGTCAAAGCTCCGCTTCCGGATGATTTCCAAGAGGCACTCAACCGGTTGCGAGGTTGAGTGTAAATGAACATCAAACCCGGCGGCACAATGCCTCCGTCATCAAATACGAAATCGTCGACTCCGCCCCGCAATTGATATTGGGTCCGGTTTCCGTAAGCCCATCACAGCAGCTGCCGTCCCGAGGGTCGCACATCGGCTGCTGTTTGTCGTTGTCTCCGTAAAACCAACCCAAACACAGATCCCGGACAGCGCGAAGGTGCGACGTCTGATGGAACGAATGCCGGCCGCTTCGTTTGACGTCGGATTTGCCGGCACCAGCAGCAGCCCGGCCGTTGTTCCTGCCGGAAGCTTCGGCCGATGCGCCGCTCGCGACCAAACGCTCTTCCGCGTCCGGCATGGCTGCCTTCTCCGCGAATCCCACCGCGCGAGCCGCCTCTTCCAACGCAAGAGCCAGCTTGAACATTTCCAGTGGCTGTTGATCCCATCGGCTGACGGATTCGGCCGTACCCCAGCCGTCGTTGCCGACCGGGCGGAGCCAGCCTTCTTCGGCCGTCATTTTTTCCAAGAGAAACGACAGGCTTACGAGCCCGTTTTCCAACGTTTTTTGCCGTCCGGTCAATTGATAGGTTCGCAGTATCGCCCATGGCAACACCCCGTTGCTGTAAGTCATGGCAGGTTCGAACCAGTGCCAGTTGTCGTCGGAGAAACGCAAAAACTCCTCATTCATCGCTTCTTCAAAGCTTTCCATATGCGAGGTGAGCTCATGCCTCCAAGAATCGGGCAGCGAAATGTCGCCCCTCGCACCGGCATCCAACAGATGAGCGCAAGCTGCCATGGCAAAAGCCTGGCCGCGCCTGGAGTCGATATAACCCAGTGTAGGCAAAGCGCGCTGAACCATGATACGGGCCGTATTGGGCATCGTCCCTTCAAGCCGAACCCAAGCATCCGCAACCGCCCAAACCGCGCGCCCCTGACAATCGTGGGATTGGTGTTTCTTTTCCGGTTCCGGTGTACGGTCATATGCCACATTGTTGTGCCACCAACCGTCGTCTTGTTGCTGCCACAACAAGAATGACAAATAAATCTCCGCGAGCTCGGTCAGCTTTTGTTGATCTTCCTGACCTAATGCACTGGAGCCTAATGAAAGCCACTCCGTTACAACCCATAGAGACCGGGCATTATCGTCCGTGCAATACCCTTCAATGCGGCGCGGTATACGTCCAAGCGCATGTTCCAGCAAACCCGTATCGTCCGTCATTCTGCGCAGATGAGCGAACGAGGGGGGCGCAAAACGGCGCCGTGCCACCCGTTCAGCCGACATCAGCGATCTTGCTCCTTTGCTCGGACACGATTTGCTGGAATAACCGCAGGTGCTGCGCTCCCACATGCGGCCAATGCATACTCTGTCCGATTTGTGATATGACGCGTTCCCACTCGGCCAACATGCCGGGATAGGAGAACAATTCGATGATTTTGGCGCTCCAGGCTTCCGCATCTCCATAAGGAAGAAGCATATCGTCATGTCCCTGAACCAAATCTCTAGCATAGACATAAGGGGTGGACAGGATTGGACGGCCGAGTCCTGCAGCGTAAGCCAGCGTTCCGCTGGTGATTTGCTGCATGCCCGGATACGGTGTTACATACAAGTCCGAAGCAGATATCAGGGAACCCAGTTCCTCTTCCGGAATGTACCGGTTGATCATTTGCACATGATGCTTCAAACCAAGCTCGACGATCATCGCCATCAGCTCTTCCCGGTAAGCCTCGCCTTCGTTTTTGCGAACTTCCGGGTGTGTGGCGCCGGCAATGACGTAAAGCAAGTCCGGAACGGCTTGAACGGCGCCCGCCAAGGCGCGGAGGGCAAACTCGATGCCTTTGCTCCGGCCAAGCAGCCCGAACGTGAACAGCACTCTGCGTTTTTCCCAACCCATCCGGCGGCGCGTGCCGGCACGGTCCGAAAGGCTCGGGACCGGGGTCCCGTGGGGAATGAACGAGATTTTCTCCAGCGGAATCCCGAAGCCGTCGTGCAAATAACCGATGCCTTTGCGGTTCATGACGAGCAACTGATCGCTCCACTGCGCAATCTGCTTTTGCACGGAGGCATAAGGTTCCGTCGGAGTTTCGAACACGGTGTGGAATGTGGTAACTACCGGCTTCTTGACCCGGCGCAGGAACTCGATGATATGAGAGCCTGCATCTCCGCCGAAAATGCCGAATTCGTGCTGCAACGAAACCACGTCCACCGAGCTTTGGTTAATCGTGTCCGCGAGGCGGCGATATTCATCGGGATCGGGTTTCAACAGCGGCCACATCCACGGTTCCCGGTAATCCAATCGTTCGTCGGGATTGCAGACGGCGACGACCGGATCCTGAGGCCGGTTGCCTTTGGAAAGATTCACCGCTTCACGCAGATGGTGGGTATACGTGGCTAATCCGCATTTTTTCGGAACATACGTGCTGACATAGGCGATTTGGGGCAAACGTGCATTCAAACTCATCAACGATGCACCTCCAAAGTGCGATTGCAAACCGCTTCGTGCAAAATGTGGGGTCCGACGTGCATGCCGGAACCGAAGATGCACTCGTTAATCTGCGCGCCGCTGCGAATTCTGCAGCGATCCCACAGGATGGACTGGGACAACCGGACTTGGCTGCCGATCCGGCTGCCATTGCCGACAACAGCATATGGACCGATCACGGCACGATCGCCGATGGTGACGTCGTCCCCGATCATGACCGGCGGCACGAAGAGAACGCCTTGGCCGACACGGACGTTTTGCCCGAGCCAAATGCCGTTCTCGTCCCCTTCCTGCCCGTCGATCGCAAGCGGGAACCGGCGGTCGAGCAAATCCCAATGCAGCTGACGGTAACGGGCCTTCGTTCCCATATCCATCCAATATCCGCCGATGGGATGTCCGTACACGCCGCTGCCATTTTCGATCAATAGAGGGAAGGTTTCTTTCTCGATGGATACCACCTGGCCTGCGGGAATATCATCGAGTGCCTTCCGCTCCATAATGTATATGCCGGCATTAATGCGATTTGTCGGTGCTTCCTCTTTTTTCGGTTTTTCAATAAACCGGACAATTTGACCCTCATTGGTCTGTTCTACGACGCCGTATTGGGAAGGATCGTCCACTTCCGTCAGGCAGATCGTCACCGCGCCTCCGTGATTCTCATGGAACTGAAGCGCGGATGCGAGATCCACTTGATGAATGATGTCCGCATTTACGACGATGAAACGATCGCGCAGCAGAGACTCGGCGTTTTTAATTGCTCCGGCCGTTCCGAGCAATTCTTTTTCTACTGCGTACTCGATTTGGACTCCATATTTGGATCCGTCGCCGAGATGGCTTTGGATTAGCTCACGGTAATGTTTGACGGCAATGACAAACTCGTCAACGCCTTGTTCTTTGTAATGGAGCAGCAGATGCTCCAGCCAAGGTTTATTGCCGACCAGGGCCATCGGTTTCGGAAGGTGCTCCGTCAGTGGGCGCAGTCTGGTGCCCAGACCTCCGGCAAGAAAGAGTGCTTGCATGTATGGATCAGCCTCCGTTTCCTATTTTGGATCACCCAAGGGGCGACTGACTTTTTATTAACGCATTTGCCTGCCTTGCGAATCACCTTAGGGTAGAAAACTGACGCTTCCCGAACTCCGTAAAGACTCGGGAAGCGTCAGTTTCGTTGAATCGTCCGCTTCTAGTAAAAGCGGTATGAAATGCGGGATCCCTGGCGTTTTCTGTCCCCATCAGACTAAATCGGATTATAGCGATCTGCGGCTGCGGCGACCTGTGAACAAGGAAACGATAAACAGAATCAGGAAGATAAAGAACAGGATTTTGGCGATTCCGGCTGCCGCGCCGACAATTCCTCCGAATCCGAAAATCGCTGCGACGATAGCCACGACAAGAAATACCATAGCCCAATACAGCATGTGTAATCTCCTCCTATCGTTTGGATGGTGCAGCACCGTTGCCTCGGGGTAAGGTGTGCCGGTGTCGTGCTAGTCCTTGCTTACCCGTGCCTGTCGGGGGTGAAACGAAAAACGCCAATTCCAGCCTTTTTGTTTCGGACGTATCCGGAGCCGGGTAATTGTTAGAAACAGCCATACACCGCGTTAGGTCTCCATCGTTTCCGGGGGCACGTGTCGGCACAATCGGAGGGATGCTTTTGAACA
>JAQBPQ010000179.1 GCA_028287445.1 Cohnella sp.
ATTCCACAGACCATCGCCGGAATGCCGGAGGCGGAGCATGCGCTGCAAGGGAAGACGGTATCGATAGATGGGCTTCAACCGTTGCCGGGTACCGATGGTTTATGGAGGCTCTATCGTTCGGACGGCGCTTTTCTGGGTCTATTCGAGAGTGAAGCGGCTTCCGGTGTGTTGCGCGCCGTCAAAGTGTTCCCTCCCGTGGATGAGCCGGAGACACCGGACAAGTCATCGGATGAAACCCGTGCCGCTAAGGAGACAAAGAATGAAAACCTATGAACTGACAGTCGATACAATCGGAAAAGAATCGGCGCTTCCCCCAGGCGCCCTGACACCGAACGGACTTTCGCTCGCCATCGGCTTTTTCGACGGCGTCCACCTCGGGCACGCGGAAGTCGTCCGCCGAGCGGTGGCGTTGGCCCGGCAGCGGGGACAGACGCCTGCGGTCATGACCTTCGATCCGCATCCCCGAGTCGTTCTTGGCCAAGGTGATCACTACCGTACGGTGCTCACTCCGCTCGAGGACAAGTTGCGGCTGATGGCCGGCCTTGGTGTGGAAGCTGCTTATGTGATCCGGTTCAATCGGGACTTCGCGGCCGTAACGGCTGAACGTTTTGTCCGGGAGCTGCTGTTGCCGCTTGACGTTCGCACGGTAGTGGTCGGCTTCGATTTTTCTTTCGGACACCGGGGACAAGGCAATGCCGAATCGCTCCGGTTGTTCGGAGGAGGTTCGATCGACGTCACGGTGGCGGAACCGGTGCAGGGCGGCGGCGATAAGGTGAGCAGCACGCGAGTCCGCGACGCCCTTGCGGAAGGGAATTGCCGGACCATCGCTGATCTGCTCGGCCGGCCCTATCAAATCATAGGTACGGTCGTACATGGCCAAGCAAGGGGAAGACAAATCGGTTTTCCTACGGCGAATCTTCTGCCGGCACAGCCCTACGTGATTCCCCGCCCTGGCGTATATGCGGTGACCGTTACGATTTTGAACGACGATGGAACCGCTGCGGAAGAGCGAGATGCCGTATTGAACGTCGGATTCCGGCCGACCTTCGAAATCCCGGGAGGCGAGCTGAAGCTGGAAGCTCATTTGTTTCATTATGACGGGGATTTGTACGGCCGCCATCTGGCTGTAACTTTCCGCGCCTATTTGCGGGAGGAGAAAAAATTTCCCTCCGTGGATGAACTGAAGGCCCAGATCGCCCGAGACGCGAATGAGGCACTCCATCTTCTCGCGCACATTGAAAATTGACATTTATCACACGGCATTGTATCCGTGTCATTCGATATGCTATACTTAGGAACGTTGCGCGCATTGCGCGGCATAGAACCTTGGCTTGGCTGCGCGATCTCACCATCGGCGGCGAGGCTAACGGCGATTTTATAGAAGGAGGTGAACAAGGATGGCATTAACTCAAGAGCGCAAACAAGAGTTGATCGAACAGCATAAGACGCACGCTGTGGACACGGGTTCCCCGGAAGTCCAGGTTGCTATCCTGACTGAGAACATCAACAACTTGACGACCCACCTGCGGGAGCACAAGAAAGACCACCATTCCCGCCGCGGTCTGCTCAAGATGGTCGGTCAGCGTCGTAAGCTGCTGGCATACCTGAAGAACAAAGATGTGAAACGGTACGGCGCCCTGATCGAAATATTGGGCCTGCGCCGCTAATTCGACGCCTTGCAAAGCAACCTGGCCGAGTCGCTTGGGATCTGATATCCCGACCGGTGCCGGGTTGCTTTTTCCCATGTATGGCCCTTACCGTTTTAGGCTTGATGCTTGATGCCTAAGGGAGGCGAAGGCAGGAAATAATGGGAAAGATGTCGAAGCTACATAAGTTGAATTGCGACGATCCATGTAACCAAGATGTTAGAAGGGATGTCGCGCTACGAGGAGGGAAAAGTTTTGGAACATCGCGTGGAAATGCTGCTTGGCGGCCGTCCGTTCTCATTAGAGACGGGGCGTTTGGCCAAGCAGGCGAATGGAGCGGTTGTCGTCCGTTACGGTGATACGGTGGTGCTGTCCACGGTTACGGCTTCTTCAGGCCCCAAAGATCTTGATTTCTTCCCGCTGACGGTGAATTATGAAGAGCGGTTGTATGCCGTGGGTAAAATTCCGGGGGGCTTTATTAAACGGGAAGGCCGGCCGAGCGAGAAAGCGATTTTGGCCAGCCGCCTGACCGATCGGCCGATCCGGCCGTTGTTTCCGGACGGTTTCCGCAACGACATTCAGATCGTCAACCTGGTCATGAGTGTCGATCAGGACTGCACGCCGGAAATTGCCGCCATGATCGGCACTTCGGCTGCGCTCTCGATCTCGAACGTACCGTTTAACGGCCCGATCGGAGGCGTGATCGTCGGACGGGTGGACGGGAAGTTCATCATTAACCCGACCGTGGAACAGGAAGAGAAAAGCGATCTGTACGTCGTTGTCGCAGGTACCCGAGACGCGATTATGATGGTCGAGGCTGAAGCAGACGAAGTGCCGGAAGCCGACGTGCTCGAAGCGATCATGTTCGGCCACGAAGAGATCAAGAAAATCGTCGGAACGATCGATCAGTTGGTCGGTAAAGCAGGCGTTCCGAAAATGGAAGTTAAGCTGCATACGGTAGATTCTGCTGTGAAAGCGGATGTACAAGCCTTTGCTCAATCCCGGCTGGTTGAGGCCGTCCGAATTGAAGAAAAACACGCCCGCCAGGAAGCGATCGATGCAGTGAATGCCGGGACGGTGGAACACTTCCAGTCCGTTTACTCCGAAGAGCCTGAGAAACTCGCAGACGTGAAGGAAGTCCTATACGATATCGTCAAGGATGAAGTGCGCCGCTTGATCACGCATGACAAGGTGCGCCCTGACGGCCGCAAGCCGGAAGAAATCCGGCCGATTTCCAGCGACGTCGGACTGCTGCCCCGCACGCACGGTTCCGGCCTGTTCACGCGTGGACAAACCCAAGCACTCAGCATTTGTACCCTCGGTGCTCTGGGAGACGTGCAGATTTTGGACGGCATTGGTCTGGAAGAGACCAAACGGTTCATGCACCATTACAATTTCCCGCCGTTTTCGGTTGGGGAAGCGCGTCCGCTGCGTCCGCCGGGACGCCGCGAGATCGGTCATGGAGCGCTTGGCGAACGGGCACTGCTCAAAGTGATTCCGTCGGAAACCGAGTTTCCCTATACCATCCGCCTTGTATCAGAGGTGCTCGAATCGAACGGCTCCACCTCACAAGCAAGCATTTGCGCGAGTACGCTGGCCATGATGGATGCAGGTGTGCCGATCAAAGCTCCGGTAGCCGGTGTGGCCATGGGACTGATCAAAGACGGGGAACATTTCTCCATCTTGACCGATATTCAGGGGATGGAAGATCACCTTGGCGATATGGACTTTAAAGTGGCAGGAACAGCGGTAGGCGTAACGGCCATCCAGATGGATATCAAGATCGATGGAATCGACCGCAATATCTTGACGCTGGCGCTGGATCAAGCCAAAGAAGGCCGGATGTTTATTCTCGGCAAAATGCTCGAGACGATGAAACAGCCGCGCACGTCGTTGAGCCCATACGCTCCAAAGATTATTTCAATGAAAATCCATCCGGACAAAATCCGCGACGTAATCGGATCCGGCGGTAAAATCATCAACAAGATCATCGAGGAAACAGGCGTCAAAATCGATATCGAGCAAGACGGATCGGTTTATATTTCTTCCACGGACGAAGCGGCGAACCGCAAAGCCCAACAAATTATCGAGGGCATCGTGAAAGAAGTTGTGGTTGGCGAGATCTACACAGGTACTGTTAAACGCATCGAGAAGTTTGGGTGCTTCGTGGAAATTCTCCCGAACAAAGACGGACTCGTCCACATTTCACAGCTGTCCAACGATCGGGTGGCGAAAGTAGAAGACGTGGTCAATATCGGCGATCAAATCGAGGTCAAAGTGACGGAAATCGACAATATGGGACGGATCAACTTGTCCCGCAAGGCGCTTCTCGGCTCGGAGCAGCCATCTTCCGTCTGACCGGACGCTCGTTCCCGTTCCAACATAACCCCGCCAAAAGAGACTACTCAGGTCTCTTTTTGTTTTGCCTTGCATAGGATGAAGGCAGAAGTCGGACGAGACGGGGGAGAATCGATGCCATGAAAAAACAGTCGAGAATCCGGCTGGCCGCGCTGCTGGTCTGTTTGTGCGCAGTTTGGTTCGCGGGATCGTATGGTCCTCTCGCTTCGTTCGTACAAGCCGTCAAACATTCGCATTCCGATGCCGTTGCATTCCGAACCGAAGGCCAGCCGGCGCCGTCCCTGCGGAAATGGATCCAAGCGGAGGCGGCCAAGCGGAATATCGCTCCTTCCAATGCAGTGATCGACCGAGTCTGGAAGGCGATTCCCGGGTACAATGGTCGTCTAATCGATGAGGACGCCACCTATACCAAGGCCAAAGCATCCGGTTTAATGCCGGATTCCCCGGATTTTCCATGGGTCTATCGGCAGGTATCGCCGGCCATTGGGTTGGATAACCTGCCGTTAAATGCAGTCTATCGAGGAAATCCGGCCAAGCCGATGGTGTCTTTCATGATCAATGTGGCTTGGGGAGACGAATATTTGCCATCAATATTGGATACGCTGGATGCGGAAAAAGTGAAAGCGACTTTTTTTCTGGACGGGTCCTGGTTGGCGAAACATGAGGACACGGCGAAAGCGATACTGGCCCGCGGGCACGAGTTGTCCAATCATGCTTATTCCCATCCGAACATGAGCTCGCTGGGCATCGAACGGCAGCGACAGGAGATCGGCCGGACGGAAGCTTTGTTAAAGAAACTTGGCGTCCGCAATGTTTGGTTCGCTCCTCCCTCGGGTGATTATGACAGCCGTACGGTAAAGGCGGCTTCCGAATTCGGACTGAGGACGGTATTGTGGACACTGGACACGGTGGACTGGCGAAATCCTCCGCCATCTGCCGTCGTCGCCAAGATCGACGACCGTGTCGGACGCGGACATCTGATATTGATGCACCCCACTTCGGCGTCCCAGCATGCGCTCAAGGGAATGATCGCTGCGATTAAAGCGAAGGGATTCCGAATCGGCACCGTATCGCAGACGTTGTCATCCGAGAGGATCGATTCCGTCCCATACCTGCAGACAGGCCTGCGATAAACTCGGGCGGCTTTGATTTGTTGTGACCCATGTCGGAATTTGTTATAGTGATATCATTCATCGTTAGGGGGAAATCGGGTGTACAAATATCAACTGCGGAACGGGCTCCGCGTCATGATCGAGCAGATTCCGACTTGCCGCTCGGTGTCATTCGGCATCTGGGTGAGAACCGGCTCCCGTAACGAAACCCCGGAAGACAACGGCATTTCGCATTTTATCGAACACATGTTGTTTAAAGGGACCGACCGGCACTCTGCCAAAGAAATCGCCGACCGTTTCGACGGCATCGGCGGCAACGTGAACGCTTTTACTTCCAAAGAATATACGTGTTATTACGCCAAGGTGCTGGATCAGCACTTGCCGATCGCGGTGGATGTACTAGCCGACATGTTCTTCGAATCGCAACTGGCGGATACGGAGCTGGCGAAAGAAAAGAATGTCATTTTGGAAGAAATCGCGATGTATGACGACACGCCGGACGATACGGTGCATGATCTTGCTTCGCGCGCCGCTTATGGAGACCATCCCCTGGCCTACTCCATTCTCGGTACGGCGGAACGTCTGAGTGCCATGGGCTCCCAAGACTTGCGGCGTTACATGAGCAACCGCTACCGTATCGAGAATACGGTTGTCAGCATTGCCGGCAACGTCGGGGAAGAAGTGCTGGACCTGATTGAGAAGCACTTCGGCCGTTTTGATGTGCGGGGTTTCGATCCGGTATTGGAGCCGCCTGCCTTCCGTGCGGACAGTTTGTTCCACCGCAAAAAAACCGAACAGAACCATCTGTGCCTTACGTTTCCGGGATGCTCCATTGCGGATCCCAACTTGTACGCCATGATCCTGCTGAACAATACGATCGGCGGCGGCATGAGTTCGAGGTTGTTCCAGGAAATCCGGGAAAAACGCGGGCTCGCCTATTCCGTTTATTCCTATCACACTTCGTATGCCGATGACGGGCTGTTTACCGTCTATGCGGGTACGGCGCCCAAGCAGACCAAAGACGTGTACGATTTGAGCATGGAGTTGTTGCAAGAGATCGCCGGCAAAGGAATGAGCGAGGCCGAGTTGTCGCGGGGCAAGGAACAGTTGAAGGGGAACCTGATTCTGAGTCTGGAAAGCACGAGCAGCCGAATGAACCGTTTGGGGAAAAACGAATTGATGCTCGGCCGTCATTACACATTGGACGAAATGCTGGAGCGTATCGATCAGGTATCGATGGACGACATCAACGGGATGATGAACCGGATCATGAGCCAGCCCTGTGCGATCGCATTAGTTGGGGCAGAGGAAAAAGTGTTGTCGGGGACCGGGAGGGAATTCGTTGTATCCAGTACAGTTGAAGCGGCTTCCGGGGAATGAGGACATTCCGCTGCCGCGCCGAATGTCCGAATGGGCGGCGGGGTTCGACATTCACGCCGCCGTTGCGGAACCTGTCGTACTCGCACCCGGAGAACGAGCGTTGATCCCCACCGGTTTGGCCATGGCGATGCCACAGGAGTTGGAGGCCCAGATACGACCGCGCAGCGGACTTGCTTTTAAGCATGGGATCACTTGCTTGAACACACCAGGGACGATCGATGCGGACTATCGTGGTGAAGTGAAGGTTTTGCTGATCAATTTGGGGTCCGAACCGTTTGCGATTGAACGCGGGGAGCGAATCGCCCAAGTCGTGTTTCAGCGGGTGCCGCAGGTAGCCCTGACCGAGGTGGAACAATTGCCGGAGACACTCCGCGGTGCGGGTGGTTTCGGCCATACAGGGAAATGAACGAGCCGTTTCGGACGTATTGTCCGGGACGGTTTTTTATTTGAAAGCCGGAATGCATAAAAGAACCTCCGATTCCCCCGGTGCCGCCTACGCAGCATCTTCATAATCTAACGACTGAGAGGGAATGGCACCCGCTTTTGGGCTTATGCATACGATGGGTAGGTAAGATGCCGAAGGGAGGAGGAAGATCCCCTTATGCTCACGGGTGTGCAAGTCGTCTTGGCCGGCGGGGACGCAAGGCAGTTGGAAGTCATCCGCCGTCTGACGGAATTGGACGCCGCGGTTACGATTACCGGTTTCGATCGTCTCGACACCCCGTTTACCGGTGTATTCAAGGCCGATTGGTCGCCGGACATTCTCACTGAGGCCGACGCGTTATTGCTCCCAGCCGTCGGAACCGATGACGAAGGAATCATTTCCGCCATTTTTACGGATCGGGAATTGAAGGTGACCGACGCCCATTTAGCCGCACTGCCGAAGAAGTGTAAAATCTACACCGGCATGGCGACACCCTTTTTGAAGAATCTGTGCGAGAAACATCATTTGGAATTGGTCGAACTCTTCGAAAGAGACGATGTGGCCATCTACAATTCCATTCCGACCGCGGAAGGCGCGATCATGATGGCCATTCAAAATACGGACATCACGATTCACGGCTCCGACTGCATGGTTCTCGGACTCGGGAGAACCGGTTTGACGTTGGCGAGAACACTTCAAGGATTGGGTGCAAAAATAAAGGCGGGCGTTCGTCGGGAGGACTCTTTTGCGAGGGCTTTCGAGATGGGGTTCGAACCCTTCTACATGCCTGATTTGGCGCGCCAAGCGGGGAATATCGACTTGCTTTTTAATACGATTCCGACTATGATAGTCACAGCACAAGTGATCGCCCAACTCCCCCTGCGCGCCTGCATTATCGACCTGGCTTCGAAGCCTGGAGGCACCGATTTCCGCTTCGCTGAGAAGCGAGGAATCAAGGCGCTGTTAGCGCCCGGTCTGCCTGGCATCGTCGCTCCGAAAACAGCGGGTCGCATCATTGCCAACAGTCTGACCCAGATCATTCTGGAAGACAAGGGGCAACGGGGGAATGAGCCATGAATTGGCAGGGAATCACGGTCGGTTATGCACTGTCCGGCTCGCATTGTACGCTTCCGGAAGTAATGCCTCATATTCAGCGGTTTGTAGATGCCGGCGCGAATGTCCTGCCGATCGTCTCCGCGACGATTATGACGACGGACACCCGTTTCGGGACCTCGGAACATTGGCAGACCGAACTCCGGCGCATTACCGGGAACGAACTTATTTCTACTATTGTAGATGCTGAACCACTCGGTCCGAGCAAACGGATCGACGTGCTTACCATCGCACCATGTACAGGGAATACGACAAGCAAACTGGCCAATGCTTTGACAGATGGTCCTGTTCTGATGGCGGCCAAAGCTCAGATGCGCAACTGTCGGCCAGTTGTATTGGCGATATCCACCAACGACGGATTAGGGCTTAATGCCGCCAATATCGCCAAGCTGCTGGTGACCAAGAACATTTACTTCGTACCGTTCGGACAGGACAATCCGCATGCGAAGCCGAATTCGCTCGTCGCCCGCATGGATCTGGTGATGGAGACTTGCGAGGCTGCCCTGCAAGGGAAACAATTGCAGCCTTTGCTCATTGAGCGTTTTCAATACGCTTGATATATTTTTGTCGCACCAGAGGGGAGAAAGAAGCCATATGTCGACTCAAACCTTGTTTAACGTTGCTGTCGTGGGGGCGACAGGCGCCGTTGGGGAACAAATTCTGAGATTGCTGGCAGAACGCAGCTTCCCGATTAAATCCATGAAGCTGTTGTCTTCGGCGCGTTCCGCGGGAACCAAGATTTCGTTCCAAGGCCGGGAGTTGACCGTAGAAGAAGCAACGCCTGAAAGTTTCCGGGATGTAGATATCGCGTTGTTCAGCGCCGGCACAGACGTCAGCAAGGCGCTGATTCCGCATGCCGTGCAGCACGGAGCGGTTTGTATCGACAACACGAACGCTTATCGGATGGATCCCGAAACACCATTGGTCGTTCCGGAAGTGAACATCGACCAAATTAGCGGACATAAAGGCATCATCGCCAATCCGAATTGTTCCACGATCCAGATGGTAGCGGCGTTAAAGCCTCTTTACGACCGTTATGGCATTTCGCGGATCATCGTATCCACGTATCAGGCTGTATCCGGTGCGGGTGCCAAAGCGATCAACGAACTGACACGGCAATCCCGGGAAATCCTCGACGGCAACGATGCGAAGCCGGATATTCTTCCCGTTTCCTCGCTGCCTGTGAAACACCAGATGGCCTTTAACGTGATTCCCCAAATCGACAAATTCCAGGATAACGGGTTTACGTTGGAAGAAATGAAAATGATTCGCGAGACCAAAAAAATCATGGGTGACGATACACTCGAAATTACGGCTACATGCGTTCGTGTGCCGGTGGTGTACAGCCATTCTGAGTCCGTTTATGTGGAATTGAAACAGGATTTTGATATCGGAGAAATCAAATCCTTGCTTGCCGACGCTCCGGGAATTGTATTGGTCGATGATCCAGATAACCAACGGTATCCGCTGGCTACCGACGCCGCCGGTCAAAACGAGGTGTTCGTCGGCCGCATTCGCCGGGATTTGTCGAACTCTCGTGCGCTTAATTTGTGGATCGTATCCGACAACCTGCTCAAGGGAGCGGCCTGGAACGCGGTTCAAATCGCCGAGTACATCGCCATTCCGCAAGCGTAACTCGCGGAGGGGGAAACCGCAGATGATCATCACCGTTCAAAAATTCGGCGGGACGTCGGTGTCCGATGAGCAAAGTCGGCGCCACGTCCTGCGTCATATTGTAAGGGAACATAAAACCGGACATGGCTTGGTCGTCGTCGTATCCGCCATGGGCCGCCGCGGCGAGCCCTATGCGACCGATACCCTGCTTGATCTGATTCGCGATAATGGGAACACATTGGCCGCCCGGGAGAAAGATCTCCTTCTCTCCTGCGGGGAATTGATATCCGCCGCCACATTGACCAGCGTTCTGTGTGCGGAAGGCATTCCTGCTGTGGCCCTCACGGGAGGACAGGCCGGTATTATTACCGACGCGAGTTTTGGAGCCGCCCGCATTCTGGATGTCCAATCGCAGGCGATCCTCCAGCACTTGTCGGAGGGAAGGGTGGTCGTCGTAGCCGGCTTCCAGGGAAAGACGGAGGATGGAGAGATCACGACGCTCGGCCGCGGCGGAAGCGACACGTCGGCTACGGCTTTGGGTGCCGCATTGAACGCGGCGGTCGTCGATATTTTCACCGACGTGGATGGCATTCTGACCGCGGATCCCCGGGTCGTAAGCGATGCCAGGCCGTTGTCGGTGGTCAGTTATGAAGAGATCTGCAATATGGCTTATAACGGAGCCAAGGTTATTCATCCCCGTGCAGTGGAGATTGCCATGAAAGCAGGCGTACCTGTACGGGTGCGGTCGACTTTTTCCGACGGGGAAGGTACGCTCGTTACCCGTTCGGAAACCGTGCGAAGCCGTCCGGGATGGACGGACCGCACCGTCACCGGACTGGCTCATGTCCAAGGCGTTACACAGCTTAGCGTAGTGACCGAGGACGGACCCTACGATCTTCAGCTCCGGGTATTCCATGCGATGGCGGCCAACGGCATCAGTGTCGACCTCATCAACGTCATGCCGAACGCCGTACATTACACAGTTAAGGAAATCGATTCGCCCAAGGCCATCGGGCTGCTTCGCGAACTTGGTTTCGAGCCGCGGGTTAGAGAGAACTGTGCCAAGGTTTCTGTCATTGGCGGCGGCATGAACGGAGAGCCGGGCGTTATGGCCAAGATCGTAGGCGCGCTGACAAATCAACAAATCCGGATCTTGCAATCCGCCGACTCCAACACGACAATTTGGGTGCTGGTATCCGGTGGTGATATGGCCGCAGCGCTTCAAGCATTGCATGCCGAGTTCGGTCTGCACCTGGAGTCTTATGGAGGAGGAATGGGTTCATGAGCTTCGGACAACTCATAACGGCCATGGTCACCCCGTTCGACGACAAGTTGTCGATCGATTGGGAAGCGACCGGAAGGTTGATCGATTACTTGATCGAGGAACAGCAATCCGACGCGCTGGTCGTATCCGGCACCACAGGCGAATCGCCGACCCTAACGGACGACGAGAAAATTCAGCTGTTCCGTTTTGCCGCGGAGCATGCCGCCGGCCGCTGCAAAATCATTGCGGGTACAGGCAGCAACGACACCGCGCACTCGATTCATTTGACCAAAGCGGCGGAAGAAGCCGGTGCGGACGGAGTCCTGCTGGTGGTGCCTTATTACAACAAACCGAGCCAGGAAGGGTTGTACCGGCATTTTCGAGCGATTGCCGAATCGACCCGTCTTCCGGTGGTGCTTTATAATGTGCCCTCGCGCACGGTGACCAGCCTCTCGGCGCAAACGACGCTTCGATTGGCACAACTGCCTAATGTGGTGGCCACCAAGGAATGCGCTTCGCTGGAGCAAATGATGGAGATTGTGAAGGATGCTCCGGAAGGATTTGTTTTGTACACCGGCGACGACATGGTCTCTCTTCCGTGCCTCGCCGTCGGCGGTCATGGGATTATTAGTGTGGCCAGCCATGTCATCGGCCCTCGAATGAAACAAATGATCGAGGCCTACAAGAGCGGCCATGTCGCGGAAGCTGCCCGGATCAACGCGGAATGTTTCCCGGTGTTCAAGGGTCTGTTCAACTGTCCTCACCCGGTGCCGAATCCGGTTCCTGTGAAATACGCGCTAACGTTGCGCGGATTGTCCGTGGGCGGCGTTCGTCTGCCGCTTGCGGACGTCACGGAACAGGAAGCTTCCTTCATTCGCGACCTGCTTGGCTGAACCGATTTCCATATCCTGCTCTGCTGAAACCCGGTGCCTTGGCACGGGTTTTTTCGGTTTCTTTGGCGGGCGGCTGGGGACATTATACGGTACGGATCGGCATTCCCGGTGAATGCGAGAACCATCCTTGAAATTGGTCTTGAGCTTCATGTATAATAATTTCGAGTGAGTGGGTGCGGCCAATATAGGCAACTTGACAATTTCATAGGAATGGGATCGTCGAATAATTTGGGAGGTACTAGAATTGTCCAAGAAAAACAGCCAAGATAAATTGCTGATTTTTGCCCTAGGCGGCGTCGGCGAGATCGGGAAGAACATGTACTGCATACAGCACGGCAACGATATCGTTGTCGTGGACGCAGGCCTGAAATTTCCCGAAGAAGAGATGCTGGGCATTGACGTCGTGATCCCGGATATCACGTATTTGACCGAGAATCGGGACAAAGTACGCGCTATTCTGGTTACGCACGGACACGAGGATCACATCGGCGGTCTGCCATATGTCCTCAAGAATTTGAACGTCCCGGTGTACGGAACGAAGCTGACGCTCGGCTTGATCGAGCATAAGCTGAAGGAAGCGGGACTGCTCGGGGAAACGAAACGCCATCTGATCAACGCCGAGTCGGAAGTGCAGCTCGGTTCGATTAAGGCAAGCTTTTTCCGTACGAACCACAGCATTCCGGATTCCGTGGGCGTCTGCCTGGAAACCCCGGAAGGAACGGTGGTCCATACGGGCGACTTCAAGTTCGACCATACGCCTGTGAACGAGCAATATGCGGATCTGCAGCGTATGGCCGATATCGGTAAACGAGGCGTACTTGTTCTGCTGTCGGACAGCACGAACGCAGAACGCCCCGGCTTCACTCCGTCCGAAAGAAACATCGGCAAGGAACTGGAAGACATTTTCCGCAGCACGCGGCAGCGTGTAGTTGTGGCAACCTTTGCGTCCAATGTTCATCGGATCCAGCAGGTTATCAACGCCGCGTTGGAAACCAACCGCAAAATAACGGTGGTCGGGCGCAGCATGGTGAACATGGTGACAATCGCTTCCGAACTGGGTTACCTTCAGATTCCTGATGGGATGTTGATCGAGCCGGAGGAATTGAACAAGCTTCCGGCCGATCGCATCGTGATCTTGTCCACGGGCAGCCAAGGGGAGCCGATGTCGGCTCTGACCCGTATGGCTCGTTCCACGCATCGCAAAGTGGATATTTTGCCGGGTGACACTGTCGTGATTGCGGCGACCCCTATCCCGGGCAATGAGCGTTACGTTGGACGCACGGTGGATGAACTGATGCGTCTTGGCGCCAATGTGATCTGGGGACCAGGGTCGGTCTCCGGGGTGCACGTTTCCGGGCACGGAAGCCAGGAAGAGCTCAAACTGATGCTTAACCTGATCCGTCCGCAATATTTCATTCCGATCCACGGTGAATACCGGATGCTCCGTCATCATGCCATGCTCGCCGAAGCCGTCGGTATTGAGAAGGACAACATTTTCCTTCTGGACAATGGCGACACGGTCGAGGTTCAGGATGGTTCCGCACGCAAAGCCGGTAAAATTCCTGCGGGCAACGTGCTGATCGACGGGCTGGGTGTAGGAGACGTGGGTAACATCGTACTTCGCGACCGCAAGCTGCTTTCTCAGGACGGGATTCTGGTCGTTGTCGTTACGCTGAGCAAGCAGGACGGCACCATCATGTCCGGACCGGACATCATCTCGCGCGGATTCGTTTATGTGCGGGAATCGGAAGGGCTGCTGGAGGAAGCGAACCGCATCGTGACCGGCACCCTGCACAAATTGATGAACGAGAACGTGAACGAATGGGCTTCGCTCAAAACCAACGTGAAGGATGCACTTGGTCGCTTCCTTTATGAACAGACGAGAAGAAGACCGATGATCTTGCCGATCATTATGGAAGTTTAAAGTAAATAAAACGTGCAAAAACCCCCACTCGATAAAGCCGTTTCTTCTCCGCCTTCGCGGATGGGAAACGGTTTTTTTTATGATTCGGGATATACAGGTTACTCGACAACAGCTTAGAATGTTCCCCCCACCATCCAGAGGCCGGCGTAAGACGTTAAAATTTGGTTCATACTATATCGATCCATTGCTGAAGGAGGTACTTTATGAATGACATAGGGAAAGTCCGTATGACTTCCGAGCAGTCGCCCGGCCCGGGAATCACTCCGGAGGAGGAAGCCCGCAGAGCCAATGCGGGGGTGGAGGCGGTCGTACAACTCGGCCAAACTACCGTGCCCCAAACGGAGAGCAACGTATTTTGCCTGACCATTATCGGCCAGGTGGAAGGACATCTCCTGCTCCCTCCTCAAAACAAAACGACCAAGTATGAGCATGTGATCCCCCAGTTAGTCGCCGCTGAACAGAACCCGAAAGTGGAAGGGGTGTTCATCGTGCTGAATACGGTGGGAGGTGATGTAGAGGCCGGACTGGCCATTGCCGAAATGATCGCCTCGTTGTCCAAACCCAAAGTGGCCATCGTTCTTGGGGGCGGACATTCCATCGGGGTACCGATCGCAGTTAGTGCCGATTACACCTTCATCGCGGAAACCGCGACGATGACGATTCATCCGATCCGCTTGAACGGTCTGATCATCGGCGTGCCCCAGACGTTCGAATATTTGGAAAAGATGCAGGAACGGGTTGTCCGGTTCGTCACCCGCCATTCGCAGATCACGGAAGAAACGTTTAAAGAGCTTATGTTCAGAACGGGAGAGTTAAACCGGGATATCGGGACGACTGTGATCGGAGAGGACGCCGTCAAATGCGGCTTAATCAATGCCATAGGAGGCATCGGCGACTCGCTTCGGCAACTCAATCAACTGATCGAAGAACGTCGGGGCAGGATGATGGCAGGGGTGAGGGTTCAATGACTCTTTATACCGCCATGCCCCTCGAGTTGGTGTTGGATGGCTTTGGGCAAGAACCCGGTCCTTTCATCGACTTGACGATCCGGGGAGTGACGATGAGGGTGCTTCCGATTGCCCCTGGGATCGGCAAGATCGAGCGGTTGCTGGATGCACCGCTGGACTGTTATTTAAAACCTGAATTTTCCCCGGGCCAAACTGTCAGTTATACAGAAGATACCGGGAACGCAGCGAATGCGTGGTCAACCTCCGATCCAGCTCCTTTCCCGGCGTAATCCTCCATCTCTGCCAACCTCCCGCCAACTGTGGTATAATGTTGAACCGGGAGGTGGCAAGCTTGGCCAAACGCAAAAAGAAAAAGGCCTCGTTCGGAGCGAACCTGAAGTACGAAGTTTACGGCATTCTGCTCATCACCATCTCCGTCATCGCATTTTCCGGTGAAGCCGCAGTGGGACGGTCGTTGTCCAAGCTGTTCGGCTTTTTGCTCGGTATCCACTTTTACATGTTGGCGATTGCCGGCGTATGGGTCGGCTTGTATGTGATGGTTAAAAGAAGCTGGCCCCGGGGGTGGTCGACACGGCGGTCCGGATTCGTGCTGGTGGCGCTTGGTTCCGCTTTATGGAGCGCGATGGCAGCGATCGACAGCAGTTTGGGACAATTGGATGCGGTAACGCCATCGACGATCGTCAACCAGACGTTTCTGCAGCTTCGCGAGCAATTGTGGCTCGCTTCTCCGGAGCAGAACGTACCGATTTGGCAAAAAGACGTGGGCGGCGGTATGGCTGGCGCGTTGCAATATTCGATCCTGTATTGGATGTTCGGTTATTACGGGGCCAAATTCGTCATGATCATCGAATTCGCCATCGCGCTCCTTCTGATCACAAATCGGTCATATGTAGAGATGGGACGGTCGATTCGGCTGTTTGTTTTCCGGGTCATGCCGCTGTTGGCCGCACGATTCTCGTCCGGCCGCAAGTTGTCGTCCGCCAAAGCGGTGCCCGTGCAGTCCGCGGGCAAACAAGCGCCACAGCCGCCGATCGTGGAGCCGATTCCGGAGGACGACGGCTTGGACGAGCTCCCTTACGCACCAAGACAGCGCAAAACGCCCTTGTTTTTTCAATTGTTCCACGGGAAACCGGAACGTGAGGCGGCGGACACGCACGAGGAAACGTGGGACGAAGATGAAGCTCCGGAGTGGAGTGCTGATGTCAAATCCACTATGCATTCCCCTTCTCACGAGCCGGGGAACGACACAACCGGCATCGCTGCTCGGCCCAATGGGGGTGCGAATGGAAGCCCGACTCCACGATTTACCGATTTTACGGCGCAATCGTCTTCTGCAGTTCCATGGTCTGACGATGAGGAAGACCCAGGGACCGGTTCAGCCGCCGACCTATCGGAGGACGGGCTCACCGACCCCCACCTGCGTGACGATGCCGTGGAAACGGTAGTGGACGGCGTATCTCCGGCCACGGCGCCGAAGCCGATCCGAAAAAAGCCGAAGCCGTATCGGATGCCGGGATTTAACCTGCTCAACAAACCGGCAAGCGCAAACAAATCCGGCAATCCCAACGATTATTTGGATACCGCCCGTAAGCTGGAGGCGACGCTGGAGAGCTTCGGCGTTCGGGCCAAGGTACTCGACGTGGCTCGCGGTCCGGCCGTAACCCGGTACGAGCTTCAGCCGGATGTCGGCGTTAAGGTAAGCCGAATCGTCAGTCTTACGGACGATATTGCACTGGCTCTTGCCGCGAGAGATATTCGAATGGAAGCGCCGATTCCAGGCAAGTCAGCGATCGGCATTGAAGTGCCGAACAACGAGGTCAGCATCGTCACGCTTCGTGAGGTTCTGGAAACGCAGGCTTTCCAGGAAGCGCAGAATAAGCTGACCGTCGCATTCGGCCGCGACATCTCCGGTCAGCCGATCGTCGGCAATCTGGCCAAGATGCCTCATCTGCTCGTCGCGGGAGCGACAGGCTCCGGCAAGTCGGTCTGCATCAACGGGATCATTACCAGTATTTTGTATAAAGCCAAGCCGGACGAAGTGAAATTTCTGATGATCGATCCGAAAATGGTCGAATTGAATGTGTACAACGGAATTCCGCATCTTCTCGCACCGGTGGTTACCGACCCCAGACGGGCTTCGCTGGCGCTGAAAAAGATCGTGGTGGAGATGGAGAAGAGGTACGAGAAATTTTCAAAATCTGCAACAAGGAACATCGAAGGCTATAACGCTTTGATGATGAGCGGAGACAACCCGGACGGCGTGTTACCTTACATAGTCGTACTTGTAGACGAACTTGCTGACCTTATGATGGTCGCCGCAGGAGACGTCGAGGACTCCATCACTCGTCTTGCCCAGATGGCCCGGGCTGCGGGCATTCATTTAATCATCGCGACGCAGCGTCCTTCCGTGGATGTCATCACCGGCGTCATCAAGGCCAACATTCCGAGCCGGATCGCGTTCGGAGTTTCCTCGCAAGTTGACTCCCGAACGATTCTCGATATGGTTGGGGCGGAAAAACTGCTCGGACGAGGGGACATGCTGTTCCTTCCGATGGGTTCTTCCAAGCCGATTCGCGTGCAGGGTGCATTCCTCTCCGACAGCGAAGTGGAAGCCGTAGTGAGCCACGCGCGCGGGCAGGCGGAAGCCGAGTACAATGAGGACCTCGTTCCGGAACTGGACGAATCGGAACCCGTCGCCAGAGATGAGCATGTCGACGAACTGTTCGACCAGGCGGTGCAAATCGTGGTGGATGCGAAGCAGGCGTCGGTGTCGCTGCTGCAGCGCCGAATGCGGATCGGCTATACTCGTGCGGCACGGCTGATCGATACAATGGAGGCCAAAGGCATCGTTGGTCCTTATGAAGGCAGCAAGCCGAGAGAAGTGCTCATGACCATGGAGCAATATCAACAGCGTATTCCTTCCTAATTGGGTATAAGAGGCTTTCTCCTTTCTCATACTAACGAACGAAACCATCGTGATGAGAAAGGCGTGAGCTCAAGGTGAGTTATCGTCTAGTGTTGTTGACGTTTTGTGTCGTGTTCGGTTTGCTCGGGCTTTATAAATTAGAGCATTCGAGCGTCAGTAAGGAAACGTTCAGCCAGGCCACCCTCAAGCAGGGGGCGTCAGGCAAAGACGTATACGAGCTCCAGGGAAGGCTCAAGTTCCTTGGTTTTTACAACGGCAAGGTAGACGGTCAACTAGGCTCAACCACGGTCAATTCGGTGAAGTGGTTCCAGTGGAAGTTCGGCATGAAAGCCGACGGCGTGGTCGGTGGGAGAACGAAACTCAAGCTGTGGCAAGCAACGAAAAGCTGGAGGCCAACCGCGTCGGATTTGCCAGCGGTATCCGCTGCAAGCGGAAGAGCGGGAGGCGCCGTTCGAGCCAAGCAGTCTCTTCCGGCGTCCAACAATCAAGGCTTTACGGACAAAGATCTAAAAATGATGGCCAATGCCGTCTATGGAGAGTCTCGCGGAGAACCGTATGTAGGGCAGGTTGCCGTTGCGGCCGTCATCCTGAACCGGGTACGCTCGAGCCAGTTCCCGAATACGCCAACCGGGGTTATTTTCCAGCCTGGGGCTTTCACGGCGGTCTCGGATGGCCAGATTTGGCTGACCCCGAATCCCAGCGCGCTTAGAGCGGTCAAAGACGCCGTGAGCGGTTGGGATCCGACCAACGGGTGTCTGTATTACTTCAACCCGAAAACCGCAACATCCAAGTGGATTTGGTCGCGTCCACAGTCCAAAACAATCGGCGCGCACATCTTTGCCCGTTGATTGGCGCCCCGGCTTTTCCACCATTTGCTTCCCCGTTGTCCCATCAGGTAGAATGGGGCTGAATCGTGCAACCGCATCGAGAAAAACGGGAATGCGACTATATCCAAAAGGGGCTTGAGGAACCATGCCGGAACAGTTTGAACGCGGCGAGCTGGGGCGGCTCCGGCTGCATGTGCTGCCGACCAAACGCTTCAAAACCTTTGCTTTGTCGTTGTATGCAGGCATCCCACTATCCGAGTCCAGGGTGACGCCGACGGCGCTCACCCCTTTTGTGCTTCGGAGGGGGACGCAGACGTATCCCGAAACCATTGCGTTTCGAGAACGGTTAGACAATCTGTATGGGGCGGGCTTCGGGTTCGACCTGTACAAAAGAGGCGATCATCAGGTTGTCCAATTCCGTTTGGACATTATTAACGACCGGTTCGTATCCTCGTCTGAATCGTTATTGAAGGAAGCTGTTCAGTTCTTGGGAGAGGCGATTACGGCACCCGCGATCGAGAACGGAAAGTTTCGCGCACGTTATGTGGAAGCGGAGAAGGGGACCGTCTCCAAAAGAATCGATGCGATCATCAACGATAAAATCCGTTACGCAGGGGAGCGCTGCGTCGAGGAAATGTGCCGGAACGAACCTTTTCGTTTGCATGCGCTAGGGCGGAAAGAGGATCTTCCCGGAATCGATGCGGCATCACTCTTCGATGCCTATCAGAGTTGGCTTCAGGACGTGTCACTGGACTTATATGTGGCCGGGGATACCAGCCTTAGTGAAGTGGAAGCCATGGCGGGCAGCGCATTCCGTCTACCTGAAGGATCTCCTGCCGGATACACACCGCCTGATCTTCTGAAAGCCAGAGATGAAGTTCAAACCATCGTGGAACGGCTGGACATCGGCCAAGGCAAGCTGAACATGGGGCTGCGCGTCGGTTCTTCTTACGGCAGCGATCATTATCCGGCACTTCTGGTGTATAACGGGCTGCTCGGCGCTTTTCCCCATTCGAAGCTGTTCGTGAACGTCCGCGAAAAAGCGAGTCTCGCCTATTATGCCTCGTCCCGGCTCGACGGACATAAAGGCATCATGACGATCCAATCGGGGATCGAAATCGCCAATTATGAGAAGGCGGTCGGCATCATCCGGGAGCAACTCGACGCACTTGCGCGGGGACAATTTACGACCGACGATTTGGCACGAACAAAGGCGATGCTATCTAACCAGGTTCGAGAGCTGCAGGATTCCGCTTTCGAGCGCATCGGCTTCGACTTCAGCGGTGTCGTGGCCGGCAAAGACCGGACCGGAGAAGGATTTATCGCCGAACTGGAAGCGGTGACACCAGACATGGTGGTCGAAGCGGCCAGAGGCGTTCAACTCGACACGATCTACTTTTTGCGTGACCGGAAGGAGGAGGGCTGAAGATGGAGCGAATGGACTATCCGAAGCTGCAGGAAACCGTCTGGCACGAGAAGATGGACAACGGCCTGGAAGTGTTCGTTCTGCCGAAGGCCGGCTTTACGAAAACCTACGCCACTTTCACAACTCAATTCGGTTCGGTTGATAATCATTTCCGGCCGCCGGGGGGCGAGGATATGAAGGTGCCGGACGGCATTGCACATTTCTTGGAACATAAGATGTTCGAGGAGCCGGAAGGCGACGTTTTCTCGAAATTCGCCGTTCAGGGCGCTTCCGCGAACGCGTTCACCAGTTTTGACCGGACCGTGTATTTGTTTTCCGCGACCCGGCAGATCCCCGAGAACTTGACGACCCTGATTGATTTTGTGCAAAACCCTTATTTCACGGATGAAAATGTGGAGAAGGAAAAGGGGATCATCATCCAGGAAATCGACATGTACCGGGACAATCCGGATTGGCGGGTTTATTTCGGTCTGATCGAGGCGCTTTACCGCAAACATCCGGTGCACATCGATATCGCGGGAACGGCGGAATCGGTCCGTTCCATCACCAAAGAAATGCTGTACGACTGCTACCATACGTTTTACCATCCTTCCAACATGACGCTTTTCGTGGTCGGCGGTGTCGATTCCGAAGCCACGCTGGAGTTGGTACGGCGCAACCAAGCAGGCAAGTCGTTTCCGCCGGGAGGGGAAATTCGCAGGATCATCGAACAGGAACCTCCTGAGGTGCGGACGGAGAAGCGCGAACTGCCACTGCCGGTCTCGCTTCCCAAGTGCTTGTTCGGTTTCAAAGAGGCGCAGGGTCCGACCGCGGGAGAAGAAGGCATACGGCAAGAACTGGCTACCAAACTTGTTCTGGAAACCGTACTGGGACCGAGCTCTCCTCTGTATCAGCGATTGTACGACGACAATCTGATTTCGGATAATTTCGACATGAGTACAATACCGGTCCCGGCTTTGCCTTTTCCATCATCGGAGGCGAGACGCCGAATCCGGAAGAACTGATGAAGCGGGTTTGCGATGATTTGTACGAGAAGGCCGACATAGGCATCGATTCTGACATGTTCGAGCGAAGCCGGCGCA
Source organism: Cohnella sp. (assembly GCA_028287445.1). Taxonomy (GTDB): domain Bacteria; phylum Bacillota; class Bacilli; order Paenibacillales; family Paenibacillaceae; genus Cohnella. The sequence goes on from JAQBPQ010000179.1 coordinate 20,958, forward strand.
AACGAATCGGCCATTTCCTTCGCATGCTGAACAGCCCGGAATCGATTGCCAATGAATTCACCCGATACCGGCACCGGGGAGGGGATTTGTTCCGGGTTGTCCAGCTCTACGAGAGTCTCACTGCCGACGAAGTGAACGGGCTTCTTCGCCGGCACGTGTCTCCCGACCGGTTGGCTGCATCCGTCGTACGGAGTGCGCAATCTTGACCCGTACGGCGTTGATTACCGGCGGATCTCGCGGCATCGGCGCGGCATCGGCCCGGAGGTTCGCATCGGATGGTGCGGACGTGATCATCCAATACCGGTCCTCCCGCGAGGAGGCGGAGCGGGTGGCGGCAGACTGCCGGAACCATGGCGTACGGGCGGAAGCCGTTCATGCAGATGTTCGGGATGCGTCGTCGCTGGCTATGTTAAAAAATCAGGCGGACGAGTGGGGAATGTCGCCCGACATTATTGTCCATAGCGCCGGCACAGCCCATTATGGGCTGCTGGAGGACTGCGAGGAAGAGGTGTGGGACGATCTGATGTCCGTTCATTTGAAAGCGGCCTATCGGTTAACCCGCCTCTTTGCTCCGGATATGACCTGGCGGCGGTGGGGCCGGATCGTGTATCTGTCCAGCATTTGGGGCGTCGTCGGCGCTGCCGGCGAAGCCGCCTACTCTGCGGCCAAGGGCGGCGTGAACGCCTTCGCTAAGTCGATGGCCAGAGAGCTCGCCTCCTCCGGTGTGACCGTGAACGCCGTTGCGCCGGGCGCGGTGGAAACCGATATGCTGGTTGCTGATTTCGACGAAGATGACCGGGCTTCCATCAGCCGGCAAATCCCCTTGGGTCGTATAGGCAAACCAGAAGAAGTCGCCGATTTGATTCGGTTTATCGTGTCGGAAGATGCGGGATATATGACCGGCCAGGTGATTGGAATCAACGGCGGCTGGTCGGCTTGACGTCTGATGAAGCGTTGCTGTGCTTGAGTTTGCGACGAATATGGACAGCGCGGCGAGGGCATATTATCGTTGAAGCTTGTTTCCCGTATCGTTGGAAGGCTGTCCGGATTCAACGTATGGGAGACTGAGTTTACGCTAAGGAGGCTTGCTCGATGTCGACCGTTCTGAACAATTTCGACACCTGGAAAAAGTTTTTGGGCAACCGCGTGGCGGCAGCCAAAAACATGGGCATTGGCGAAGACGAGATTGCCAAGCTCGCCTATGAGATTGGGCAGTTCCTCGAACAAAAAATCGATCCAGAGAATCGAGAGGAACGAGTTCTGAAGGAGCTGTGGGACGCCGGAAACGATGCGGAACGCCAAACGATGGCTAGTCTAATGGTGAAAGTCGCCGAACGCAACTCGTAAACATCCGCCGAAGTGGGGAAAACAATTCCCCCGGATTTGAGAAAGCCTCCTCCGGGAGGCTTTCTGTTCATCATTCAGAATTTGTAAGTTGCACCACTTCATCTCTGAGTGATCACCGACATAAACGTTTACCGCCGCCAAGGCGATAGCCGTTTATGCTTGATCATTCAGGATTTATAAGTTTGCACCACTTCATCTCTGAGTGATCACCGACATAAACGTTTACCGCCGCCAACGCGATAGCCGTTTATGCTTGATCATTCAGGATTTGTAAGTTGCACCACTTCATCTCTGAGTGATCACCGACATAAACGTTTACCGCCGCCAAGTCGATAGCCGTTTATG
>JAQBPQ010000217.1 GCA_028287445.1 Cohnella sp.
AATAAAATGAAGCAGCAAATCCAGCAGTTGATTGTCGATGTTGAACAAAAGGAAAAGAAGCGGCATCAGTTGGAAATAGAGAAACTCGCTTATCAGATAAACCCTCATTTTTTGATGAATACGCTTAACTCGGTACGTTGGCTGGCGGTGATGCATCAACAGGCGGAAATTGACAAGTTCGTTTCCGCGTTGATTTTTTTGCTCAGCTACAACTTAGGGAAGTCGCGGGAAACGGCTACCCTCAGAACGGAAATTAAGGTCATGCGCACATATCTTGACCTCCAGCAAATGCGATACGATTTCGAAGTGAAGCTGGATATTGTTGAGGGCAGCTATCTCGATTGCCCTGTCGCCCGATTCATCCTGCAGCCCGTTGTAGAGAATGCTGTCTGCCACGGCCTCGATGAACACGGCAAGCTGGAAGTTTGCATTTCTCCTGATGAAAGTACACATATCGTCAAAATCGAGATTCGGGATGACGGCAAGGGACTTAGCGAGGAGACGCTGGCGTTGTTGCAGTGTGACAAGCCTGATCAACAGCAGACGGGATGGGGGATCGGTCTGCGTTATGTCCGATCCATGTTGGATTCATTTTACGGCGACAAAGCCCGTATACATATTGACAGCACTCCGCATCATGGCACAGCGGTTACCATGTATCTCCCCTATTGAAAGGAGACACCGGCATGATCCGCGTATTGATTGTCGATGATGATAAGCTCGCGCGCAAAGGTTTGATTTCGATTATGCCATGGTCCGCTCATGATATGATCGTCGCTGGAGAAGCGGCGAATGGCGCCAAAGCGCTGGAATTTCTGGAACAACATCCAGTGGATCTCATGTTCGTGGATCTCTCCATGCCGGTGATGCCAGGAATAGAACTGATACAGGCGGCGCGAAAAAAGTACCCGAATCTGCGTTCGGTTGTGCTCACCTTTCATGAAGAATTTGAAAATGTGCAGACGACCTACCGTCTAGGCGTTCTCGATTATATTTCCAAAGCGCGCATGGAGCTAGAGGATGACGAACAGATTCTGGGGCGCATCCGGCAAAGGCTGTTGGACGAATTTCCGAACATGCCGAACCCCCCGTTCGTGCCGCTTGCCTCGACCATTCATTCTGCTGAGAAGCGCGTGGATTCCCAAGATGAAGAGCAATGGCGCAAGCTTAAACAAGATTGGCGTTCCCTATACTGGCTGTATAACGACGTTATCTTTCAGCGCTTGTGCAAGCAAACGGCAGAGTCGAATCCACCCGTTCGCCGTCTTGAAGGGTTGTTCGTTCGTGTGATCTCGCAAGTTGAGACCGCGGCTCAGCTGGATACGGGATTCTGGTCTGAAGTAGAAGACATCCCATCGGCGGTGGAATGGATTCGCCGCTATCGGCAACTGATCTGTTCGCTGGCAGCCCAGTCAACCGATCTAACGGCCACGATGATTTGTATGCTCAAGGCTGTGCTGTTCATTCGGGAGCATGCGGCTGAACCGTTGCATGCCGAGGATGCAGCCGAACATGTGAACATGAGCAGGAGCTATTTTTGCCAATGTTTCAAAAAACTGACCGGGTCGACGTTTAATGACTATCTCAGGCAAGAGCGGATTGCTGCTGCCGAGCGCCTCTTATGCGAAACCAACCAATCGGTTGCATGGGTGGCAAGTGCTGTCGGGTACGGCGACTCTAAGTATTTTTCGCATATTTTTTATGAACAGACCCGGTTGCTGCCGTCCGAATTCCGGGCCCAATTCAATAGGGGTGACGGATGATCGCTGCAAATCGAACAATTGCCCACCCTGGGCATAATCTATCGAAAAACACGCTACATCCTTCTGACGTTATAGATCAGCCTCCAAGGTACAATAGAGGGGAGTATATACAAGGGAGGGATAAGATTGAAAAGAAACATTGCATGTGTTCTGCTTGCAGCATTGCTTACATTAACCGTGGCAGCTTGTTCTTCTAACAATTCAGCGGATAATGTGAAAGCGTCTCCATCTTCTTCATCGGATAATGTGAAAGCGTCTCCAACATCGTCTGCAACATCGTCTGCAACATCGTCTGCAGCATCGTCTTCAACATCTGGTTCATCACAAGCTTCGGGGGATGATTTGGCCTTTTCCAAATTTCCGCAGCCTGTCGATGTTCATATTGGCATGGTTGTGGATCCGACTGACAAAACATTGCCGAAAGGCGACAGCGTTAGCAACAACCAGTACACGCGCTATGTCAAGGAGAAGTACAACATCAACATCATTGTGGATTGGACGGCGGCAACAGGCAACGACTACAAACAGAAAGTCAGTCTTTCCATCGCATCCGGCAACCTGCCGGACGGCATGGTTGTAGACGACCGGTCCTTTATGACCAAGGCCGCCAGCTCGGGACTGCTTTACGATATCACGGACCTTTTCCAACAGTATCAATCTTCTCAGGTAAAGGACATTATGGCGAGCACACAAGGACGCGCATTGGAGAACGCCAGTTACAAAGGGAAAATGGTATCTCTCCCCAATATTACGGTCGATACCGATGGCGTGCACATCATGTGGGTCCGCAAAGACTGGCTCGATAAGCTGAAATTGCCGGTGCCCAAGACGCTTGGCGACATCGAGAAGACAGCTAAAGCATTCATCGATAACAAAATGGGAGGGCCCAAAACAATCGGCATAGCCGGCCCGTCCAAGAATACGTTCCCTTACGCAACTTTCCTTAACTCCTCCAACAATATGGGCGGATTCGATCCGATTTTCGGCGCGAACGATGCTTATCCGGGATACTGGGTTGACAATGGAGACGGCACGGTAACATACGGAACCATTACGGACAATACGAAGAAGACGTTGGCTTTGCTGGCCGATTGGTACAAAAAAGGACTCATTGACCCGGAGGTTGGCACCCGTGACAATGTAGGCGATCCGATCAATGCGAATCAGACGGGTATCTTCTTTGGCCCGTGGTGGAACGGCGGATATGGAAACGGCGATTCCTTCAAGAACGATCCGACTGCCAACTGGCACGCGTATCCTGTGTATACGACAGACGGCAAATGGAATTCTCATATGAAGACGACAGGCAGCACCTACACGCTTATCAGTAAAAAGGCAAAGCCGGATGTCGTCAAAGCCATTCTCATTATGAATAATGCTCTAGTGCGCGATGAGGCCACTTTCGATTTATCCGTCGCTGTGGGCTGGTATCCTCTGCGCAACGTCATGGCGGCAGCCAATGAGACCGAATACGAGTATACGGAACTTCTCAAAGTCCTCAAAGGGGAGACGAAGCCCGAAGATTATAATAAGCCCAACAGTTTGTATAAGTTGATGTATTCGGATGCGAAGAAAGTACAGACTGTCATTAAAGCTCCTTACGACAATCTGAATGTCAGCAACTTCGACATGAAAAACTTCGGCGATTTCCAGCGGATGTATTCACTCATGATCGGCGATGCTCCATTCTCAACCATTCCGATCGATAAAAAAGTTTACAGCGTAACCTACAACCAGACTCCGACGATGGAAACCAAATGGGCGAATTTGAAAAAGATGGAGGACGAGACCGTACTGAAAATCATCCTAGGTCAAGCGTCCATCGATTCTTTCGACAAATTTGTGAAAGATTGGAAGTCGCAGGGCGGGGACGAAATCACAGCGGAAGTAGCGGGTCTCCTGAAAAAGTAACTCGTTCAAATTTGCAAAAGGCGTTGGCGGGTTCAACGCCTTTTGCAGTTTTTCCATTAGGATGCTGAGATAGGAGGTCGTCCGTAATGAAACGAATGGGCATTCAGAAACATTATTATTTGATGCTGCTTCCCGGCATGGTCTGGCTGGTGATGTTCAGCATCGTGCCGATGTTCGGCGCTGTGATGGCCTTTCAAAATTATAATCCGGGACAGGGCATATTCCATTCCGAGTGGGTTGGACTGGCGAATTTTAAATATATGTTTCAACTAAATGACAGCAAATCGGTAATATTCAATACATTTATTATCGCCGTAGGTAAAATGGTGTTCAATTTACTGATTCCGCTCATATTTGCGATTTTGCTCAACGAGCTTACCAACTTGCGTTATAAAAAGTTAGTTCAGACGTTCGTTTATTTACCGCATTTTTTATCCTGGGTGATTATGGCGACAATTGTCATCGGAATTTTTGGCTATTATGGCGTCACCAATACGGTCGTTCAGACATTTGGAGGCCAGCCGAAGCTGTTCATGGCGGATGCAGGTATATTTCGACAGCTGATCATCGGCACCGACGTCTGGAAGGAGTTCGGTTACAATGCGATCATTTTTCTCGCTGCTCTGACAAGCGTCAACCTGAATTTGTATGAAGCGGCTGCGATCGACGGAGCCAATCGTTGGCAAATGATCTGGAACATTACACTTCCCGCGCTGTCGACAACCGTCGTGCTGCTTGGAGTTTTAAGCCTCGGCAACGTGCTGAATGCAGGGTTTGATCAGGTGTACAACCTGTATAACCCGCTTGTGTACTCCACGGGCGATATTTTGGATACATGGGTTTATCGGCTTGGATTGCAGAATCTTCAATTCTCGCTTGCGACGGCGGCAGGTTTGTTCAAGTCGGTCATCAGCTTTGTGCTTATTCTCATTTCGTACCGGCTGGCGTATAGATTTGCCGATTATACGGTGTTTTAAAGGAGGGCGTTACATTGGTCAGGAATAAAACGTTAGGTTCACGGACTTTTGAAATCTCCAATGTAATCCTTCTCGGATTGTTGTTGCTCAGCTGCGTATACCCGCTCTGGTACACCTTTTGTGTGTCCATCTCCAACAAATCGGCCGCAAACGCAGGTTTGGTCACCCTCTATCCGATCGGCTTCTCGTTGACTTCCTACATCGAGATCATTAACGACAAACTTTTCGTTAATTCATTCTGGATTTCAATCCAACGCACCGTACTGGGTACAGGATTCTCCATGCTGGTTACCGTTTTGATGGCCTATCCGCTGGCGAGACCCAACAGAGAATTTAAACTGCGCAATACGTTCATGTGGATCCTTGTCTTCTGCATGCTCTTTAGTGGAGGCTTGATTCCATGGTATCTCACGATCCAACACTATCATTTGATTAACACGATCTGGGCATTGGTGCTCGGCGGCGGCGTCCCGATATTCAATGTCATCTTGATCATGAATTTTTTCCGCAATCTACCAAAGGATCTCAATGAAGCGGCAATTGTGGACGGCGCCGGCCCGTGGTCAGTCCTGTTTCGAGTCTATATTCCCTGCTCCATTCCTGTGCTTGCGGCGGTGGCGCTGTTTATCAGTGTGTATCACTGGAACGAATTCTTCAACGGCTTGGTGCTGATGAACACTTCCGATAAATATCCGCTGCAAACGTATATCCAGCAGCTGGTCGTCAACATGCCGGTCGGCACGAACCTCACCCCCGAACAGTATAAAAAGCTGTCCGAGCTGTCCAACAGGACGCTCAATGCCGCCAAAGTGTTTATTGCCATGGTGCCGATGCTTCTCGTTTATCCGTTTCTGCAAAAATATTTCGTATCCGGCATTATGCTTGGTGCAGTGAAGGAATAACGTGATCGGTTGTCATCCTTTGCAAAACCAAAGAACAAGCCCTGAGGGCGATAGATATCCTCAAAGGGGTTTTCGGAAAGCTGGAATTCTTTTTCCGATCATTCCTATTGACCGAACATATTCAGATAACGTTTCGCCATCTCCGGGTGATTTCTCGCGTA
>JAQBPQ010000226.1 GCA_028287445.1 Cohnella sp.
AACCCGACTAAGTAAAAAGCCAACGCGCCGATTGTGAGATCGACAAATATTTTCATCGTTACATTTACGGAATTTTTAGTTCGAACGAATCCGGCTTCTAGTAAGCTAAACCCACCTTCCATCAACAATACCATGGCCGCAGCAATCACGACCCAAATGGTATTTAAGGCGGTAATGGAATGCGAATCCATTATGTCAACTCCCCTAACATCTTCTGCGTCATACGGAAAAGTATAGGGAGAGACCTCATTGCCGTCAATGTTTATGTTAGGTATATTAACATTCCATTATTTTCCTCTTGACCTAATGATCCGCAAGCTCATCGATGGTTTCATCGATTGTTCCAGTCCGCACATTGAACATGGCAAGTACAGGAAGAACAAAGATTTTCCCATCCCCCATTTCACCTGTTTGTGCGGTCCGGAGTATCGTTTGAATCGTCTCCTCCACTTTATAGTCAGACACCACAATCTCCATTTTAACTTTCGCGTGAAGATTCACAGTGTATGATTTGCCCCTATAGATGCCGGTCGAATTTTTCTGCTGACCTCGTCCTTGCACTTGGCTTACCGTAAATCCAGTGACGTCAATGGCTCTCAGTTGTTCGATCACTTCCCTAAGCTTCTCAGGTCTGATTACAGCTTCGATTTTTTTCATAGCTCCTCCAGAGAAATAGGAATGTACCCGCTATGCCCATTTTGTCAGATTCTGGTTTCCTTGTGAACCCCTACTGTGTAATCAGAGAAAAAGTCACATTTCTCTTCTATTCAAAAGCCATTTATCAAAATCCACTGCTACAATACGTTCGCCGGTAATTCCTTCTGACTCAGGCGAAGCCAGGTAAACGATGGGTTCTGCCATAATGCTTGGATCCAAAAGTGATGTGTGGGCTTCCATGTCACTCTTCAGGTCATCCGGAATCATTCCGGTCACGGTGGCACCGCCGGGCAGCAGCATATTCACGGAGATTCCGTATTCTTTCAGGTCCTCGGCCATAATGAATGACAGTGATTCGGTAGCGGCGCGTGAAGGACCATAAGGGACGAATCCCTTTCTTCTCATGGTTTCATGGTTCATCGAAATGTTGATGATTCGGCCTGTTCCCTGCTCCACCATGAGGGGTGCAAATCCTTTGGATACCAGGAAATAACCCGTGACGTTCGTGTCCATCAGATCGCGAAAACCTTCCGACGACACCTTATAAAAAGGCTGCGTTTCGACAAGAAAGCGAGGGTTGACGGTCCGCATGCCAATCCCTGCATTGTTCACCAACACATCGATTCGGCCCCATTCTTCGCGCACCCATTGAACCGCCTCTTCCACAGATTGCTCGGATCTCACGTCTAACGGCAATGCGTGGGCATCGTATCCTCTTTGCTTGAAATCGGCAACCGCTTCATCCAATTTTGTGCCTCCGCGGGAGGATATCGCGACCACAGCCCCCGCTTGTAATAAGGCTTCTCCCATTGCATGACCTAGTCCGCTTGAACCGCCCGTAATCACTGCATGAACGCCTGTCAATATTCCCGGTCTCATCCTAACTCCTGCCTTCTTTTAACTCGCTTCATTTGTACCCCTATTCTAGTCAAACGGCACCATCTCTACACTTCTTCATTCGATTAACTCTTTCGAAAGCCTTTTTACGAAATGCAGGACTAAACCTTCATCCACCCTAATCTGCTGAGCTGCATTCAGAATAGTGCCGGCTTGAGCGTCCATGTCTGCAGCTTGGACATTCGAATGATATTGGGCACTTTCAATTCCTCCGGGAAGATGATCCAGCCTTTTCCCCAAAAATCGTCATCCTTGGCATGTATTTGAGACCGAAGTTCGCCGCGTACGAGTAAGACTTCATCTTCATCCGTTAACCCGTCGCGGATCACTTTCGCCAAGGTGCACGTCAAGTCTACAGGATTTATTATGGCATCGCCGGCCTCGAATGTGTTGGGAAGCTGCTGATAGCCGAATACGTCCGGATAAATGGCGGAAATAGCACGTTTCAGATCTTTTACTTTTATCGGATGATTTACTTCGCTCTTGGCGTCTGCTTCCGGTCCGTAGATAAGATCAGGAGTCAACCGGCTTCCAACCAGGTAACTGCGGAACAGGGAATGCAAATCGGAAGCGGATAAAGAGTAGCCCTCGAACTGCTGAAAATATAGTTCATCTCCCATATCGGCGGCAATCTTCCTTACCTGCTCCTTGGAAAGCTCTCCCCTTTCTGACCGTTCCAAGTCCCGCGCTTGTGCGGAAGTGATGTATTGGACATTTTCCTTGGAAAGCGTATAGTCCAAAAACAGGCCCAGCATATCCAAATAATATTTCATCTCGCCCGGTGGTCTTAATGCGGCAGGCTTCCATTCTTCACGAGGGGGATTTTTTCCTCTTGCGAAATTCACATCATCCCAGAATTGAGTCGTGGAAAATTCGTTCGGGTGGTAAACAATACTGACAAAACCAACGGATTCAGGGGACAGTTTCTCGTAAATGTCATCAAATTGCCGTTTCGCCGCCTCCAATCCTCCGTCCTCTAGTTCCATTCGCATAAATCCGGTGAGTTCCATGAAATTCAACAGCCCCCCGTACCAGTAAGGCCGGCTGTTCAAGGTAACCTGCTCGTGGTTATCCAGATAGACCGGGATTCCCCACTTCAACATGGCGGGAAAAGTCTGCGGAGCCCAGGAGCCTCCTGGCTGACCGTAGCAAGTAACAGGCATGCCGGTAATCCTCTCCACATCCTGCAAGCCCTTGCTTTCCTCCCGATCGAATTGCTCGGCGCCTTCTCTGAAGCCGAAGTGTTCTAAGTATTCGCTTATGGTTGGGTGAACACTGTGATAGTCCGTATGATAGCCGACTTCATGATTCTTGAGCTTTTCGAGAATGTCGGTACGATTATGCGTCTCGAGTATCCTGGCCTTTTCGCCGACGAGCTTGAAGATCCCTTTGATATGCCGTTCTTCGCACAAGTTAATTAAGCCGAGCAACGCTTCCTGCGACTCCGGCGTTACGTAATCCTCCACATCGAACCAAAACAACACCTTGATGTTCGCCATCTCAAGCTCCTTTGTGATGCTGGATTTCGGGGATCCTCCCGTATTACCGCAGCTGCTCGTAATTCCGCGCAAAATGAACAGCACCGTGCAATCCGGCTCGATTGCCAAGCTGGGCGGCCACGACTTTAGGTACGCGGGACTCCGTGGGGCTGTAATACTGGGCAATCTGGGTTTTAATCGGATCAAGCAAATAATGACCCGCCTGTGACAGGCCACCACCGATGATCAATACTTCCGGATTGATCAAAAACAGATAAGTGGCCAGCCTTCTTCCCAATATCGTACCGACTCTGGTGAACACCTCCAAGGCGAACGAATCCCCTTCCTCGCATGCCGAGAAGACGTCATGCGAGGTTAACTTTCTGCCGCGGGGAATCCGGTTCAGGCTGCTGTCCGGATGAGAGGCGAGACCTTCCTCAGCCAATCGGGCGATCCCGGTTGCGGAGGCCATCGTTTCCAGACATCCCACTTTGCCGCAGTTGCACCGGTGCGTCTCGCCTTCCACAGGATCATGGCCGATCTCGCCGGCATACAAGGTCGAACCGCGTAAAAGTCTGCCATCCACGATGACGGATGCCGCCAAGCCTGTCCCGAGCGTGATACACAGAATATGACCGTGCCCGACGCCTGCACCCGCATGGGCCTCGCCGAGTGTGTAAATCCGAACGTCATTGTCGATATACACGGGTACTCCAAGCCGACGGTTCAACTCCGCGGCAAACGGCACGTCTTTCCATCCCAGATTCGACGCGCCCAAAGCGATGCCGTTCCCGGCATCTACGATTCCCGGCACGCCTGCGCCGATGGCGGTTATCCGATTCAGATCCGAGGTATGCTTCGACACCAACCCCCGGATTTCTTGTTCGAGCAGATCGAAATATTCGTGCGGGTCGCTCACTTTGTTCGGCCAGTGAGGTTTGATCGTTCCGAACGAGTGCACATCGAGCAGCTTCAAATCCGTATCAAACAGCCCAAGCTCGGTGTTGGTGCCTCCGATATCCATACCGATGAACAATTGACCCACGCCTCTCCACAGCTCCCCTCCATCGATCACGGTTTCTGATAGACTTGCTTCCCTTTTACATAAGTAGCCTGGAGTTGAAGATCTTCATCCACCAGGAGGAAGTCGGCGTCTTTGCCCTTGGCGAGCGATCCTTTACGGTCCGAAAGACCGGCCTGTCTTGCCGGAACGCTGGTTATGGACGGGAGAATCATCTCTAGCGGAAGTCCGGTAAACTTGAGTGCATTTCGTAAAGCGGCCAGCGTCGTTAATCCGCTTCCCGCCAGGCTGGCGCCATCGGACAGCTTGATCTCCCCATGCCTCATGGTGACGGAGCCATATTCACCGTCCGGAAGCCCGGCACAGAATACGGCATCGGTAATCATGCACACTGAATCGGGACCTTTTACCGAAAATAAAAGCTTCACAACGGCAGGATGAACATGGATCCCGTCGCAGATCAGTTCCGTGGTCAGCTCGTCCAGCATCATCCCGGCTCCGGCGGCACCCGGTTCACGGTGGTGGAGCGGGCTCATTCCGTTAAAATGATGGGTTGTATGTCTCACTCCTGCCGTAACCGCCGATTGCATTTCCTCAAAGGTGGCATTCGTATGTCCGGCGGACACCGTGATACCCAGGCCGGCAAGGAATGCCGCCGCTTCCATGCCTCCTTCCACTTCCGGCGCCATAGACACGATGCGGATATTGCCGCGGGCCGCCTCTAGATAGGCTTTAATCTTATCCATGGAAGGCGGCTGAATATGCTCCAGAGATTGGGCCCCGCGTCGAACGGCGTCGATGAACGGACCCTCCAGATGGATCCCGGCCAAGTCCGCCCCGTTCAATTGTCCGATCATCGACGATACGGAATCCAGCACTCGCAGGATGTTCTCATGCTGCGTGGTGGTGGTCGTAGCAAGAAAAGCAGTCGTTCCGTGCGCCGCATGGAACCGGCTCATGCCATCCAGATGCTCGAAGGAGCCGTCCAGCACGTTGTATCCTCCGCCGCCGTGAACATGGACGTCGATCAGTCCTGGCAGGAGACTGCTGCCCCCGCAATCCACGCTTTCCGTTTTTTCGCTGTCGGGCCCTGTTTCGTCATGCGCTCCGAGTTCTGCAATCTTGCCGGATTCATCCACCAGTATCCAACCGCTGTCAACCGGTCCTTCCGAGACATACAACTTGGCGTTGTAAAACAGCTTTTTGCTTTTACTCACGATTCGCCCACCTTCTTTCGTCTAACCTTTAATACCTGAGAATGTAATGCCTTTAATGACGAACTTCTGCAGCACGATGAAAAAGATCAGCAGCGGAATGGTCGCCATGACCGCCCCAGCCATCAACAGAGGCTGTTGTGAGGTATATACCCCTTGAAGGGAGTTAATGCCGACGGAGAGCACCCGCATTGCTTCGTCGTTAGTGACCACAAGCGGCCATATAAAGTCGTTCCAACTCCACAGTACTACGAAGAACGTTAAGGCTGCCAGTGCCGGCACGGTCAGAGGAAGCATGATCCGCCAGAAGATCGTCCAAGGATTACAGCCGTCAATGACAGCCGCTTCTTCCAGTTCCTTGGGCAGCGTCATGAAAAATTGTCGAAGCAAAAACGTACCATAGGCCGAGAAAATGCCGGGAATAATTAGTGCTTTATAGGTATCGACCCAATGAAAACGGACCATTTCAAAATACTGCGGAATCAGCAGCACTTGGGAAGGCACCATGAGGATGGCCAGTATACAGATAAAGATGACGCTTCTTCCGGGAAATCTCAGCCGGGCGAACCCGTAAGCCGCCATCGAGCAAAAAATGACCTGCGGAACCGCTCTGCCGACGGTAACCCATATCGTATTCAAATAAAATCTGCCGAACGGAACTTGCTGGAATATTTTCGGGTACCACGTAAAATCCGGATGTTTCGGGAACCACACCGGCGGAATCTGAACCGAATCCGTGTAGGTTTTTAACGATGTGGTGATCATCCAGAAGAAAGGAAGCAGCATCGATAGGGCACCGAGAACCAATATAAAATGAATGAAGATGCGAGTGGCTATGCCTGTTCCTTTTTCGCCGGCCATGACCTGCTCCCCCCTTATTCGTAATGAACCCATCTCTTCTGCAGATACATCTGTGCCATTGTGATCAGGAAAATAATCACGAACAGCACCCAGGCCTGTGCGGACGCATAGCCGATTTTAAACCAGGTGAATCCGTTCTGGTAAATGGAGTACACCGCGGTACGCGTTGCGTCTTGAAGCACGCCGCCGGCTCCGCCGCCGGTCGCTTGGGGTGTCAGCATAAATACCAGGTCGAACACCTGGAAAGCGCCGATCAAGCTGGTGACCATCACGAAAAAAATCGCCGGTGTGAGCAAGGGAACGGTGATGTTCACAAATCGTTGCCACCCCGTCGCACCGTCGAGTGAAGCCGCTTCATAGTAAGTGTCCGGGATTCCCTGTAAGCCGGACAACAGAATGATCATGTTGTATCCGATGCCAGCCCATACGGCAATAATCATCACGCTCATTAATATAAATCGTTCGTCCGTGATCCAGTTGGGTCCGTCAATGCCTACTGTCGATAACAGGAAGTTGATCAAACCGTTGCTGCCATTGTACATCCACTTCCAGACCACGGCAATCGCAACCGGCATCGTGACGGATGGGAGAAAAAAAATGAGCCGGTAAACGTCCCGTCCTCTCATTTTCCGGTTTAGCAATACCGCAACCACGACGGATAAAATGATCGTGATCGGCACGGTAACGACCGTATAGAAAGTGGTCACCTTTAGTGCTTTGATATAGACCTTGTCGGAGAACATTTGGAAGAAGTTGTGCAAACCGATAAATTTGATTTCACTCGAACCGTCCCAGTTGGAGAAGCTCAGCACGAGCGATGCAAAAATGGGAATGATCGTGAAGATCAATAACCCGATTACGACAGGACCGATAAAAAAATAGCCCCATAGCATTTCACGCGTTCGTAAGGCGGATTTCACGGCCGGTCTGCTCAAGACCAGTTGGGGTTCTTTCGCTAACGACATGGGATCCCTCCTTGTGGAAAAGGGCCCCCGGGCAGCAGGGACCCTCCCCAAATTATTTCGTGGCGGCCAGTACCGCGTTTGCTTCCTCCGTGATTTTCTTTAAACCGTCGGCGGGCGATTCTTTATTCAGCCAGATATTCGTCAAATGGGTGGTTACAGGCGTCTCCCACTCGGGATCGAAAGCGGTCGGATAGGGCTCGGCAATTTGGGTGGAATCGATAAATATTTTTAAGTTCAGAGGCATTGCCTTTACCCAAGCGTCCTGCGTGCCGTTGAATGCCGGGATTACCGTGCCGGTCTGGGCTTGAAGCATCGCCACTTCCTTGGAGCCCAAATATTTGAGGACTTCCCATACTTCGTCGGGATGTTTCGCATTCGCATTGCCGACCCATGCCACGCCGTGTATGATATTGGCGCTTTTCTTATGAGACGGCAGAGCCTGAACGTCCACCTTGTCTTTTAAAGCGTCATAATAAGGCTTGGCCATCCAAGAACCGCTCATGATCATGGCAACTTTCCCGGATTGGAACAATTGGAGCGGGTCGTTGTCGGTCATATATTGGCCGTCCGGCGAGGACATATCTTTGTACATCAAGTCAAACAGGAACTGAACGGCTTCAATGCCTTCGGGGGTGTCATATTTCAAGGATTTCCGATCATCGGAGATCGGCTGCACTCCGTTTTCTACAAGGAAAGGATAAACCACTTCCTGGGCCGATAAATTAGCGGCAATTCCCCACTGCGATGCTGTTTTACCTGATTTCACCGTCAGTTTCAAGGCAGCGCTTCGTAAATCGTCCCATGTCCATTTGTCGGTCGGATAAGCGACGCCTGCTTTGTCGAAGAGCTCTTTGTTATAAAACAAACCGATGGTATCATAGTCCTTCGGTATACCGTACACGCCGTCTTTGGAATACAATTTGACCAGCGATGCGGGATAATTGTCCATCGAAAAGCTGTCCTTGTTGATCTTTTGGTCATAATTCATGAGGAAGCCCTTGGATTGAAATTTGGGGAAGTTTGGACCGTTCATCCACATAATATCGGGTCCGTTTTTGGCCGCCAACACGGTTTGAAGTTTGGTATAATAATCCGCACCGGCGTTCAACTGAGGCTTCAGGTTGATATGGTCTTGCTTTTTGTTGAAGTCCTCGGCGATTTTTTTCATCGTGGCTTCCTGCTCCTTGGCTGGGAACCACCATACAATATCTACTTTTCCTCCTGACTTACCGCCGTCGGCGTTAGAACTGCCGGATCCGCAGGCCGTCGCTCCCCATGTAATCAAGATAAATAAAGATGCCATGACCAAACGTCTCATCATACCGAACCCTCCATGTTTATCATTTGTAGACTTACCGCAACATATTGTGAGCGCTTTCACATCCGGACTGAAACGCAAGTCATGTCCGACGAATAATCGAACAATCTACGCTGCTTTAAGCATATGGCTATTGTCCAAGCAGGACGGGGCTCCCCGTCTCCGCCGATTGATTGGCGGCAAGCGTCACTTCGACCGTGCGTAAGGCATCGTCATACGGAGCGAGGATCAGAGATCTGTCGCCGGTCAGAACGGCATCGATAAAGGCGCTGTCCTGTGCAAACATGATGTCTGCCGTTTCGCTCTTATACGTATCGGTACGGTCCTTCTCCGTAATCGTCAGTGTGGATCCGTCCAACACCACCCGGAAGTCTCTGCCCTGAACTTCTACCGCGACCCGGTGATCCGGCTGAATGAAGCAGGTATCCACATGCCCGATCGCGCCGGATTCAAACACAACGGACAGTGTGCCGACATCGGGGATGTTCAGGTTCTCGATATCCCCCATTACACGGAGAGCCATCTGGGAGTATACCTTGCTGATATCTCCTGCGAGAAAGCGAACCATATCTACGGTATGCGTCGTTTGCTCCACCAACTGCCCACCTGACTTGGCCATATCTCTCCACCATGGGGTTGTAACAAAACCGGTCATATAATGCGCCCTTACCATGCCGATCGTTTTGTCCTGCAGATACTCTCTTGCCTTCGACGCGGTATCGAGATAACGAAGCACATAGCCTGAAGCGCTCATAATGCCGGCATCCCGGATAATTTTCGCTTTCTTCCGGATGACGTCCATATCAAGTCCCAAAGGCTTTTCGACAAACAGATGAATGCCCTTGGCACATGCTTTCTCCTCGATATCACCGTGCGCAAAAGGAGGCACGCAGACGAACAGCACATCCAGTTTTTCTTTGTCCAGCATCGTGTCGAAGTCACCGTAAGCTTGCATGCCGTATTGATCCGCCGCTTTGTGCGCGCTCGCCGCTACGACGTCGCAAACCGAAGTTAATTCCACCTTCTGATTCTTGCTAAGAGCCTCAAGATGCGCCGAAGCGATCCCCCCGGCACCTACAAACCCAATCCGCGCTTTACTCATCCCGTCCGCGCCTCCTTGTTCCTATTGAGCATTGCCTCCGATGATAATGTCCAGATGCCGGGCCGTATCATAGGCCGTCTGATAAGGACTTGCCGCATACCAATTGAGCTCCGCTGTCAGCGTATCGGTATAGCCGATTTCTTGCAGCGCTTTGCGTACCTCCGGCCAATCGACATCTCCGGCCAACAAAGGAACGAAGCCGTTGATGTTCCCTACGCTTGTCTTGAAATCCTTGACATGGACTTTGCGGATTCGCTGCCCCAATATGCGGATCCACTGTTCGGGGTAGCCGAAATTCAGCACGTTGCCTACATCGAAATAAGCGCCGACATACGACGAACCGAGCTCATCGATATACCGGGCCATTTCCAGCGGCGACATCAAAAACTTGTTCCAAACGTTTTCGATTCCGATATGAACCTGATGCTCTTCCGCAAGCGGCACCAATTTGGCCAACTCTTCCTGGCTTCTCCGATAGGCTGCGTCGTAGCTGTTTGCGCCTTCCTTCTTTACAAAAGCGGGCACGCAGAGCACCGTGTCAATGCCGAGCACACTCGCAAGCTCGATTTGTTTCTCGACAATCTTCCTTCCTTTGGACCTAACGCTCTCCTCTTCCGCCGAAAGAGAGTTTTCCCACATCAAGCCGGATGACAAGCTCCTCAATTGAATGCCGAATGAATCGGCCATTTTCTTGATTTTCTCCGCTTCGGATGCCGTGGTGTCTAATGTGAGACCGATTCCCCCCGGAGAATAGAGATTCAGCTCGACCGCGTCGAAACCGGCTTTGCTGCTGTACCCGAACACGTCCTCGAGACTGGTTCCGTCAGGAAAACACCACTGATTGATACCCTTGAGCATGGCTTCAGCCCCTTCCTTAAGTCTTTCAATCTCTATTGTAGGGAGGAGCGAAAGGAATAGAAAGGGGACGACCATTACCTTTCATAGTGGAATGATGACTTTATTCACGGAATGTTCAGATTATTTTAATCCTTCATTTTTTCAACTCTCCAGGAGTAACACCCCAGTATTTACGGAACAACTTGATGAAATAGCTGGTGTCCAAGTACCCTGTCCTTCTCGCGGCATCGGATACTTTGAGTCCGTTCTGGAGCAGTTCCTTGGCTCTTTTCATTTTGTGCTCGAGCACATAATCCGAAAAACATCTGCCCATTTCTTTCTTGAACAACCGGCTTAAATACGAGGAGTTGACATACAGACGATCTGCAACGGTATGCAGAGTAATATCCTGATCCATACTCTCATCAATTTGCGATAGAATGCTTTTGATCAACTGATGGGTTCCTGATTTGCGCTCTGCCTCTGCGTAACGCATGATTTTGTCCAAGATCCCGCAAAACCAGTCAAACAACTGCTTCCTTGTTTGGACGGCGTGAGGTGATTGCAGATCTGCCGAATCCTCGTCCAATATATCGAGTACCGACCAGCCTTGGGCGTGAATGATTCGGATCAACATGCTCTGCAAGTAAAGCATATATTCCTGGAAGGCGTGAAGCGTGTCGAGCGCCTCCAACCGCTCACCGATCAGCGCGGAAATCTGAACAGCGGCTTCTGTCCTTTCTCCGACATCAAGTGCAATCAACACTTTTTTCTCCAGGTCCTGCTGAAGTTCGAAAGTATGTGACACCTTGGGCCGATCACGGAATGGAACAACGATCTCATGCCCGAGGATGGCTCGTTCCTGCAAAGCTTTACGGGCTTGTTTAGAGGAGATGGAAACCGACTCACTTCGGCTTGCCAATCCGATTCCGGCGCTGGACGTCACCTTGAGACATTCGTGTGCGATCGAAACGAGTTTTGTCATGCACTGATTCGCCCGCTGCATAAGCGCTCCTGCGGTTTCCCCTGCGGATGCAGCAAAGATGATAATGGTAGCCCGGTCATGCTCCTCCTGGAAGATAAAGCAGTTCTCCGAACCCAAAAATTCATTCGCGATACAATATAAGGAAAATTGAAGCAGCGGCATATCTTCCTTTGAAAATCGCGTGTCCGTTCTGAGTAATGGATCAACTTCGCAAACGACGACGCAATACCATTGATCAACATCCAATTCAAGTGACAACTCCCGGCTATGACGTTGAAGCTCCACGTCTGAATATTTGCCGTTCGTCCTATTTCTCAAAAAATCATCGCGCAGACGCGGAAGGTGTTCTACCCATTTGGATTGCAAGGCCTCAAAGTTATGACGAGTTTCCCGGACCAAACGTGTGGCTTCCGCTGCCTCCAGCACGGCTTTCATGATTTCCTCGTCCCCTGCCGGCTTC
>JAQBPQ010000233.1 GCA_028287445.1 Cohnella sp.
GAACGAGATCGCCAATCGCTTGAACGAAAGGAGTTGTCCCATCCTCTCCCCCGTGCGCATCGTTATGCCCGAAACAAATCGTTACCAAATCGGGCTTATACAGAAGCACGTCCCTATGCCATCTGTCACGTGAGGCGGAAGCGGTATCTCCGCCAACTCCGGAATTGATGACGTTAAGCACAGTACCCGGGCAACGCCGCTCGATTCTGCGTTTCAAAACCTGATGGTAGACTCTTTCATATTCAAACACGCCAACCTGCATGCAGCCTTGCGTCACGCTGTCGCCGATGGCCACATACGTCACGGCTCTCGCGCCCGCGTTTTCGGCTTTTTCCCGCAGTCTTTCATGCAGCCTCTCAAATGGTCCCATTCCTGTTTCTCCCTCTCCTGACATTCCAGAATAACCCCGGCTCGGCTCGGCCCGGCCTTGTCCACGATCAACTGCCACACTTCAGCATGCAAAATAAAAAAGAAGGGGCACGTGCCTCTTCTTGCCCTTCAACCTTGTAAGTACCGGCACACTTGGATCGGAACCGGGATCCCCTCCTGAAGGCGCCGCGCTTCGCTCAAGGCTTCCGGCTCGCCGGGCACGAGCACCCGGTCGAATCCTTCGGCAGGCGGAGCCGCATGCAGCTCGTCGATCATCTGATCCATTTGCTCCCGAAAATGATCCACGCTGCTGAAGCGGGAGACATCCACGGCACAGAAGTAGTGGCCGAGTTTACGTTTCTCAGAGAGATCGTCGCCATACATGACGTTCACATGCGGGCCGAAAGCCAATCCCATCAAGAGGCTGGAAAAAATATCGACAACCATGCTGAGCCCATAGCCCTTCGCACCGCCAAAAGGCAGCATAGCCTTGACCTGCGATGGGTCCGTGGTAGGGCGGCCTTCTCGATCCACGCCCCAGTCGGGCGGAATGGTCTTCCCGGCGTCTCTGGCCACAAATACCTTGCCGAAGGCAACGGCGCTCGTGGCCATGTCCAATATGATCGGCTCATGCCGCCCGGCTGGGAATCCGTAAGCGATCGGATTGGTCCCGAAAAACATTTGACGGCCGCCGAACGGCACGACGGCGCTGTCGGAGTTGGTCATGGCGATTCCGATCAGGTTTTGCTGAGCAGCCATTCGGACGAAGTAGGATAGAGCCCCGCAATGACTGCTGTTATAGGCGCCAACCATTCCTACACCGTTCGTCTTTGCCAGGCGAATGGCGTTCTCCATCGACCGGTAGGCCACTACATGTCCCAAACTGTCGTCCCCGTCCACCATTGCCGTGACCGGACCAGTTTCTCGTGCTTGAATGACGGCCGTCGGATTGATCCCTAGTTGGCCGATTTTCGTGATGTAATGCTCCATGCGCATGACACCGTGGGACTCTACACCTCTCAGATCGGCATGAACCAGAACCGACGAAGCGATTTTGGCCTCCTCTTCCGGGACGCCGGCCGCTATAAACTTATCCTCACATAACCTCTGCAATTCTTTATGTCGGACGATAACGGTTTCCATAGCTTAAGTGCCCCCTTTCATTAGTTCTTCAACTGGCCTTATTTCACCCGCAATCGGATGACATTCCATGAAGCCGGGCTTAACCGGGCTTGTACTTGGGTTCCTTCAGCCTGTGCATCACCTGCGGAATGCGGAACAACGTTGTTCGGCCGGATCGACGTATTCACCGCTTTCAAATTATCATTTTCCAACACCAAATGTTCCACGACCTCGCATTTCTCGAAGCTTCGCAAATCTCCTTCGAACGACAGCGCTTCGCTCAAGCTCCGATTGACCGCGAAAATCGTCACTTCTCCCTGTTCCTCATGGTGGACGGCGACTGTTTCCAAATAGGGAACGTCGGTAATCTCTCTAGTATCGTACTTCGGCGATTGGACAAGAGGCACAAGGGCGTTTCCGCGACCGTAAACGGAAGCATGAAGGAACGGATAATAAATCGTCTGCGCCCACGCCGTTCCCCCGTTTTCCGTCATGATCGGGGCAATCACATTGACCAATTGGGCAAGACACGCGATTTTCACCCGATCCGAGTGCTTGATCAAGGTGATGAGCATGCAACCGATAACCAACGCGTCCTCCATGGTATAAATATCCTCCAGCTGAGGCGGCGCCGTCTGCCAGGGGTCGAGCTGTTTGTCGGCCTCAAGGGAATGAAACCAGACGTTCCATTCATCGAAGGACAAATACATCTTTCTGTTGCTGCGTTTTTTGGCTTTCACATAATCGGTGATGGCCGCCACGCTTCGGATAAAATCATCCATCTGAAGGGACCGGGCGAGAAACGTAGGCGTGTCGTCTTCGGGATTTCCGTAATAGGTGTGCAGCGACAAGTAGTCGACGTGATCGTACGTATGATCCAATACAGTCGCTTCCCACTCGGCGAATGTCGGCATTCCCAGAGACGAACTGCCGCAGGCGACCAACTCGATGGACGGATCGGTCCATTTCATCACCTTGGCGGCTTCCAACGCGACTCTTCCATATTCCGCGGCTGTTTTATGTCCGATTTGCCAAGGTCCGTCCATTTCGTTGCCGAGGCACCAGACTTTGATTTTATGAGGGTCAGGGTAGCCATGGGTGACGCGGAGGTCGCTCCAATACGTACCGCACTGATGATTGGCGTATTCCACCACATTCCGGGCGTCGTCGATACCCTGTGTCCCAAGATTCACCGCCCACATCACGTCCGTGCCCGCTGCTTTGGCCCAATCCACGAATTCATTGAGCCCGAAGCGGTTGGGCTCGATCGTACCCCAGGCAAGGTCGAGCCGCTTCGGCCGCCTGTCGGCCGGTCCGATGCCGTCCTTCCAGTCGTAGCCGGAGACGAAGTTGCCGCCCGGGTACCGGATGATCGGCACGCGAAGCCTGCGGATCATCTGCAAGACGTCCCGGCGAAACCCCCGCTCATCCGCTTCCGAGTGTCCAGGTTCGAAAATACCTCCATACACGGCACGGCCCAAATGCTCGATGAACGAACCGTAAAGCCTCTCGTCCACTTTTCCGATGACGAAGTCTTTATCGACGATCATTTTGGCGGAATGGATCAATCTCATCACTCCCTATGCATAGGATCTGTCGAAGGAGTCAGGTTACAGAGGCACCAGGCCATATCACAGAACCTCAGTACATGACGGAATGCGAGAGGATTTGTGTTACTGCCGATGACAAGGCACTCCATACCGGCCATCTCTGCCGCGGATCAAGCGCTTTCAAAAAGACTTTTTGCGGATATCCTTCTTGCTTATGCCAGATCGCTTTATACCCTGCCCTGCAGCTGTTGCGGACAAACCGTCCCATCCTCTGACAGACAACCCAGTGTGTGGCTTCCATGAGTCAGGAGTGGGATACCATCATTGTATATTTGTACGTACAAATATACTACCCATATTTCACAGAGCCTTCCAAAGAATTTGTTCATCATTTGTCGCTTATACTTCAAGGATAATATGGTGGCTTACAGCAGTTGGCCGGAAGTATCTACCCGAAGTGTATGAAGTTTTTCTTTTGTCAACCTACGTTTCCCACAAAAGGCAGCGCCGACAAAATCCGCTGCGCCGACAGCGTTCGAAACGATCGTTTCTCCCAGTCCAACAC
>JAQBPQ010000242.1 GCA_028287445.1 Cohnella sp.
TTGTTGCTGTAGCCAGGTTTTGCCCAATTGCACGACCTCGGCAGCGAGTTCTGTTGCTGTAGTCCGGTTTTGCCCAATTGCACGACCTCGCCAGGCGGGTTTTGTTGCTGTGGCCAGGTTTTGCCCAATTAGAGCGACATTTTAGTTCATGCCCATCGAAAATGGCTCTCTAATTGTGTTTTTACGGACTACAGCCGGTGTCCTGCAGCTTTACTCCTCTGCAAACCGGCAAAGTCGGATTACAGCACATGATAGGCCTGTCTTAGCACATGAAAGGCCTGTCCTAGCATGATAGGCCTAGCACATAATAGGCCTGTCCTAGCACATGATAGGCCTGTTGCTAATGCAAGGAGGCTGCCCTAGGTCATTTCAATGACTTGTGGAACAGCCTCTTTTTGGTATCTCCATATAAGGCGGCAGCCGCATTCCAGCTCTTCTTTGACCGCCTGCCGGAGATCTTCCGGCGCGACAGCCGCGACACAGCGCCCATAACCCAGCACGATCGCACAGGCCGATTCCAACGTGTGAAACTCCACCTCCGCTTCGATCCATCCGTTCTCCAGAGGTTTATCGTTTTGGAGAAACACGTATCTCTCTTGCCGGAATCGGGGCCAGTGCGAGGCTGCAATCCGAACGGTGGCCGGATACCGGCGCAGGGCGGCCTGAAACCGCTCGGTCGATCGCTCCCAGCAGCCGGCCAAATCGAAAGGCTCGGGACGCTCGAACGTGGCGTACGATCCGAATGTGATGAGCAAAACAGGAGGGGTCTATACCTCGTGGGGACTATCGGATGAATATGGGTTTACCGATGCCGACGGAAACCGTCCGCATTGGGGACGGTACGCGGAGGAACAGGGATTTTACAAGTAAACGCTGCAGGATTGTACAATGAATCCGAAGGTTAGAAGACGAACCACATCCAAAAAAGCCGCGCGCTCCGGTCTCCGGCAACGTGCGGCTTTTTGCTATGTCTTCCTATCATTTTGGCGTAGAAGAAAATGCTCTTCTCACAGAATGCCGAGCAGGCGAAGCGCCCGGTACCAAGAGGAGTGCGCTAGCAGCGCCTCGGGACGTAAAAGCCGCCGCCACCGTCGATCATGCAGCATCCAGAGCCCGACCATGGCGAGCAAGTAGAGGAAGAGCGGCACCGCCACATCTAGTGGATCGGAAGAGATCGGAGAAACCCAAGTGAGGTAGAACACGGTCGCGGCTGCCATCGCCGTCGCTTGGAACGGCAGCACGAGGCCGGGACCGGCAAGCCGGCCGCGAACGGCGCCGTCCAGCGTACTGCTTGACCGTCCGGTTTCCTTCCAAAGCCGCCACAGCTTCGGTACCGAGATGAACCAAACGGCAAGCAACGGTGCGACAATCAATGGCCCGTGCAGCAGCAAACGTTCTTCCCAATAGAGGGACGGCATGGTTGCGGTGATCCAACCGATACAGACCAATACCGCAATTGCGGGCAACGACACGAGTCCGGCTCGCAACATGAGCTTCCTTGTTTTGCGATGCAATCGGGCCGCCGTTCCGCTGTTGATGAGGCGGGACGCCTTTACTCCCGCCATCCAAGCGATTAAAAGCAAGAGTCCGCAAAAAGCCATTTCGATATTCGCCATAACTTCATACATTCGTGTTCGCCTCAATTCTCCAACATGAACCTGTTTCCATCGTATCGCAAAGGCGCATTCTGCCGGAACAGCCGCGAGTTTGAGTCCATCAACCGACGATTAACCCTGTTCCACCACGATACTGCCGCTGCTGGCTCGCACCTTGAGCAGGTCTTTTGTATCCCTTTTCGAGTCCGGTGCTTGAATGCTGCCCGAATCCGCCTGCAGATCGAGGAAACCTGAGAAGGAAGAAGGAAGGTGTACATAAACGCTGCCCGAATCGGCCTTGATATCCGTATCGGTCGTATCGTCTTTATATAGCTTCACGCTGCCGGAGTCGGCGGTTATATGCATCTTCCCGGTCACGTGCTCCAGCTTGACCGAACCCGAATCGGCGGCCACGGTCGTCTCGGCGTGAATCCTGCTCCCGTGAACGCTGCCTGAGCTGGCGTGTACGTTCCATTGGTCAGCCGTCAGGTTGCTGATCTCGGCGCTTCCCGAGTCAACGGTCAGGTCGGCCGTTTTCACTTGGACATCCGTCATCGCGAGGCTGCCGGAAGACAAATCCATCTCTAGCTTGTCGAGCGCGGATCCCCATCGGCCAAGGAGACGACAATGATTTCCGGGGTTCTCGTAAAGTTGAAATCGAAGAAATCCCAGAATTTACGCGGGTTTTCGCGCAAATCCATATTCAATGTTCCGCTGTCCAATTCGGTGTACAACAGTTGCTGAATCGTTTTTGCAGGCGCTTGCCCGTTGATGGAGACGGCGTTGGTGCCGTCGCCGCTTTTCACAAATCTCAGTTCCACGGGATAATCGCTCTGAATCCGTAAATCCTGAAGCTCTCCGGAAGCAAACGGCCATTTCTTGTCAAATGCCGGCAGCTGTTTTCCGAATTTCCATCCTTGCGAACTGAGTGCCGCCAATCCGATGAGTACCAGTACGACACCTGCGATAATCGAAAGTTTTTTCATCCTAAAATCGTCCCTTCCAAGTCTTCGCTGTCCAGATGCTGTAACCAATCGTGCCGCGAAGTCATTTCCATAGATGAAGCATATCTTACTTGCCTGGCATCCCGTAACGGTCTGCAGGTCCGGCGGCACCCCGACTTTGGTCCGATTTTCCATCCGGCGCGTAAAGTGGGCGGCAGATGGGTAAAAGATTAAACAAAGACTATAAATCGTCACAATTTCGTGATAAAATGTTCACAAAGAGCGTTTCCACATACAGAGGTGAGATACCCATGAACAACCGCGAGATGTCCCGTATGCTCAAATGGATTGCCGTATTGGTCGTCGCTTTAGGAGCCATATGCTGTGTCGTGAATATCGCCCATTTCAATGATCGGAATCTCGGCCTGATGATCGGCATCGGCTTTCTGGTAGGCGGCATTCAAATTCTGGTGTTCGGTGCGATTGCACCGCTCATGCAGCGGCGTCAGGAAGACAACATCAGCGCGCTCACGGAGTCTGCGAAAGATTGACGCATAGCTACAAGAAAAGCTGTCTGCAGCGGGGTTAATCTCCGACTGCGGGCAGCTTTTGTTGTTTAACCGGAGAATCTCCTGTCATTTACTCGATCCGCCCACTCGAATAATTTAGTACCGAGTCACCTATCCTAATTAAGGGTAAAAAGGGAGGTGTCAAAAATGGCGGAAGATGATTCCAAAGACAAGGCGACCAAAGCGGAAGTCCAGACGACCGAATTGAACAAAATGCCGGTTCCGGAACTCGAGGAAAGCGCGACTGAAGAGGTATACGGCTCCAAGAAGGACCTTGCCGAACACAGTTTGTTCAATAAAGAGGAGCAATCCTGATCCCAATCCCCCGTCTGCTGATGCTGGGGGTATTTCAAAATGGATGGTGATGGAGTTGGCGGCTATTCAGGAGACGGAGCGGCAAGTAAAGGATGTGCTGTCCTCGATCAACGGGATGGATTTTGCGGATCGCCAAACGGTAAGGAAACAAGTCGAAGACTGTTTGCATACGGTGGTCACCTTGCTTGGGCAGGGGGCAAATGCTACCCCATCCGACTCGGCGGCGGTGCGCAACGAGCGCCAACAAATTGCGGACTGCAGGCAGCATGTGCACCAATGCTTGCCGGAATTGGAGCAGCTTCGCACGGAATGGGCGGACCGTTACCGGCAAGCCGTCGGGGATGGCAAGGAAACGTTCGAACAGCTGTCGGACGAGCTGCAGCAACAGAAATCGCCGGAGGCTTACCGATGGAAACGGAATTTTGCCGAAGTGCAGGAGATCGTCGAACAACTGGGACAGCTCAACGGCCGTTTGATGGACCTCAGCAGTCAGGTTGAAAGGGAACACGCGCAGACTCAGCCGCCGCCGGAGGATACCGGGCCGCCGTTGGACCGACAGGATCGCGATCCTGAGATGCCGGCGAATAGGTGATAGCCACACAGGGGAGGTATGGAGATGGACGCTTCGGTGAAAACGTTGATGGATTGGCTGGAAGGGCAAACGAACAACTCCCTTTATATCCAGAAAAAAGAAGATGATGACCTGGACGAAGTCCGGCTGCAATTGACGGAGGTCGGCTACCGATCGGATTACAAGTCGTTAGACGGCTATACGGACGGAACGGCACTTGTGCTCCATGGGCACGGATCGATGGTGACCGGCACGGCCGAAGCCCCGCTGCCGCAAAACAGCTATGTCATCCCCATTGCCGGGTTGTCCGTATCGAAAGCAAGCGAAGACGGTGTTATTTTGCAGACCGACAGAGCTCACTACTCCTTATCCGTGGATAACGACAATCGGCGATAAAGCCGATTCTACATATCTTCTGATTTCTAAAAACGGGTTCGCCAGTCCTCCTGGGACAGCGAATCCGTTTTTGTTTCTCTGAATGATCTCCGACATAAACGTTGACCGCCCCGAAGACAGCGACAGCTGTCTATGCTTGTTTTCCAAGATTCAACTCTCGTCGAAACGGTGAACAAAGTATAGCTAAATTGCGACGGTTCTTTGACGCCTTTGTTAACAGGGGAGTATCCGGCGTCCGTTTTTGATATGTTGAGGACAGAGGAGATGAGTAGATGAACCTTATCCGAGGAATCCGCCGTTTGGCGGCTGTATCGTCACTGATCGGGATGACGATGCTGCTCTCCGGCTGCATGGACAAGTTCGTCGTGCTGGACCCCAAAGGCGTCGTCGGCCGGCAACAGCTCGATCTGATGATCATATCGCTGCTGCTCTGTCTGGTTGTCATTGTCCCCGTCCTGATCCTGACTTTCGTGATTGCTTGGCGTTACCGCAATAAAACCGAAAATAAGGCGGCCTATAAGCCGCAATGGGAGCACAGCACGAAGCTTGAGGTGGTCTGGTGGGGAATCCCGATTGTGATCATCCTGATTTTGGCTGTCGTCACCGCTCAGTACACCTATAAGCTGGAACCGTCCAAGCCGCTGCAATCGGAGGCCAAGCCGATCGTGATCCAGGTCACCTCCCTGGACTGGAAATGGCTGTTTCAATATCCCGGGCAGGGCATTGCCACGGTCAATTATGTGAAATTTCCAGCGAACGTGCCGGTTCAATTCGAACTGACCTCGGACGCCCCGATGAACTCGTTCTGGATTCCGCAGCTCGGCGGCCAGATCTATACCATGTCAGGCATGGCCATGAAGCTGAATCTGATGGCCGATGAACCCGGTACGTATAGGGGCTCGGGCGCTAACTTCAGCGGCAAAGATTTCGCGAAAATGCACTTTAACGCGGACGCGACATCCCAAGCCGATTTCGACAAATGGGTCGAGCAGGTGAAATCGAAGTCCCCGCCTCTGACACAAGACGGGTATGACCGGTTGGCTGCACCGGGTGTCATGGAGAAGGCCGACTACTCGTCCATCCCGAACGGCTTGTTCGATCGGATCGTCAACAAGTATTCCGGCGGACACAGCATGGGCGGGATGGATATGTCCGTCCATCCGAATCCTGCTCCGGGTTCCATGCAGGGCATGAATATGTCCGTCCATCCGAATCCTGCCCCGAGCTCCATGCCTGCGGGCATGGACATGTCCCAGAATCACCACTAATCCGCGGAAAAGGAGGGCTGCACCATGTGGGAGAAGATCCAACAATTCGCTTCCGGATTTTTCGTTACGGGAGATCCGCTAATCTACGGAGCCGATGTTTCCATCGTACTGACGATGATCGCGGTCGTATCCGCGCTTACCTATTTCAAAAAATGGACCTGGCTGTGGAAAGAATGGCTCACCACGG
The DNA here is from genome assembly GCA_028287445.1 of Cohnella sp. Classification (GTDB taxonomy): domain Bacteria; phylum Bacillota; class Bacilli; order Paenibacillales; family Paenibacillaceae; genus Cohnella. The sequence goes on from JAQBPQ010000242.1 coordinate 5,846, forward strand.
TTGACCACAAAAGAATCGGCATCATGTACGTGATCGCCTCGCTGCTGATGCTGTTCCGCGGAGGCGTGGACGCGCTTTTGATGCGAACGCAGCTGGCGGTTCCGAATAATGACTTTTTGTCGCCGTCGCACTATAACGCCATTTTCACCACGCACGGGGTCATCATGATTTTGTTCATGGCCATGCCTCTGATGTTCGGATTGTTTAACCTCGTCGTTCCGCTGCAGATCGGAGCGCGCGACGTCGCCTATCCGTTCCTGAACTCGCTCAGCTTCTGGCTGTTCTTCTGGGGCGCCATGCTGTTCAATATGTCGTTCGTCATCGGCGGATCGCCGGATGCGGGCTGGCTCTCGTACCCGCCGCTTTCGGAAGTGTCCCATAGCCCGGGCGTCGGTCAGGACTTTTATATCTGGGGCATCCAGATTTCCGGGATCGGGAGCTTGATGACCGGGATCAACTTCGTCGTCACGATCCTCAAAATGCGGGCTCCGGGCATGAAGATGATGAAAATGCCGATCTTCACCTGGTCGGTCCTGTCGAGCTCGCTGACGATCCTTCTGGCGTTCCCGATCCTTACCGTCACGTTGGCGCTGCTCTTCATCGACCGGTATTTGGGCGCGCACTTCTTCACGCTGACGGCAGGCGGCAACCCGATGATGTATATCAACTTGATTTGGATGTGGGGTCATCCCGAAGTGTATATCGTCGTGTTACCTGCATTCGGGGTGTTTTCCGAGGTCGTCGCCACTTTTTCGCGCAAAAGATTGTTCGGCTACGCCTCGACGGTTTTCGCATTGATGAGCATCAGCGTGTTCTCTTTCTTCACATGGGCGCATCACTTCTTCACGATGGGTTCGGGCGCCGACGTCAACATCTTCTTCGCCATCTCGACCATGCTGATCGCCATCCCGACAGGGGTGAAGGTGTTCAACTGGCTGTTCACCATGTACCGCGGGAGGATTTCCTTCCAGGGACCGATGCTGTGGATGATGGGTTTCATTCCTTGTTTCGTGGTCGGGGGGATGACCGGGCTGCTGCTGTCCGTGGCGCCGGCAGACTTCCAGTTCCACAACAGCTACTTTCTGATCGCGCACTTCCACCAAGTGCTGATCGGGGGCGTCGCATTCGGTTATTTCTCGGGGCTATATTATTGGTGGCCGAAGGTGTTCGGATTTAAGCTGAATGAAAAAATCGGCAAATGGGCGTTCTGGCTGTGGAACATCGGGTTCTATGTCTGCTTCATGCCGCAATACGCGCTCGGTCTTATGGGAATGACGCGCCGGGTTAACACGTATAGTTGGGACACCGGCTGGTGGGGATTGAATTTGGTCTCCACGATCGGCGGATTCCTGATGGGGATCGGGTTCCTGTTCCAGGTGTGGCAGATCCTCCACAGCGTCAAGTTTATGGAGCGTGCCAGCGGCGACCCTTGGGGCGGCCGGACGCTCGAATGGTCTATTCCGTCTCCGGCGCCGGTGTATAATTTCGCATCGCTGCCGACGGTGGATGAGAAGGATCCGTGGTGGGAAGAAAAGGAGCGCCGCGAGCGAGGGGAACCTGCATGGACGCTGCCTCCGCTGGAGCCGATCCACATGCCGAAAAACTCGGGTATTCCGATCATCATGGCCTTTTGCTTCTTCCTCACAGGCTTTGGCTTCGTATTCCACTGGCTGTGGATCGCCATTCCGGGTCTTGTCGGAGTTGCAGGCTGTATGCTGGCACATTCGTTTAATTACAATACGGACTATTATATTCCGGTAGATGAAATCAAACGCACGGAAGCCGCGGCGAGGGGGGCTGTCTGATGGCGCACGGCAACGCACACGCACAGTCGAATTCTCATTCGCACGCTCCTTCGCATGAGGGTCATGTCGATTTGGAATCGCTGCGGCTGATGGGTTTCTGGATTTTTCTGATCACCGACTGCATCCTTTTTGGCTCTCTGTTCGCCACCTATATCGTCCTGCACGGAAACACCGCCGGTGGTCCCACCGCATCGGAGCTGTTCCATATGCCGGGTGTCATCGCCGAGACGTTTATCTTGCTCACCAGCAGTTTCACAAGCGGTCTCGCCGTGTTGTCGATGAACCAGGGCAACCGTAAGGGGCTGATCGGCTGGCTCGTCGTGACGGCACTGCTCGGAGCTTCGTTCATCACGCTGGAAGTCACAGAATTTGTGAAAATGGTGCACGAAGGCGCGACGATCGGCACAAGCGGGTTTTTGTCCGGCTTCTTCACCCTCGTCGGCACGCATGGACTGCACGTATCATTGGGTCTCGTGTGGATGACCGCTTTGATGATCCAATTGGGCCGGCACGGTATCACGCCGGTTACGCGACGGAAAGTAAACATTATCAGCTTGTATTGGCACTTCCTCGACGTCGTCTGGATTTTCGTCTTCACCATCGTGTATATGCTGGGGGTGATGTAAGATGGCGCAGCATTCGGGAAATGAGCATGAGCATGAGCACGAGAACCAGCATGAACATGAACATGAGCATGAGCACGAGCATGAACATGAGCACGAGTCGCACGGCTCGCTGAAGTCTTACGTTATCGGTTTTCTGTTTTCGCTGGTGTTGACCGCGATTCCGCTGATGGTTGTGCTGAATCATTGGCTGGCGGGCACGGCTGCGAAGGTCGTGCTGGTCGGCGCGGCGGTGCTGCAGTTCGTCGTCCAGCTCGTGTATTTCATGCACTTGCGGGAAGAAAAGAAGCCTCGCTGGAACTTGCTTGCGCTCATTTTCGGGTTGATTGTCCTGATGACGATCGTGGGCGGGTCGGTCTGGATCATGACATATAATGTCGTATCACACTGACGATTAAGATGAAAATCGCCGCTTCCTGGGGGAAGCGGCGATTTTTTGTGAGCAAATCATAGAATGGATAACATTTCGTTGTTGTAAGTGTTTGGATTTGTTGCTCCGATGTTGCAATCGGTTAACAGGAAAATCCGTATCTAATTTGGAGATTCCGACTTGGCTTGATTTGACAACTTCAGGTGCAGTTGGGCACCCGGCGTCCCGCTCGGCAGGTCCAAATCGTTGCCAGTTGCCAAATACATACCATTTACCTTATCGAAACCACTTTCTGTGCTAGTTCAGGTGCCAAAGTACACTCCAATCCCTTGTCGAACCCCGTTTCTCATCATTGTGGTGCCAAAATGCACTCCAATACCGCCCAAATCGGGTTTCCACTAACATTTTCTGTATTCGGGTGCGCTTTGGCACCTGAACATCACCACTTGGCTTGATTTGACAACTTCAGGTGCACTTTGGCACCCGGCGTCCCGCTCGACATGTCCAATTCATTTCCAGTTGCCCAATACACACCATTTATCTTCTCGAAGCCACGTTCTGTGCTAGTGGTGGTGCCAAAATGCACGCCAATACCTTGTGGCCCCCGTTAGTTCTCATTGTGGTGCCAAAATACACTCCAATCCCTTGTCTGATTCTGCCGGCCAACAGCATGTTTACTGGAAAATCTCTATCTAAATGGTCTCGTTTTGTGAAAAATGATCATACTGCCCGATATTAGCTGGAGGATTTCAGGTTATTTGCTCCTAACCTCGGAAAATGGAAGAATTAGCCGGATGTTTTCCCGTTATGGCCATCGGTGTCAAAAACGGGAACCGGCTCAACTCATCTGTTGCCAGAATACCCGTGGAAATCTGCAGATTCGTTACCATCACAGGACTTAACCTGGTGGTTTACCCTCGTACCAGGGATTCAAGTGGACCATCACCTCGACGACGTCGGGATCCGCGTCCATAATGGATTGTTTGACCTGCCGGCTCACATCGTGGCCCTGTTGAATCGTGTAGTCGCCGGGAATGGCGACCCGGACGTCGATCATGACGTAGTTTCCGTGCTCCCGCGCACGTATCCGATCGACCCGCTTAATGTCCGTGACGTCGCGGATCAAGGCTTCGTATTCGGCCTGCTTCTGGGGAGGAACATTTTTCTCCATCAGGATGTCGACCGAGTCACGCCCCATCGCGTAGGCAAGCTTGAGAACAAGCAGGGAGACGACGATTCCGGCGATGGGATCTGCGTAACCCGACCAGTACCAGCCCATGTGCTGGCCAAGCACGCCTAATCCGATACCGACGACCGCAGCGCCGGAAGCGTACACATCCGCGAGGTGGTCATAAGCGGTGGCTAACACGCTTTTGCTTTTATTGCGGCGGCCGATCCGGATTGTGTAAACATACAGGGCCTGTTTCCACACCATGGACAATACGGCTGCACCGAGCACGAGCAAGCTTTCGCCGCCTCTGGGCGGTTGGAACAACGCGCTGATCGATTGGATGCCGATCCAGATTGCCGCGAGTGCCAAAATGACCGCCACCAGCGCGGACGCAAGCACCTCGGCTTTACCGTGGCCGTAGGGATGGTCTTCGTCCGCCGGTTTTTGGGCTACCATGGATGAAGTGAGTGCGGCGATGGTCGCAATAATATCGCCCGCGTTATGCACGCCGTCGGCCAGAAGAACGGGGCTGACGAACAACAACCCCACGATTAATTTCACAGCGGTCAGCAAAATATTGCTGATCAAACTTACCCAAATCGCCAACAACCCTTGATTATGCCTGTCCGCCACAATGATAACTCCCTCAAACAAAATTTGCCTGACGCAAAAAAACAATCAAGCCTTTGACCCGGGGGTCAAAGGCTTGTATCGGTCCTATGGATGAGATCGGTCGAATGAATGAGTGCCGCTTGCGATTTCATGTAGCGATCCGTCCTCTCTGACGGGGGACTTCCGTGAATGTTCTCCCAGTTTACCATAGCGGCGCGCGGAAGGGAACTCGGCTATTTTCATATGAGATCCGTTAAATGATATTGTTCGGATTTAGATAATTAAAGCGGCGAATATGGACAATAATTTGCGATTTATTGGCTTATAAGCGAATAATATAAGCAATTATCCCTTGACTTGTGCGGCGATCTGCGGTAATCTACGGGAGCAAGCGCAACAGC
>JAQBPQ010000034.1 GCA_028287445.1 Cohnella sp.
CGTCACCCGCGAATTGCCCGGGTACCCGGACGTGATACCCTCTGTGGCCGTCCCCCTTCCCCCGGCTCTCCCGGCCGCCGCCGTCACGCTCGCCGCACTCCCCATTGCCATGTGCGTCAGGCGCCGCGTCGCCCGGTGGGTAGCATCGTAATTTGAATGTTAACCGGGCTCAGAAGCCCGATTACACCCGCCCGGCATCCGGCGCGGGTTTTTCGTTTCCGCCCCGCATTCGGGGCATCGTTCGGGCGAGGCGCGGAGGTCGTAGCCGCAAGCGGAACAGAAACCTGTGCGAGCCTGTCGATGCCGTCCACACAAACTGAGAAGGTGAATTATGGGGACTACGATTGTCGGCGGCCATATCCACCAAAGGCTAAACCAACGCTCCGAGACCACCCATGGCGGCTGCCCGTCGGATCCAGAAAGGTATCGCTCAAATCTAACCCTGTAGTTGCCGGGCTCAAGGGGCTCGTACTCATCGCCGAGGTCTATCCACTCTTGTACAACGGCATGGCCGCGATAGAAGCCTAATACCTGCCATTCATTGTTCCTACCGTGCTCCACGTTCGGGTGCTGCCGATAGCTCCAAACCCACAGCACACAAACTCCCACGCACAGCATCATCGACAGCACGGACAGCAGCGCGAAGAGGCGGCGGAGCATGAGGGCGTCATACCCGACTCGTTGTCATTTCGTGCGGCGAGCACGGTAGGATGTCCGTAGATGGAGAAGGCAACATGGCTGAACTGATAGCGCTCTACATCGTCTGGAAAAACATCGGCTCCATGGCGCGTTCCCGCGGCGTGAAAGCGCAGCCGTTCCAGGTGAAGGCAGTGATTCGTTGGTTTGTATTCGAGTTCGTGTGCGGATTCCTGGCCGGCGCGATGGGATTGCAAGGCATCTTCGTTTATCTCGCGGCGTTCGCCGGGGCGCTGTTGAGCGTCCGTTTTTCATTCAACGCGGTACGAGCAGCGGCTCCGAAACCTGTGATTGCCGCCGCGTTGCAACCAGACGACGACCCGCAGGACCACTGAAACTAAACATAAGGGCAAAGTTCACATCTCAGAGGTCGATTCCGGATCATGCTGATGCTCGTCCCGCCAATCTCATCTCAATCGCCAGGTATGATCATGAGAAGCATGCAAGACGAAGACGATGACGCCGTCGCCTTCGATCCGGAAGAAGACCTTGTAAGGGAACCTCTCGGTTATGACGCGGCGGAATCCCTTATGATACTCGGGGAATTGCTCCGGCGATTCTTCCAGGCGGGTAAGGCGTCCGTCATCGAAAGCAGGAACTCATCGCCTACCCGGCGCGCCGACCTTCATACCACTCGCGCGCCTCGCCAACGTCCACCTCGGCAGCCGGACGGATGGAAACGCGCCAACTCATCGGCGGCTCGATGAGCGGATTCGCCGCAGGGCTTCACGCCACGGCGTTCCCGGAGTGCCGTCGCGTTGGAAATCAGCCAATGCCGCATCGAGCACCATCATTTCTTCCGGCGACGGTCCCGCCCCGTGAAGGAGGTCATCCTCCTGGAGCTCGCACAGCCGCTCGAAGACTTGTTTGCGTTCCTCGGCCTTGAGCTTGGGCAGTTCCGCGAGGATTTCGGCTTTGCTCATGGAAGGATTTTACTTCTCACGGACTGCAACGGCAAACGGCCAGCCGCCGGGCGACATCATACCCGAGTGCCGCAGTATGCTGATGTTCAAACGCATGGCGGGTCGTCCAAAGATACGCCGATGCGACTTGCGTTCAGCTTCTTCGCCTCCTTATTGCTGACGCTTTACGCAAGAATTGGGCCGGATTTCCGTTGCCATTGCTTCCCCTTCGCCTAGGATCCGTAGTGGCTGACGTTGGCGGGCAAATTTCACTTCGACTCTCACGCCGATCCTCATGGTCTCCGTGTCTGCCGACAAGGAGTACCTGATGAATCGGATGCGAATTTTGGTCGTGGAAGACCATGCTGATTCGCTGACCGTTACCGCTAAACTGCTTAAAATGAGCGGCTACGAGCCCGCGACAGCCAATGGCTACCGTGCGGCGTTGGAAGCAGCCGCCGCCAACGATTTCGATCTGGTCGTTTCCGACATCGGATTGGCCGATGGGGACGGTTGCGATTTGATTCGGGCATTGAATCGGCAGTACGGGCTGAAGGGAATAGCCGTGACCGGTTCTCCGGAAGCAATGGCGGATGGACGGTGCGACGGGGCGGGGTTCATTTCGATGATCGTGAAGCCGTTCGTCTTCTCGCAACTCATCGAAGAGATTCAGAAAGCGATTCCGTCGTAGGCTGCGGGTGGGAAATTCCAAGGGGAGGCGGATCGATTCCGGATCATGCTGGCAAATTGACACTCGATCCCATTATCCAACCCGAAGGAGCACTGACTTGAATAGCCGCGTGTTATTTTGCGCTGGTGGTGCAGCCTTCAGGCTGTAAATGCAGGCCGAAAGCCTACACCACAATTTATGAATCGTGCACGGCCCTGAGTCCCACATCGATCGTGTGTCCCCAAATTTCAAGGGTCAGGAGGCGATTCAGGGGCATCGCAGGGCGAAAGGGCGGCGCGTCGATTCCATGGCATTTCAATCGATCGCCTCCGCGTCCCGCTCCGTTTCGCGAGGGAAATGAAAGCACATTACCGCCAAGTGCACCGTCCGTGTCGGATCGTCCTTTATGTGAAACTCATATTGAAACCAACCGTCCTGCTTTTGACCAAGATCGGTAACAAACGACGGGGCATGGTTGGTATTCTCCGCAATCTTTTGAAGGACAGGCTCTAACTCCTTCCGCTGAACAAACAATAAAATCGCAGCTTTGGAGTCCCGCCACGTCAGATAGCTGAGGATCTGCTCGATAGCAGAGAAGTAACCGTCTTTGCCCTTGAGGCCGCGCCAAAACTTGCATTCAGCGACGAACACGTTTGCTTTTTCGTGTCGTATGAGGATGTCCGTTTTGCCCGCCGCGTTAAAAGTCTCGCCAGTGACGCTCTGGAAATGTGGGGATAACTGCATAAGAAAGAGATCCCGCAGTGCTTCTTCGTCCTTTCCCTGATAAGTGCTGGGATGCCGCTCCATACTTACACCGAGCTGGTGAATTACTTCAAGAATCGTTTGGTATGTGTCGGCTTCGACGGTGGCTTCAGAACCACTCTTTAGGGATGGCGCCTGTGGTTCAATGACTATTCTCTTCTGCTTAAGCGGCACACTCTGGCCCGCGCCGAGCTCCGCCTCTAATAAATCAGCCAGCGCCTCACATGCTGCTGCGCCAGTCCCATCCTCTATCACTGCGATCTGTTGCCGGAAAGCCGGATACTGCGGTGATTGCCGGTAATCGACGGTCCGGTCGCTCGAAGCGAACAACACATCCATCCCCGTTGCTTTCATGGCCGATTCCAATTGTCGGTCGGCTGCTTCATTCCGCGCTGCATCGGATTCTAACAGCCCACTACCTAACCCATCCCAGATCCAGGCGATCGGGTTGGAACGAGCATCAAGTATGCGGCCACTTTCATCGGCACGATACGGTCGGAGATCAGGTAGGTCTTTAAACCGCTGTGGACGCATTTTGCGCAAGAGAGAGACGACAGCGTAATCCCAAATGAACATCCAAGCGCTCTGGCTCACTAAGCTTGCATCCTGAGTGGTTCCGTAAGATTGCCGGCCGACGAAGTCCACAAGCTCCTGTTCTGAATCCCACAATCGTAACGTTCCGTCATTAAGGGCAAGGCGCAAGGTCATTCTCGCTCGCCACTTTGCATTGCCGGCGGAGTTTTCATCGGATTCGTACGAATCAAGACGCAGATCGCGCGCACAGCGTCGCAGTGCCAATGCATATCGTTTTCGAGCATCCACCGTCCCCGGGTATGCGGCCTGCTCAACCGATTCCGCCGCAACGTCTAATGCATTAAAATATTGCGGAAGCACCATTTTTCTATGATGGCCTAATGGGACATTCGCATATTTTAGCAGAACGGCCTCCATTCGCTCCTCAAACATTGTGGCTTCGGGAGCGAGCCTGCGCTCTGCGTGGATCCCCTTCAGCATTGCGGCGCTGGGAACAATTCTATTGGAACGCCACTCGTTCCAGCGTTCGAGTTCCGTCGGCGACAGCCGTTTCGGAGCGAGGTCAGCTTCGATAATGCTCGACCTCCGATGTACCCGATCAAAGTCAATGACAATCGCACGGGTCCGCTGGCCAATTTCCTCTGATATTGCTTGCCTTTCTGCTTCCTTTTGAAGCGATATGAGAGGCTCTAAGGAATTAGTGGATTTTTTCTCAGACTCGGCTTTAACATCGGAGACTTCGGCAGAGACGAGCGGTTGGGGGGATTCAAGCTGCGGTGTAACCTTCCGCTCCGGTTCCGGCGAAGTGTCGGCGATCTCGTTCATATGCTCCTGCCTCAAGACCGGATCATACCGCGGTAGAGGACCGGACCCAATAGACGGAGCGAGTCAGCACGAGGAGGCAAAATCGAACGAAAGGCGATGATCACTTCACGCCGGGATACCTTGGTTCAATGAATGCAGCGAATTCTAAGGGGCCGGGAGTGCTCTGTCTCGACCCTTTCCGCGCTTAAAGATCATTGCGTTGTGGGTCAGAACTTTCAACGCGAGGTCGCGTTTGCGGGAGTGGACCGTTTTACCCGCTAACGCCGATCCCTGATTCCGTTTCA
>JAQBPQ010000052.1 GCA_028287445.1 Cohnella sp.
AGCCGGTCTGGTAGTAATGGCGGAGGGGTTCCACGCGTACCCATCCCGAACACGACCGTTAAGCCCTCCAGCGCCAATGGTACTTGGACCGCAGGGTCCTGGGAGAGTAGGACGTTGCCAGGCCGGAACAGAGGGGTTGTCCCCTAAGCAGATTAATTCTGCTTGGGGGACAGCCCTTTTTTTGCTGTATTGTTAAACACCATCCAGCCAATTACGGTTACCAAAAGACCTTCTTGTTTTGTTTAAACAGAAGGCTATGTTAATTCTCAATGTTGATATTTGATGATGCGAACAATTGTAACGGGTCAGAATAGGTAGCGGAGAGTTACTTAATTGCTGGCAGTATGCGGAACGGCGAGAAAACTAGCGGAGAGCTGCTTAAGTTACCGGTAAACGGCTGGAGAATGCGGGAATGGTAGCGGAGAGTTACTTAAATGCTGGCAGTATGCGGAACAACGAGCAAACAAGCAGCGGAGAGCTACTTGAGTTACCGGAAAACGTCTGGAGAATGCGGGGATGGTAGCCAAGAGCTACTTAAATGCTGGCAGTATGCGGAACAACGAGGAAACAAGTAGCGGAGAGTTACTCCTATTTAGTACCAAACAAAAAAAGGGTTATCCCCCGGCCAGGTATCCCATGTGGGATAGCTCTTTTTTTTGTCCATTACAACCGTATGGAATTCAATGATTGATCATTAATGATACATAATGTATCTTAGTAATAGACGTTTATATGAGGCGGGTGCTATCAATGAAAAAAATGGTGTTGATCGGTGCAGGCAGTGCCATGTTTACGCAAGGGTTGGTCTCGGACTTAATCCGTCACAGCCAAGGACGCAAATGGCATTTGGCGTTAGTGGATACGGATCCAGGGACGCTTGATTCCATAACAAAGCTCTGTGAAAAGATGATCGAAGCCAAACAGGCGGACATTCAACTTTCGTATTCGACAGACCGGCGTGAGGTGTTGGCCGAAGCGGATTACGTGGTGACGACGATCGGAGTAGGCGGCAGACGCGCATGGGAACAAGATGTCTTCATACCCAGAAAGTACGGCGTGTTCCAACCGGTAGGCGATACCGCCATGCCCGGCGGAATATCGCGGGCGATGAGGATGATTCCCGCATTGATCGAAATCACACGAGACGTCATGAGGTGCTGCCCCAAGGCTTACTTCTTTAATTATTCCAATCCGATGACCGCAAATTGCAGGGCGATCAGTAAAGCCACGGGCTTTCCGGTGATCGGGCTTTGCCATGGCGTGCATGATACGCAGAACTCATTGGCGGATTTTGCCGGAATCGATCGTCGCCGGTTTTCATCTTACGCCGTAGGCATCAACCACTTGACGTTTCTCTATAAGTTTTTCAATGACGGGAAAGACGCTTATCCCCTTCTCATGGAGAGGTATGAGACACTCCAGAGGGAAGGTGTAGATTTCCGCCACGTCGGCACTACATTTGCCGAACCGGAAGCCGAATTACCTGCCATCCAGGATCCCTTCACTTGGTCTTTCATGGAAGGGTACGGAGCTTATGTGGCTCCCGGGGATCGGCACATCACGGAATTTTTCCCGGAAAGGTTTCCGGGAGGCAGCTATTATGGCAAAACGTTCGGGGTGGATGCCTACTCTTTCGAGAAGGTGATCGCGTACGGGGATCAAATATATGAGCAGGTATTCGAGCTGGCGCAATCGCACGAACCTTTGCCTGCCACTTTCTTCGATAAATTCGTGGGCGAGCATGAACAGCTTATGGAGATCATTGAATCGATTGAGACGGACAGCAGAAAAACGTTCTCCGTGAACATGCCGAATCGCGGGGCCGTTCCGAATCTGCCGGCCGATGCCGTGCTGGAATTGCCTGCCGTTGCCACCGCTGCGGGGTTCGCCCCATTGCAGATGCGTGATTTTCCGGAGGTGCTCTGTCAACTATTGGCCAAGCCGATCGCGATTGCCGAACTGACCGTTGAAGCCGCACTAACCGGAGACCGCAACCTGTTTATCGAGGCCATTTTAGCCGGCGGTTATTTGAACGATCGGAACGCGGTTAAGCAAATGACGGACGAACTCATCCAGGCCCACCATGATTTTCTTCCTCAGTTTTAATAATTATTTTTCGGGAGGAATAGAAAGATGGAGCATCTGAAAAGGTTACGGTTTGTAATGGTTGCGTTCGTTCTTGCCTGTATGGTAGTCAGCGGCTGCAGCAGTTCTTCGAAAAGCGAAGACCCGGGCAGCGCGAAAGTAACCTTGGTGTGGTGGACACATGATAATCCGTCATTCGTGGCGGCAAACAAAAAGAGGATTGAGGAATACAAAAAGATCAAACCGAATGTAACGATTAACTACCAATACTTCCCGTATGACGCATTTATTCAAAAAGCGAAAGCCGCGTACGCGGGCAATAATGCTCCGGATATCGCGCAGCTATTCGGCACTTGGGTAACGGATTACGCGAAAAACGGCCATCTCGCCACGGCTCCCAACCAAGAAGAGCTCAAAAAAAATTATTTTGAAGCCGCTTTGGGCGCCTACACGGTCGATGATCAAATTTACGGCATTCCGCAAGAATATAACTTGGAGAACGGAGGCGTATTGGCTCATCCGAAAATGTTCCAAGCCAAAGGACTGTCTTACCCGCCCAAGACGTACGCGGAGTTAGTGGATGCTGCGAAACAACTGACCGTACGAGACGGCAATAAGATCAAAGTGAAAGGCTTTGACTTCGTGTCGGGAGATAACATTTTCTTCACCTTCATGTCGTTCATTCTCCAACAAAACGCGGATTACTGGACAAACGACGGCCATGTGAATCTGACCAGCCCGGAAGCGGTCACCGCCATGACCAAAATGAAGGAACTGGTGACCATCGACAAAGTGACGGATTTGACGCGGTTCGGGGATAACCTGGATTCGTCGGACTACTTCTTTAAAGGGAGTTCGGCTATGACAATCAGGGGGCCTTGGACAATCGCCAACGGGGTAAACACATACAAGGTAGATGACTTCGATTACATACCCATGCCGTCGTTAACCGACAGTCCGCCTTATTTTGCAGCCGAGTCCGGCTGGGGCGAAGTGGTTGCCGCCAAAAGCAAGCATAAACAAGAGGCTTGGGATTTCGTAAACTACATGAACGGTAAAGAACAAGCTTTGGACTTTAACGTCACGACTTTCACCGTTCCTGCACGAAAAGATGTCGCGGTGGATCCGGCTTATCTGCAGAAGCTTCCGAAGCTGAAAACATCCATAGATGTGCTGAAATACGGCAAGTGGGTAGGTCCGGTCCAAGATCGCGACTTCTTCGTCAAGCAGGTCAATGACAACTTCCAGTTGATCGCTTCCGATAAGATCTCCGTTCAAGACGGCTTGAAGAAAATAGAAAAGTCCGTGAACGAAATGATCGATCAACATCTCAGCGTCGGAAAGAAATCGTCATGAGCAAAGTGCTGACGTTGTATCGGCAATACCGGCTGGACCGGCGGTTTATTTTCCTGTCGCTGACACCGATCCTTCTATTGTTTCTTATATTTTCCATTGCTCCGATCGTTTGGGGCATCATACTTGGGTTTTACCAATACAGCGCGTTATATCAAGAATCTCCTTTTATCTGGTTTGACAATTTCACCAACCTGTTGAAGGATGAAGTGTTCGTCAAGTCGTTTTGGAATACGTTCAAGTTTGTCGGCATCGCCTTTCCGATCAACATTGTCGCGACGCTGATCCTTTCTCTAGGGATTAACAAGATCCGCAGCACTTTTTGGAGGAATACGCTCAGAACCATGTTTTTCCTGCCGACAATCGCTCCGCTTTCCGGATCGGCCATTATATGGTCAACCATGTATAAGAACGACGGCGGGTTATTCAACATGATTCTCGAGCGTTTGGGTCTGGATACCGTTCCATGGTTGTCCGATCCTTCTATAGCGATGTGGTCGGTGGTACTGATGACGTTATGGGCGGATATCGGCTTTAATATCGTGATATTCATGGCAGGCTTGGATTCGATTCCCGTGCAGTTCTATGAAGCTGCAAGATTGGACGGTGCGAGCCGTTACGTTGTGTTTTGGAAAATGACACTGCCGCTGCTTCAACGGACAACGTTGTTCGTGACCGTGATGACGTTGATTTCCTATTTTCAGATGTTTCCCCAGTTCCAGGTGATGACCAACGGGGAGCCGCAAAATGCCACCATGGTGTTGGCCCTAAACATTTACTCGAATGCGTTCCAGTACAACAATATGGGATATGCGTCCGCCATGGCCACCGTGCTGCTGCTGATCATTATGGTGATTACGCTCGCCCAGATCCGATTAGGCCGTTCGAAGTGGGAATATTAGGAGGCGGCGCGTGAATGAGAAAAAAGAATATTCCCTATGCCATCTTGTTCCTTGTTCTCCTGCTCGGCGGATGCATCATGCTCGTTCCGTTCGTGTGGATGATTCTGTCTTCCTTCAAAAGCAATCTCGAAATCATTTCGTCGACTTCCATTTTGCCCAAAGCTCCGAGTGTGGAAGGGTACGTGACCGTTTTTCGGGACGCTCCGTTCGTCAGATGGTTAATGAACAGCCTTGGGACATCGGTGCTGATCACGTTGGGTACTCTGTTCACATCAGCGCTTGCCGGATACATTTTCGCCAAATTTAACTTCAGAGGAAAACAGGCTTTGTTTGTCGTGCTGTTAGGTACGATGATGATTCCCTTTCAAGTCGTGATGGTTCCGACTTATTTGATCATTTCCAAGCTCGGCTTGTTGAATAACTTGATGGCGGTTGTGGTACCGAGTTTGGTCAGCGCATACGGTGTGTTTTTAAGCAGGCAGGCGGTAGAGGCGATTCCGTATGAGGTCATCGAATCTGCGCGGATGGACGGCTCCGGTGAGTTTCGGACCTTCTGGCAAATCATTTTGCCGCAAATCACCGCTATGTTGTCCGCGCTCGGTATCTTCACCTTTATGGCGGCTTGGAACAATTACTTATGGCCGTTAATCGTTCTGAACGATAATGAGAAAATGACCGTACCGTTGGCGCTTGTATTCTTCAACAGTAAAAATACGGTCAACTACAACGTGGAGATGTCAGCAGGCGTGCTGATCATGATTCCGGTGTTTATCGTGTTTCTGATTTTCCAAAAGCACTTTATTAAAGGCTTGACGATGACGGGAATGAAGTGAAAATAAAGCACCTTAACGTTTCATGACGTTAAAGTGCTTTTTTGCTGGATTTGTTCGTTATTCCAGTCGTACAACCTCCCCCCGGCGAATAGACTTGTACCAATAACCGTGGGAGGTTGCAGAATGGGCGTTTTTTTCAGTTATTTGATTTTGGGGTTGTCCATTTCGGCGCCGATCGGACCGGTCAATGCGGCCCAAATCGACAAAGGCATCAAAAACGGTTTTCTTCATGCTTGGATGATCGGCGTCGGGGCGATGATCGCCGATATTTTTTACATGATCCTGGTTTTCCTTGGTGTGGTCCACATGATCAATCAACCGTTCGTTAAAACGTTCCTGTGGCTTTTCGGATGTTTCGTGCTCACGTATACCGGCGTGGAGAGCCTTATGAGCGCAAGGAAACTCCACATCATGGAGGAGCGGGGACTCGCTTCTCTTGGGAAAACGCTCATGACGGGATTTCTGATGTCGGTGTCCAGCCCGTTATCCATCTTGTTTTGGCTCGGCATCTACGGGTCCGTTCTTGCCGAAACGGCCGCTGTCGCCGACCGAACCCAGCTCTTGTACTATAGCAGCGGAATTATCGCCGGTATTATGCTCTGGGACTTCACCATGGCCGGAGTGGCCGGCGTTTTCCGGAAATTCATGACCCCAGGGATCCTTTCGGCGATATCGGTCCTGTCCGGTCTGTCCCTTATCGGCTTCGGTGGTTACTTTGGCGTCCAAGCGTTTCGGATGCTGTTCTTCTGACGGCTCACGCTTTCGCCTGCGGATCCGGGTTAAAATAAACGTGATCACACCAATCACCGTCAGAAACGACAGGCTGATCCATAAGCCAGGCCGGCTGGTGGCGTGGGAAACCGTACCGATCATGGCCGTTACGATTAAACTAAAACCGAGCCACCGTTTGATCTGCCCCCACCTGCTAAGCTCCAATATTTTTCCGGAAGAGATCAGGATAAACAACCAATTGGAAAGCAGCATCAATCCGGCCGCCGTCGTGAAATATTCATACACGCTGTTCGGCATCGCAAAGGAAAAAGCGATCGACAAGAGCATCCCCGCAGTCGTAAATCCGATAGCCGGCAAAGGCCTCTTCCGAAACGTTTTTCGGAACAACGGGGGAGCGTCTTTGTCTTTGGCCATTGTCACCATAATGTTCGTAACGGCGAACAACGAGGCAATCATGGTCGAAAACCCGGCCAGAATGAAAACCCCGTTAAACACATGCGGAACGAACGGTAGATGAAAATGGGAAAGCGAGGTCACGAAAGGGCTCTTCTTTTCCGGAAGCGCCTGCCACGACATGAGCCAAACGGCCAGCAGCAGCGAAGCAAGGTATACTACGGTGAGCGCGGTGATCATCACTTTACCGGACTTTGGAGCCTCTTCCGGTCGTCTCAGCCGAATGGCCATAAGCCCCATAACCTCAATTCCACCGAAGGAATAGAAGGCGTAAATCAGGGAGGACCACCACCCGGTGAACCCTCCGGGGAAAGGCGTGGCAAAGGCTTCTCCCACAGATTGAGGTGTTTTTGTGGCATCGAACCATCCCAGCAGCGCGCCGCCCGCCAATGCGAGAAACAACAGGATGGCGGATATTTTGAGTACGGCCATCACGTGCTCTACCCGTTCGAACCCCTTTGTGCCGGATAGAATCACAACGAGGGCGAGTACGGAATAGCCGGCGGCAAACATCCACAAGGGCACATTGGGAAACCAGAACCGCGAAAACAAGGCCAGCGCCGTCATTTGGCTGCCGGTGATCAGTACTTCCGCCGACCAGTACACCCACCCGCTCGAAAATCCCGCCCATGGCCCGAACGCTTTTTTGGCATAGGAACGGAATGAACCTTCCATCGGTTCGGCGGCAGTCATGCGGGACAAAGCGTCAAATACAATATAAGTTGCTGTTGCGGCCCACAAAAAAGATAAAAGGATGGATGGACCGGTCAATCGGATGCCGATTCCGGATCCGAGGAAATAGCCCGTGCCGATCGTGCAGGCCACGCCGAGCAAAGACAATTGCCACCATTTCATCGTATTCTCGTGGGATGCGGGGCTGCCTTTGGATTTGGAGGAGGTTGTGTTCGACATGCCCCCTAATCTCCCTCAATTTGGGCGCATTTATGCTTGCATCCCTTGGTCTAAAGATTCCGGGAATGATCATAATAACGCTGTGGAACACGATTTGAACCGATCAAGGGCATCACTTGCAATTCAAAAAAAATGGCGTATAATGATCTTAAAGTCAAAGAAAGTCAAAGTCAGATTGTTCGCAGAAGGGGGTTGGGGCGATGGCCAACATTTCCGATCTTATCGAACATCATTTAAAGCAAATTCTGCATACGGAAGGCGCGGTAGAAATACAGCGAAGCGATTTGGCGGACAAATTTTCCTGTGTACCGTCGCAAATCAATTATGTAATCAGCACACGGTTTACCTTGGAAAAAGGATATTATGTGGAGAGTAAACGCGGCGGCGGCGGATACATTCGAATTCAGCGTGTCGACCTTCCTCTTCTGGAGGCGGTCCAACGGCATATTCACCAAACTTTCGGGGGTCAGATCGATCAAACGGCCGCGGAAGGGTTAATTTATCAATTAGAGGAAGCTGAGTTCGTCACAGGCAGAGAAGCCAACTTGCTTCGAGCAGCGATGTCCCGGGACGTGCTGGTTCTTCAGCTGCCGCTCCGCGATGAAATCCGGGCGAAGGTGCTCAGAGGTATGCTCATTGCTCTTCTAGCCAAATGATTAGGGTCTAAGGAGGTGATGCCGGTGCAATGCCAGGAATGCGGCAATCGGCCGGCGACGCTGCATTTTACGAAAATTGTAGGCGGGGAGAAGACGGAGCTGCACATTTGCGAAACGTGCGCCCGGGATAAAGGTGAGTTGATACCCGGCACACAAAGCGGCTTCTCCATTCACAATCTATTGTCGGGGCTGATGAATTTTGACCCGGCCGGTGCGGGTACGGAGATGAAGCAGCCCGCAGTTCGCTGCGATACTTGCGGGATGACCTATAATCAGTTCAGCAAGATCGGCCGGTTTGGCTGCAGCGAATGTTACAAGCATTTTGACGAAAGACTGGATCCGCTGCTCAAAAGAGTACATGGCAACACGGCGCACGTCGGCAAAGTGCCGAAACGAGCAGGTGGTAAAGTGAGAACGAAACGGGAAATCGATGAGCTCAAGAAGGAAATGCAGGACCGCATCGAACACGAGGATTTTGAGTCGGCCGCCCAGTTGCGCGATCGAATCAAGAATTTAGAGAAGGAAGTAAGCGGCGGATGACCAGAGGGAAGGTGATGGCATCGTGGCCAAACGGAAATACGTTAAACATGCATTAAGCCAATGGATGAAAACGGACGGTCCGGATTCCGACGTCGTTCTCAGCAGCCGGGTGAGACTCGCGCGTAACTTACAGTGCTCTCCGTTCCCTATGTTGGCTACTCCAGAACAGTCGCAAGCCGCCATGGAGCAGCTGCTGGGTGTCGCGGAGAGCGGGCGGCTGAACGGTCTTGGCCCGTTGGATCTGATCCGGCTATCCGAGTTAACGGAGCTGGAGAAACTGGTGCTGGTGGAGAAACACCTCATCAGCCCGAACCTGGCGAACGAATCCCGGAACGGCGCGCTTATTTTGAGCGAAAATGAAGACATCAGCGTCATGGTCAATGAAGAAGACCATTTGCGAATCCAAATCCTGCGACCGGGATTTCAAATCCGGGAAGCCTGGGAAATGGCCAGCAAAATCGACGATGTTTTCGAGGAACAGGTGGATTACGCTTTCGATGAGAAACGCGGTTATCTGACCAGCTGTCCCACCAACGTCGGTACCGGCATTCGGGCATCGGTCATGATGCATTTGCCCGCGTTGGTGTTGACCGGACAGATCAACCGGATTCTCTCGGCAGTGGCTCAAGTAGGCCTTACGGTTCGCGGGTTATACGGGGAAGGCAGCGAAGCGACGGGAAACCTGTTCCAGGTTTCCAATCAGATTACACTGGGACAGTCCGAGCAAGAGATTGTGGAGAATCTTCACCAGGTCGCGCGCCAAATGATCGAGCACGAGAAGGCGGCCAGAATGAAACTTCTCGCCGACTCCCGCGTCCGAATCGAGGACCGGATTCGCCGATCCTATGGCATTCTATCCCACGCGGCGATCATGGATTCAAAAGAGGCCGCCCAACGGCTCTCCGACGTTCGGCTTGGCGTCCACCTTGGTTTGCTGCCTCAGGTGGTGGAGCAGACGTTAAACGAACTTTTGGTATCCATGCAGCCCGGATTTTTGCAGCAGGCTTACGGAGAAGCCCTGCATCCGGAGCAGAGGGATATGACAAGAGCAGACTTAATCCGCAGCCGGCTGGAGATTTCTTCTTGAATATTTTATTCTAAACCTATTAGAGGAGGTGTCGTCTCATGATGTTCGGAAGATTTACCGAACGCGCGCAGAAGGTTTTGGCACTTGCACAGGAAGAAGCTGTGCGCCTGGGACATAACAACATCGGTACGGAGCATATCCTTCTCGGTTTGATTCGGGAAGGGGAGAGCATTGCCGCCAAGGCGCTTATTGCACTCGGACTCGGACTGGAGAAAATTCAGGACGAAGTCGAATCCCTTATCGGACGAGGACAAGAGCAGCCGACCAACATTGCTTACACGCCACGCGCCAAAAAAGTGATTGAACTGTCGATGGACGAAGCGCGCAAACTCGGCCATACGTACGTGGGCACGGAGCATATTTTGCTCGGCCTGATCCGGGAAGGCGAGGGCGTAGCCGCCCGGGTGCTCAATAATCTGGGCATCAGCTTAAACAAAGCACGCCAGCAAGTCCTTCAGCTGCTCGGCAGCAGCGAAAGCGTACAATCGAATCATGGCGGCCAGTCCGCTAACGTAAGCACCCCGACACTCGACGGACTCGCCCGCGATTTAACGGCCAGTGCCAAAGACGGCAACATCGATCCCGTGATCGGACGGGCGAAGGAAATTGAGCGGGTCATCCAAGTGTTGTCCCGCCGGACCAAGAACAACCCGGTATTGATCGGGGAACCCGGCGTCGGTAAAACCGCGATCGCGGAAGGACTCGCCCAAAAAATCGTCAGCAACGAAATTCCGGAGACGCTGCGAGACAAGCGGGTCATGACGCTGGATATGGGTTCCGTCGTTGCCGGAACGAAGTATCGCGGGGAATTCGAAGACCGCCTGAAAAAAATCATGGATGAAATCCGCCAGGCAGGCAACGTCATCCTGTTCATCGATGAGCTTCATACGCTGATCGGTGCCGGCGGTGCGGAAGGCGCGATCGACGCGTCCAATATTCTGAAGCCGGCGCTTTCCCGCGGGGAGCTGCAGTGCATCGGCGCCACGACTCTGGATGAATACCGCAAGTATATCGAGAAGGACGCTGCGCTGGAGCGCCGCTTCCAACCGATTACCGTCGACCAGCCGTCGCCGGATGAAGCCATCCAAATTTTGCACGGCCTGCGTGACCGTTATGAAGCCCATCATCGGGTGAAAATCACCGACGATGCCATTGACGCAGCGGTTAAGCTGTCCGACCGCTACATTACGGACCGGTTCCTGCCGGATAAGGCGATTGACTTGATCGACGAAGCCGGTTCCAAAGTACGTTTGCGTTCCTACACGGTACCGCCGAACTTGAAGCAGTTGGAGTCCCGTTTGGACGATATCCGCAAGGAGAAGGATTCCGCGGTTCAGAGCCAGGAATTCGAAAAGGCGGCCGCGCTTCGCGATACGGAACAGAAGATCCGCGAAGAGCTCGATTCCACGAAGAACCAGTGGAAAGAGAAACAAGGCCGCACGGATTCCGAGGTCACGCCGGAGGATATCGCTCAAGTGGTTGCAAGCTGGACCGGTATTCCCGTCAGCAAGTTGGCGGAAGAGGAAACCGAACGTTTGCTGAAAATGGAAGACATTCTGCATAACCGCGTCATCGGTCAGGACGAAGCCGTTAAAGCGGTTTCCCGTGCCGTTCGCCGTTCCCGCGCAGGACTGAAGGATCCTCGGCGTCCGATGGGGTCGTTCATCTTCCTCGGCCCGACGGGCGTCGGTAAAACCGAACTGGCCCGCGCTCTTGCCGAAGCGATGTTCGGCGATGAGAATGCCGTGATCCGCATCGACATGTCGGAGTACATGGAGAAACACTCCACGTCCCGCCTGGTCGGAGCGCCTCCGGGATATGTCGGTTATGAGGAAGGCGGCCAACTGACCGAGAAAGTACGGCGCAAGCCTTACTCGGTTGTGTTGCTGGACGAAATCGAGAAAGCCCACCCGGATGTGTTCAACGTCCTGCTGCAAGTGCTCGAAGACGGCCGTCTGACCGACTCGAAGGGACGTACCGTCGACTTCCGCAATACGTTGATCATCATGACGTCGAACGTCGGCGCCGAGCAGATCAGGCGCAGCGCCACGCTTGGTTTTACCGCCGCACAGGATGCCGCTAATGATTATCAGACCATGAAGGACAAGGTTCTGGGCGAGCTGAAGAAAGCGTTCCGCCCCGAGTTTCTGAACCGGTTGGATGAGATGATCGTATTCCATCCGCTGGATAAGGAACATATCGCCCGCATCGTCTCGCTAATGGCAGACGACCTGCGTAAACGTCTTAAAGAGCACAATGTGCAGTTTGATCTGACCGACGCGGCGATGGATTTCCTCGCCAAGGAAGGATTCGATCCTCAATATGGCGCACGGCCGCTTCGCCGGGCGATTCAGAAGCATATCGAGGATCGTCTGTCCGAGGATTTGCTGACCGGCAAAATCCAAAAAGGCGACACACTGATCATCGACGAGAAAGATGGCGATCTTTTCGTTCGCGTCAAAGACGAGGTTGCTAACCAAGCGTAAGCGAATGGTTATGGAGAGCTCCCCTCCCTGCTTGCAGGAAGGGGAGCTCTTTTATGATGATTCCCGGGCACCTGTCACCCTCCCGGCACGCTTTCCATAACCTAAAGCAAGGACATATCCGGGAGGGATCGCCATGAATGGCGGTTGGAGAAGATTATGGTGGTGGAGCAGGAGTCCGCTCCTGTCGCTTTGTTGGGGTATCGGGATCGTATTGCTCATTCTTTTGCTCAGCAAGCTGCTGCTCGTTCTATTTTATATTTCAGGCGGAGTGTTGATTTTACTGGTCATTCTGTGGTTATTATGGCGATGGTTGGGATAAGGTGATAAACTTCTAAGAGGGAAGAAAGCGGTTTGCCGGAGGGGAGAAACCACGGATACATGGCCAAAGTCAAAATAAAATTCGTTTGCACGGAATGTGGTACCGAATCACCCAAATGGATGGGTAAATGTCCCGGCTGCGGCGCATGGAACACGATGGTCGAGGAAACGGAGACGATCGTCAAGGCACCGGTGGGCCGAGGAGAGATCGTTCGGACGAAAGAAAAAGCACGTTCCATCATAGATATAGAAAGTGGCCGGGAGCCCCGCATTCCGACTGGACTCGACGAGCTTGATCGTGTATTGGGAGGCGGGCTTGTACCGGGTTCTCTTTTGCTCGTCGGAGGGGACCCCGGCATCGGCAAATCCACCCTGCTGCTCCAGACGTCTAACGAACTGGCAACGCGGGGGCTGAAAGTGTTATATGTCTCCGGAGAGGAATCCGTTCATCAGACGAAGCTGCGCGCGGACCGGCTGGGAGCTTTATCCGACAACCTGTTCGTGCTTTGCGAGACGAACCTCGACTTCATAGAGGAGGCGGTAGCGGAAGATCAGCCGGATTTCCTTGTCATCGACTCGATCCAGACCGTCTACCGGCCGGATGTACCGTCTGCGCCCGGCAGTGTCGCTCAAGTGCGGGAATGCACGGCTCAGTTCATGCGTCTTTCCAAAGGCAACGGAGTCGCCACGGTACTCGTCGGCCATGTCACGAAGGAAGGAGCCATCGCAGGTCCTCGCTTGCTCGAACATATGGTTGATTGTGTGTTATATTTCGAAGGGGAGCGTCACCATACTTATCGGCTTCTCCGGGCAGTCAAAAACCGATTCGGTTCGACAAATGAGATCGGGATCTTCGATATGACGGAGGACGGCTTGCGGGAAGTGACCAATCCGTCGGAGCTGTTTTTGTCGGAAAGGCCGCTCGGTGTGGCGGGTTCAACTGTTGTCGCCAGTATGGAAGGAAGCCGGCCGGTGCTTGTCGAATTACAAGCTTTAGTGTCGCCTAGCCATTTACCTTCGCCCAGGCGGATGACATCCGGCATCGATCATCATCGTGTGTCCCTG
The DNA here is from genome assembly GCA_028287445.1 of Cohnella sp. Lineage (GTDB taxonomy): Bacteria > Bacillota > Bacilli > Paenibacillales > Paenibacillaceae > Cohnella. Next base: position 13,423 of record JAQBPQ010000052.1, read on the forward strand.
GTCATTGCGGTGCTGGAGAAGCGAATGGGAATGTTCCTGCAAAACCAGGACACGTATGTGAATGTGGCGGGCGGAGTGAAATTAGACGAGCCCGCAGCGGATCTCGCCGCAGCCGTCAGTCTCGCATCCAGTTTCAAAGATTTGCCTACGCGGCCGTACGACGTCATTTTCGGAGAAGTCGGTCTTACGGGAGAAGTGAGGGCGGTGTCCCGGGCGGAACAGCGGGTGAAGGAAGCGCACAAGCTTGGTTTTCAGCGAGTTATCCTGCCCGAGCAAAGCCTCAAGGGCTGGCAGCCGCCGTCGGGCGTGCTGCTTGTCGGCGTGCGGACGGTGGCGGAAGCGTTGAAAGCCGCTTTGGAATAGGGGGTCAATCACGAGATGAAGGAACATAAAGACAAGGACAAAGATAAAGAGAAAGACAGAGAGAAAGACAGAGAGAAAGAGAGCCAGCAGGACACGATGAACCAGCTGCTCCAGATGGTAACGCCGGGAACCCCATTCCGTGACGGATTGGAAAACGTGCTTCGGGCCAAAACAGGGGGACTCATCGTTGTCGGTTACAGCCCGGAAGTCATGCAAGTGGTCGACGGCGGGTTTTCCATCAACTGTGATTTCAGCCCGAACTATTTGTACGAGCTCGCCAAAATGGACGGCGCCATCATTCTTAGCGAGGATGCCAAACGGATCTTATACGCGAACACGCAGCTTATACCGGATTCCTCCATTACCTCTATTGAGACCGGCATCCGGCATCGAACCGCTGAGCGGGTCGCCAAGCAAACGGGCAAGCTCGTCGTATCCATTTCTCAGCGTCGTAATATCATTACGCTTTATCAAGGACAGTTGCGCTATGCGCTGAAGGAAATGGGCGTCATCCTGACGAAGGCCAACCAGGCCGTTCAGACACTTGAGAGATACCGGGCCGTCTTTACCCAAACGCTGACCAACCTGTCGGCACTCGAATTCGAAGAATTGGTGACGATGCACGAGGTAGCTTATGTCCTGCAGCGGGCGGAGATGGTGCTGAGGATCAAGACCGAGATCAACCGCTATGTGCTCGAGCTGGGGAACGAGGGACGTCTGATCAGCATGCAGCTGGAGGAATTGATTGGCTCTGCTGAAGAGGAAGCCAAGCTGCTCATCAAAGACTATGCGAAGGATCCGGGAGACGACAAGGTCCGTGAGATCCAAGCGGCGATGAGAAAACTTTCCTCCGAGGAACTTCTCGATACGACTCATCTCATCCGGCTTCTCGGTTACCCGTCGCTCAGCTCCGTGGCCGAAGAAGGATTTCTGCCCCGCGGCTATCGCATCTTGAGTAAAATTCCAAGGCTGCCGAGCGTGATCATCCATAATTTAGTCGAGCGATTCGGTGCATTGCCGCACATCGTACTTGGCAGCATTGAAGATTTGGACGAGGTGGACGGAATCGGAGAAGTGAGGGCGCGCGCCATCATGGAAGGTTTGAAGCGGATTCAAGAGCAGGTGTTTATTGACAGACAGATTTAACGGAACTACAATGAGGTTTGGCAGTTCCTGCATACGGTCATGGTTCTGACACCTGATCTTTCTGCATCCGGATCGATTTGCGCGGTTTTCCGCAGCTTTACGATGTATGGGATTGGGTATAGTAAAGTCGAGGTGGAAAAGATGATCGCGAAATCCATACCGAACCTGTTTACGGTGGGCAATTTGTTTCTCGGTGTTATCAGCATCATCTTATCGTTTAACGGTGAGCCGAACACGGCCGCCCTGCTGGTCATCATCGCCATGCTCCTGGATGGGCTCGATGGAAGAGTCGCCCGGGCGCTGAATGTACAAAGCGAGTTCGGCAAGGAATTGGATTCACTGTCCGATGTCATTTCGTTCGGGGTCGCCCCGGCGTTCATTATGTATCAAGCGGCATTCATGGAAACTCCTCCGGCTCTGGCCTGGATCGTAACTGCGATTTTCCCGATTTGCGGCGCGCTGCGTTTGGCGCGGTTTAACGTAATCGAAGGCATTCCCGGATACTTTATCGGACTGCCCATTCCGGCGGCAGGCGGTGTGCTTGCCACACTGGCGCTGTTTCATACGGAGCTCCATGTAGCGTTACTGCTGGTCAGCACGTTAGCTCTCTCGTTCCTGATGATCAGCAATATGAAATACCCGAATTTTAAAAAGCTTGGTCTTCCAAGAGCCGCCATATGGGCGATTCCTCTGGTCGTCGCGGGGGCGGCCGTACTAGCCTTCCTGTTCCAACAGGCGATTCCTAAAGCAATTCTGGCTCTGCTTCTTTTGTATGCTTTATGGGGCCTAAAAAAAAACGTTGAACGGCTCATGCCCAGACGTCTTCGCAAAAAACGCAGACGTTCCGAAGAGCAGCAGGGGGGCAGGGGGCACAGTGCTTAAAAGTGAGACGCAAGCAAACAAAAGCATGGGATAACTTCTCCGTCTGATGGAGAGTATCCGATGCTTTTTCTTTTGAGTTGGCATCGTATTATATACCATGTTATATTATTATGCATAAAGAATCGCCTGATACGACCGAGGGAGCCGTTGATCATGTCCAGTCCGATGTATGAACAAATTTATGAAGCGCTGCGGGGAGATGTCCGGAACGGCAAATACGGGATCGGAGAACGTGTGCCGTCCGAGAAGGAGCTGGCCGACGAGTACAACGTGAGCCGAATCACGAGCAAGAAGGCGTTGGAACTGATGGCGGCCGAAGGGCTGATTGTGCGAAGGCCGGGAAGGGGGTCCTTCGTGGCCGATCCGTCGGAACAAACAGCTGCAACGAATGGCAGCGGGCGCTATGGGATGAAGAACACGAGGATTGGGGGGAAGCTGATTATCGGCCTCCTCATCACGGACTTTGGGGACAGCTATGGAACAGGGCTTGTATATGGAATGGAGGAAGCTTCCCGAAAGCACGACAGTTACCTGATTCTGCGCCGTACCTTCGGTATTCCATCTTATGAAGAAGAAGCGATTAAAGGACTGCTGGAAACCGGTGTCGACGGGCTCATTATTTTCCCTGCTCAAGGCGAATACTTTAACGCGGAAATCTTGAAGCTGGTCATCGATAAATTCCCGTTTGTGCTCGTTGATCGGCATTTGAAAGGAATATCCGCCGGGTCCATTTGCACGAATAATGTCGCTGGTGCCAAGCGTGGGGTCGAGTATTTGTTTGAGTTGGGCCATAAGCATATCGGACTTCTCACTCCCCCTCCAGTAGATACAACCGCTGTAGAAGATCGCATCGAGGGCTTTGTGCAGGCACATGCACAAAAGGGGATTCCTGTCGATCGGGCATTGTGGATCGACGATATCCTCTCGACACTTCCCACCGCTTATACCGAGGAAAACAAGGCCAAGGATATCCTGAAAATCAAGCAGCACTTACAGAAAAATCCCCATATCACGGCACTTTTTGCCATGGAATACAATATTGCTGTCCTGGCCAGGGAGGCGGCTGACCAACTTGGATTATGCGTGCCGGAACAATTATCTATCCTCTGCTTTGACTGTCCGGATTCGAGCAACCCATATCCTTTTACGCATTTGCGGCAAAATCAGGAGGAGATGGGCCGTGTTGCGTTTGAACATGTGCTGAGGCTGAGGGAAGGCGAGCCGATTCCAAACAAAACCGTGCTTGAGGCGTCATTGATACTCGGACTCTCAACCACAGAAGCATCAACGATTGAAATCGTTTCAACCAAATAACGGGATGTCCTGCATGGAGAAGCAGCCTGTCGCTAAGCGGCAGGATTTTTTATATGCTTAATTAATATAATGGCTTGTATTTATTAATAAAAGTATATATTGACATATTATTAGCATGACATTATAGTGTAAATGTAAGCGTTTTATTCACTTTGTTTTTTGAACAATGACACCGAAGGGAGTACGTCTTCCGTGAACTCCATCGATTCCTTCGCCTCTCTAACAGAGTTGATTGGTTTGGTAACCAAAAGAACCGCGGATCACCCGAAGTTGGCCCGCATGTTTAGGAGCGGACTGGAGAATACGCTTAACACGACGATTCAACGCCAACCGGACGGCACGACTTTTGTCATCACGGGAGATATTCCCGCGATGTGGCTGAGAGATTCAACCGCACAAATTCGCCCGTTTCTCATTCCGGCACGGACCGACGGCCGACTGGCTGAACTGATCGAAGGGCTTGTACACCGTCAGATGAAATACATCTTGCTTGATCCTTATGCCAACGCATTTAATGACGGTCCTACCGGCAGGGGACATCAACAAGACAGAACCTTGATGAACCCCTGGCTGTGGGAGCGCAAATACGAAATCGATTCGTTGTGCTACCCGCTTCAACTGGCTTATCTGTTATGGAAAAACACCGGCCGAACGTCGCAGTTCGATGCAACATTCCGATCTGCAGCCCGTGCCATTATCGATACATGGACAACCGAACAGCACCATGAGACGAAATCCGGCTACACGTTCGAGCGGTTTGACTGTCCGCCAACCGATACGCTGACCCGGGAAGGAAAAGGCTCGGAGGTCGCTCCTACCGGTATGACCTGGTCCGGTTTCCGGCCAAGCGACGATGCTTGCCGATACGGTTATCTCATTCCAGCCAACATGTTCGCCGTCGTGGTGCTCGGATACTTGGCGGATATTTCGCGGGAGATCCTGATGGATTCCGCATTGGAAGCGGAGGCTGCAGCTCTGGCGGCGGAAATCCGCGACGGCATCGAGAAGCACGGCGTGATCAACCATCCGGTTTATGGAAAAATGTACGTTTATGAGAGCGATGGCAGGGGAAATCACCATTTGATGGACGATGCTAACGTGCCCAGCCTTCTCTCGATACCTTACCTGGGCTATACCAAGGTCGATGATCCCGTTTATCTCAATACGCGCAAATTCGTTCTAAGCCGCGACAATCCCTACTACTTCGACGGGCAGGCTGCCCAGGGTGTCGGCAGTCCGCATACACCGAATCGATACATATGGCACATTGCTTTAGCCATGCAAGGGCTCACCGCCCAGAATCCGGACGAGAAACTTCGTCTACTCCTCCTGATGGCCGCTACTGATGCCGGAACGGGCATGATGCACGAAGGTTTCTGCGCGGATGATGCATCGCAGTACACTCGCCCCTGGTTTTCCTGGGCCAACATGATGTTCTGTGAGTTGGTCATGGATTGCTGCGGCATCCGTGTTCGGACCGAATAAGGCGACGAATCTGTTTTCAATCGGGGTTTCCCCATTGAAATAAGAAACACAAAGATATTAGGGAGGCTAAAAAAAGTGAAAAAATGGTTATCAATGATCTCTCTCACCGCGATGATCGCCGTTCTGCTCGCCGGGTGCGGCGGAACCAAAAACAACAACGGGGCATCCTCTTCGGCATCGTCGTCTTCCGCTCCATCCGGAAGCGCTTCCGCAAGCCCGTCTGACGCGCCTGCAGGCAACCCGGTCGAACTGACCTTCTGGGGTGACTGGGGAGGCGAAGGCCAGAAGCAATTCGAAACGATGGTCGACGCCTTCAACAAATCGCAGGACAAAATCAAGGTCAAATATGTGCTGCAGCAAGATATGGTGACCAAATTCTTGACGTCCGCCACTTCAGGTGGAGCGCCTGACATCCTTTTTTGGGACAGATGGCGCACGTCATTGTATGCTCCCAAAAACGTTTTTCATCCGATCGACGATTTCATGGCCAAAGACGGACTGAACAAATCGGACTTTTATGATGAAGCTTTAAAGGAACTCACCTATCAAAACAAACTGTACGGTCTTCCGCTCACTGTCGACGCTCGTGCGTTGTTCTACAACAAGAAAATTCTCGCAGACGCCGGTGTCGCCAATCCTCCGACCAACTGGAATGAGCTGGAGCAAGCCGCGATTAAAACGACCAAGTGGAACGGCAGCAAGCTGGAAGTGTCAGGCTTCTCCTTGGGAGACAACGGCTTGTTCAACATGTATCTTCAACAAGCAGGCGGAACGATGCTGACCGACGACGGCAAAACGAACTTTAACAACGAAAAAGGAAAAGCCGTTCTCGCCTATTGGGACCGTATGCTAAACACGGACAAGGTTTACAAAGTCGGGTTCGAACAAGGGCTTGGCGAAGGCACGGATGCCTTTGCCACCGGCAAGCTGGCTATGACTTTGTCTGGCCCATGGATGCTGTCCACTTACAAAAAATACGGTAAAGATCTGGATTTCGGCGTCGTACCGCCTCCTGCTGGGCCGAACGGCGACAAAGGAAGCGTGATGGGCGGTTTCGGTCTCGTTATTCCAGAAGGATCCAAACACCAGCAAGAAGCTTGGGAGTTCGTGAAATGGTGGACGGCCAACAAGGACAACGCACTTCTGTGGGCTAAAACAAGCATGAACATCCCGGGTTACAAACCGGCTCTCGAGGATCCGTTCTTCAAGGACGATCCGTTCTGGAAGCCGTTTATGGATACACTCGAGTTCGCCAAAATCCGTCCGCAGCATCCAGGCTACTCCGTGATGGAAGGCGACGCGCTCGTTCCGAACTTGCAGCTGTTCCAACAAAAGAAGCAGGACGCCGACACCACCCTCAAAAAAGCGCAGGAGCGCGGCGACCAACTCCTTCAGGACAATGCACAAGTAAAATGACGCCAAGGGAGGGCAACCTCCCTTTTTCATCTTTGGGAAGGAGGGATGCCGATGGCTTCGATCGGCAAATTGCACCGTCATCAAGCAAGGACAGGTTACCTTTTTATCACTCCAACCTTGCTGCTGTTCCTGATCTTTACGATCATTCCGGTGGTGATGGCATTTTACTTAAGCTTCACGAACTATGATGTGCTCAGCCATATGGATTGGGTCGGATTCGATAACTATCGCAGGCTTTGGCTGGATAGCTTGTACTGGACCACATTCAAAAACGTCTTTTTTTACGCGGTCATTTTCGTTCCGCTTAACATCCTCATTTCGATCGCACTGGCCATGCTGCTCAACTTCAAACGGTCAGGCGTCAAACTGTTCCGGACGATGAACTACTTGCCGACACTGACCTCCGCGGTCGCCGCAGCAACGGTCTGGATATGGCTGCTCCACCCTGAATACGGTCTGGTCAACGGTCTGCTCAGCTATGTCGGCATTACCGGACCGGCTTGGCTGGCACAGACGGACACGGCGATGTTCGCAATCATCCTCGTGACGCTCTGGCAATCGGTCGGCGCCAATATGATCATCTATATTGCCGGACTTCAAGGCGTTCCGGATTACCTGTACGAATCCTCCAAGCTGGATGGGGCTAACGCATTTCAACGTTTCGTGTACATTACTTGGCCGCAGTTGCGTCCCACCACGTTTTTAGTGAGTACGATGTCCATCATTGGCGCGCTTCAATTGTTCGATCAGGCGTTTGTCTTGACACAAGGCGGACCGGGAAACGTGACGAAAACGCCGGTATATTTGATTTACCAACAGGGATTTAATCAGTTGCAGATGGGATACGCTTCCGCGCAGGCGTTCATCCTGGCTTTGGCTATCCTCGTGTTCTCGTTCGTGAACATGCGTCTTAACAAATCCGAAGAGCCGATCGTGTAAGGAGGAACGCATGATGAGCGAGCATAACGTGAACGCATCCGTTTCCGCCCGTCGACAGCGAGACCCCCGTGTCTCGACGATTCGGGCGCTCTGGACGATTTTGTTTTATATCGTCAGCATCGGCATCGCGGTTTTCATGTTCCTTCCTTTCTTCTGGAGCCTGATGACCTCCTTCAAACCGAGCGAAGATATCTTCTCCATGCCGATTAGATGGCTGCCGTCGAAACTAACGCTCGAGCATTATCGCACGGCCTTCACAACGGTTCCGTTCGGCCTTTATTTTTGGAACTCTTTGGTTCTCGCGGTCTCGGGTGTATTGGCGAATCTGTTTTTCGGCTCGCTCAGCGGATACGCATTTGCCAAACTGCCGTTCCGCCTGAACAAGACGCTTTTCCGCGTTTTGCTCGCAGCGATGATGATTCCGGGCATCGTCACGATGATTCCCAGCTTTTATGTGCTCAAGCATTTCCCTTACGTTGGAGGCAACGATTGGTTCGGAGCCGGCGGCAACGGCTTTCTGAACTCGTTCTGGGGCATCATTCTGCCGGGGGCTTCCGGTTCGTTTGCCGTGTTCTTCATGCGGCAGTTTTTTCTGACGCTTCCATCCGACATGATGGAGATGGCCCGCATCGAAGGGAGCCGCGAATTTCGCATTTTCTGGAACATCTATCTGCCGCTGACCAAACCGGCGCTTGCGACACTCGGGATCTTTACTTTTCAGGCCGGCTGGAACAGCTTCCTGTGGCCTATGATCATCCTGAACGATCCGAAGAAGGCCACCATCCAAATGGGTCTGCAGGCGTTCTCTTACAACCATCAAACTGATTTCGGCCCGATGATGGCCGGCGCGCTGATTGCGGTTCTGCCGATCCTGATTCTGTTTTTACTTCTTCAAAAATATTTCGTGCAGGGTATCGCATTCAGCGGCGTGAAAGGGTAGAGCAGTCGATCCGTCGCCAACTCCGAATGTGGTAACGGAGCTGGGCGCGCACATCAACGGACTGACGCTTTTGGACCAAATGTCCAGGTTGGAACGGGAAAGAAAATAGAGAATCGGTAACTGGAGCATGGGGAGTGTGGAGACATCATGTTGTGGATGGACCGGGCGGATCAGGCACAGCAATCGCTCGATCGTTTATTCTGGAATTCGGGGATCAACATGTACGATATCGAAATTCCTTGTCCAGATGGGGCATGTAATACGATTTTTCATTATTGGTGGATGGCGCATGCTGTGGACGTATTGACGGACGGTTACTTGCGAACGGGAAACGCCGGTTATGCTCAGCGTCTGTCCTCGCTGCATGAAGGCATCCGGGTCAAGAATGGCGGGGCTTACCCCAACGAGTTGTACGACGATATGGAGTGGATGGCCATCTCCTGGCTTAGAGCCTACCAAGCGACCGGAGTGGAACCTTTCAAGCACACCGCACTGGAACTATGGGAAGACATCAAAACCGGCTGGAACGATCAAATGGGCGGCGGGATTGCATGGCACAAGAAACAACCGGGATACAAAAACACCCCTGCGAACGGACCGGCCGTCATCCTTGCGGCCCGACTGGCCCGCGAATTCGGCAGGCTGGAAGATTTGGACTGGGCAGTGCGGATCTATCATTGGCTTAGAGCCAATCTGGTCGACCCGGAGAGCGGTTTTGTATGGGACGGCATGAACCGCGGCGGCGACGGAAGCATCGACAAGGATTGGAAGTTCACCTATTGCCAGGGCGTTTTTATCGGAGCGGGAGTCGAACTGTTCCGGATCACCGGGGAACTTGGGTATGTAAAGGATGCCGCGCGGACGGCAATGGCTGCGGCCGAGCAGCTTGCCGATCCTTCGGACGGTATTTTGCAGGATGAGGGAGAAGGAGACGGCGGACTTTTCAAAGGCATCTTTGTACGGTACTTGACGGAATTGGCGCTGGAGACACCCGATGATTCGGTACCGGCAGAGCTGCTGCGGCGAAATGCCGAAAGCTTGTGGTTGCGCGGCAAAGCCGAAGAGGGTGTGGTGTTCGGCACGAACTGGTCGAAGCAGCCCGGGGAGAAAGTGACGCTCAGCGCTCAGCTCAGCGGCGTTTTCCTGCTCGAACGGATGGCGGTATTGGAAGGTAAGGGATTGGTTTAACCCGTCTGTTAATGATGTGAATGATATACGCGGTGAATAAGCGGCGCACCGGTTCTGCCTTCTAACAGAAGACGGAACCGGTGCGCCGCTTTTTGGCATGTGCCAAGGTTACGTCAAGTTGAAAAAGCCGAGGGTGGAACATTTGTCCGCTTCCTTCGCCACGACCTCTTCCAAATCCACATCCAGCAGGTTGGACAGTGCCGACAGGTAAAACAAATTTTTGCCCATTTCGCTATGAATGACGTCTCTGCAGTTCTCACACAACTGTCCGTTCATATGCGAGATTGACTGGCGGCGGGCCTGATCTTGCTCCGTCTGTTCCGAGAAACCTTGATTCCGTGCGTTCAATTCGATGCAACCGCATTCGGTAACGGATTTGGCCACCGCCCGATTAACCGATGCATTGGATTGGCTGTACTTGGTCACGACATCGAGCAGACTTCGATGACGAAGCAACAGTTCAGACACTTGCTGCTGAAATTCGTGCAGCGTAGGTGCGCTCATCCGGTCCACCTCGGTTACCTTTTATTTGCTTCTCCTCTCCCATTATAAAACATGATGTCCCTTATTTCAAAAGGAGTTGGTGGATTTGGTCGAAGTTTTCCTTTTGCCGGAGCCGCCAAGATTAACGGCCGTCAAATTGGAACATACTAGTAACGATTTTAAGCAAGGTATCGTAAGGGAGTGAAGATTAGGTGTTGATTAAAAGAGTCATTCAGACGGTCGGTCTTTTTCTGGGTGCATTGACGGGGCAGGAGTTGTCCTCCTGGAGAATTTCCGGTGGAGCGGCGTGGATGGACCCATTGCTCGGCGCGCCTTCGGCATCTGCGACAGGAGGGTCCTACGGAGCTGTGATCGGCGCTTTTGTCGGGCTTATGGCGGCAACGGCGTTATCCGGACCGCTTGCCCGTTTGTTCCAGCGGGGGATCGAGCAGGCTGCCGAGGTTCCGGCTGCGCAATTGTTCACGGCAATGGCCGGACTGGTCGCAGGCTTTGGATTTGCTGTTTTGTTGTATCCGTTCTTATCGG
>JAQBPQ010000060.1 GCA_028287445.1 Cohnella sp.
ATGTTGACGGATTTACATACGCACTCTACGAACTCGCTATGCGCACACCGCAGCTCCACCGTTCAAGCGATGGTGGAAGCCGCTTCCTCAGCCGGGCTGCAGGGGCTGGGCATCACGGATCACCTTCATCCCGATACGGATCCCGCTATTTTCAGAGATAACCGCGAGCAGTTGTCTAAACTGGAAGCCGTGGACGTGAAAGTTTGGATCGGTACGGAAGCCGACGTCACCACACTTGCAGGCGACATTACGGGGAACCCGGAAATCTACCGCAGCCTCGATTATGTCATGGCCGGCATTCATCACTACCATTTGCCCTGGATTGAAAAACCGGATGTGAGCAAATCTCCGGTTGATGTGATGTACTTCGCTCACCAAAATTTGTTAAACACGGTGCGTAATCCGTGGGTAGACGCGATCGGCCATCCATGGGTAGGAGTGTTCGGTTATTTGCACGGATTTCAATTTCGTTACGAGTACATCCAAATGGAGTGGATCGAGGAATTGGGCAGTGCCGCCAAGGCCTATGAAACGGCGTTGGAGCTTCCGGTTTGGGCGCTAATCGGTAAAGAGGAAATTCCGGCCGAGGAATACCTGAATACGATCGTGAGGCCGCTCATCCGGTCGGGTTGCCTCCTTTTCGCGGGAACCGATTCCCATCATCCGGAAGGCATCGGGCAGAACATCAGCACGACCAGGCGGCTACTGCTGGATAACGGAGCCGAAGAACGGCAAATATGGACGCCTGATTATGCCATAGAGAAACGGAGAGGGGGTGAGCGCGTCGTTTGACCTAGCGTCGTCGTCATCGTTTCGGAAAGAAAGGTTTTCTTTAAAAACGAGATCCTAAAATGGACGTGGAGGGAATCATATGAATCGCCAAAACAGGAACAAAGTTGCCGTTGTTATGATAGCCGCCGCTTTACTGTTGAGCGCTTGTGGCAAAGGAAATGATTCAGCAGCGGGCAACGTGTCCGCGGCAAGCGGCAAACCGGCCCAAACGTCTCAGGATCCGAAGGCCAAATTCGAACCGCCCATCGATTTCACGATCGCCGGGACGACGGAGCCCAACCTGGCGTTTGACAAAGGGGAATCATTCACCAACAACACGGTATATGACGCGTATGTGAAAGACCTGGGCATTTCAATCAAGCCCGAGTGGATGGTGGATCCCAAACAATACCCCGAAAAAGTAAGGCTCAGTATCGTTTCAGGCGAAATCCCGGATTTGATGAAGGTGACCGCGGCGGATCTGCAGCAGCTTGTGGACAATAACCTGCTCGCCGACCTGACGGACGTATACGATAAATACGCCACGCCGGAAACGAAAAAATTTATGTCGACAGACGGCGGGAACCAATTGGCATCCGCCAAATTCGACGGCAAGCTGATGGCCATTCCGTCTACGAATGCTCCTTATAATGCCGCAGAGTTCCTATGGGTGCGCAAGGATTGGATGAAGAAATTAAACCTGCCGGAGCCCAAAACGATGCAGGATGTATTGAAAATTTCCGAGGCATTCACCAACCAGGATCCTGACGGAAATGGGAAGAAAGACAGCTTCGGATTCGCCGCCCAGAAAGAAATCTTCAACATGGTGTACGGGTTTACCGGCATATTCAACGGTTATCACGCTTATCCCGGCGCCTGGATCAAAGATTCATCCGGAAAGCTGGTCTACGGAAGCGTTCAACCGGAAATCAAGAATGCATTAAAAACCCTTCAGGATATGTACAAGGCAGGTCAAATCGATCCGGAATTTTTCGTTAAGGATCATACCAAAGAAACCGAATTGGTAGCCGGCAATAAAATCGGGATGGCCTTTGGACCTTTCTTTCTGGGCAGCTGGCCGCTAAGCGCGGCCGTCGTCAAAAACAATACGGTGACCCAGGATTGGGAAACGTATCCGCTCGCTTCGTTTGATGACAAGCCTGCCTCGACGCAAGTAGGACTGGGCGTTGACGGCTATTATGTCGTGTCGAAGAAGAGCAAGCATCCGGAAGCAGCGATCAAAATTCTGAATAAATGGATTGAAGTGGATAACACGACAGATAAACAAGTTGGAAAACCGTACCATTTCAGCAAGACCAATCAGGAGTACTGGAAGCTGAATCCGATTATCGTCGTACCGCAGGATTTGAATGTGAAAACGGGCGCCGTTCTTTCGAAAGCGGTCGAAACGAAGGATCCAACTCTTGTCAAAGACGATTTGGCCGGAAGTTCGTTGTACGACGACTCTATGAAATTTCTCAAAGGCGATACGGGCAGTTGGAGCAGCTGGATGAAAGCCAAGCCGCATGGAACGCTGGAAATCATGAACCAGTATTTGAAAGAAAACCGATACATGTTCGACGAATTCTCAGGTGCTCCGACCGCTACGATGGCGATGAAGAAACCGATTTTGGATCAAAAAGAGCAGGAGCTTTTTACGAAAATTATAACGAACAAAGCCCCGGTAGATGATTTCGATGCATTCGTGAAAGACTGGAACTCGCTCGGCGGTGAGCAAATCACCAAGGAAGTGAACGATTGGTACGCTAAAAAATAAGCAGGACATTTCAATACTTACGAAGGGGAGAATGGCGGCGACGTATTTTCCCCTTCTTTCACCGCGGGGAGGAAATTCATTGATTAGGAAAATGTGGGCAACAGAATGGCCCCTCCATCTGATGCTGCTGCCCGGTATCGCGATTGTCCTCATTTACAGCTACGGACCGATGGTCGGAATCATGATCGCTTTCGAACATTTTGTTCCGGCGAGAGGGATATTCGGATCCGAGTGGGTCGGATTCGATAATTTTAAATTCGTCATGTCGCTGCCCGATACGTATCGGGTGCTCTATAATACGATCTTTATCGCTTTTATGAAAATGATAGCCGGGCAAATGGTGCCGATCGTCTTCGCCCTGCTGCTGAATGAAGTCAGAAACACGGTCATGAAACGAAGTGTACAAACGCTGGTGTATTTGCCGCATTTTTTATCCTGGATTATTCTCGGCGGCATCATGATCGATATTTTGTCTCCTTCCTCCGGACTGGTTAATCAGACGCTTCAAACGCTGGGATTTAAGCCCATCTTTTTTCTCGGAGACGCTCACTGGTTCCCTTATGTGCTTGTGGTCTCGGATATATGGAAAGAATTCGGGTTCAGCACCATTGTGTATTTGGCGGCATTAACAAGCATCAACCCTGCGCTTTATGAGGCGGCCGCGATCGACGGGGCGAACCGCTGGCGGCAAACGCGGCATGTCACTTTACCCGGCATCGTACCCATCATTACCCTGCTTGCCACATTGAGTCTGGGTCAAATTTTGAATGCCGGTTTCGATCAGGTGTTCAATCTCTATAATCCGCAGGTATATGAGACCGGGGACATCCTCGATACCTTGGTGTACCGGTTGGGCTTGGAGCAGGCGCAATACGGAATGGCTACCGCTGTCGGACTGTTCAAGTCGGCCGTGTCTCTTCTGTTCATCTCCGTCTCTTACTGGCTGGCTTACCGGTTCGCGAACTACCGAATATTTTAAGAGGGCGAGGGAGCGTTGTGGTATACCGATTATCGTGGGGGCGAAAGTTGTTTGTGACAGCAAACTATGCCTTCCTGTGCCTGATCTCTTTGCTTTGCATTATCCCTTTCATCCATATTTTATCCCTATCTTTAAGTTCATCCACGGCAGCTGCCGCCGGACTTGTGAAATTGTGGCCGGTAGAGCTCACTTTCGCGTCTTATCAAAATGTTCTGAATAAGCAGGAATTTTTACACGCGTTTTGGATCTCGCTGCAACGAGTCGTTCTCGGCACTTCCGTGAACATCTTGCTGACTGTTTTGATCGCCTACCCGTTGTCGAAGGAAATCAGAGATCTTCGGTGGAGAACGAAATACGTATGGTTTTTTATCTTCACCATGCTGTTCAGCGGAGGGCTGATTCCGCTCTATGTGACAATAAAAGCGACAGGTTTGATGGATACGATATGGGCGTTGATTGTGCCGGGAGCCGTTCCGATTTTCAATGTCGTTTTGCTGCTCAATTTTTTCCGGGGATTGCCGAGAGAATTGGATGAGGCGGCTCGAATCGACGGAGCCGGCCACTTTCTGATTCTGTGGAAAATTTATGTTCCATTATCCGTGGCCGCTCTGGCCACCGTTACGCTGTTCAGCATGGTAGGCCATTGGAACAGTTGGTTTGACGGGCTTATTTTCATGAATTCACCGGAGCATTACCCGCTGCAGAGCTTTCTTCAAACCATTGTCATTCAAAGAGATTTGAGATTTCTGAAACCGGAGGATGCCGAGCTGCTGAAGGTGGTCTCGGACCGCACCAATAATGCGGCGCAAATTTTCGTGGCTGCACTGCCCATTTTGCTTGTTTATCCGTTTCTTCAAAGATTTTTTATCCACGGCATCGTCCTTGGCAGCGTCAAAGAATAGTTAATCCAACATGAGAAGGAGTGGAACGGATTGGCGGAGCTATTAATATTGGGTACGAGCGCCGGAGTCCCCACTCCGAACAGGCACAGCTTCGGGATGGCGGTTAAGCAAAACGGCAAATTGTTTTTGATCGATTGCGGCTGCCCGGCAAGCATGCTGCTCAAGAAAATGGGCGAAGACCCAAGAAATATCGAAGCCGTGTTTTTGACGCACTGGCACCCGGATCATGCCGGCGGTTTGCCGATGCTGATTCAAGATTTGCAGCTTACCCAAAGACGTCGGGATCTCACGATATACGGTCCGGCAGGCACCACCCGAAAAGTCGAATGGCTTCAAAACATGTTCATCATTCCACCGGAAGTTTATCCTTTTGTCTTAAAGACCGTCGAATACACCGAAGCAACCCTCTACGAACACGGAGACCTGCGAATTCAATTTTTCAAAACCGGCCATCTGGCGCAGGACAATTGGCGCAAGCTCGATGAAAAACATGGATTTCAAATTACGCCCGTCGCATACGGATTCGTCATTGCGATAGAGGGGATCAAAATCGTAGTCAGCGGTGATGTGCTCACTTCGGAGGATTTGACGCATGTTCTGCCGGGAGCTGATTTGGTGATCCATGAGTTCGGACATATTCATCCCGGGAAGTTAGCTCAATTTGTGAGAGAACAGCATATTGCCAACCTGCTCATTACCCATATCCATCATGAATGGGACGAGCGTGCGGAAGAATTGCAGCGGATCGTTTCCGGCGGACACTCAGGGAAAGTGCGGATTGCACACGACATGATGCGAATCAAGCTGGGAACAGGTGACCAGGGATGAGGAATAACCGTGAAACGAAGATTACTTTTCTCGGCACATCGGGTTCCATGCCTGATCGGGATGGCGATTCCGCCAGTTTCTTGATCAATGACCGGCACTTGGTGGATACCGGCTGGTCGTCGGTGAACAACTTGCGGACAATCGGGGTGGATCCATCAGACGTCGACTATCTGGTATTCACCCATCTCCATCATGATCATTATGTGTCGCTGCCGACTTTCTTGTTTTTTTGGCTGATGAAAGGCAGGGCGTTAAATGAGCTGAACATTATCGGTCCGGTTGAAGACGTGACACAGGTCGTCGAGCTCGCCATGGATTTTTTGCAGACGGACCGGTTTTACCCGGACAGCGGTTATCCGCATATCATTCCGCTATTTCCCGGGGAACGTTACGAGAACGAAGATTTTGCGCTCGATACATGCGCCACGCTTCACCCGGTGCAGGGACTCTGTTACCGATTCACGGACAAACATACGGGAAAAGGGTTCTCCTTTACCGGAGATACAGCGTACTATCCGCCCCTGATCGAGCATGTGAAAGACAGCGCGGTATTGATTCATGAAGCGTCTCTCGGTCCCGTTGCCGCCGATCCTGCGAACAACACCTATTTGCACTCCGGCGCAATAGATGCGGCAGAAATCGCCAAAGCGGCCGGTGTTGGAAAGCTGGTTTTAATTCACGGTGCGTCATCGACAGCCGAGCCGTGCATTGAGGCGGCGAAGAGCATCTTTGCCGGGGAAGTGGTTTGGCCCAAGCCAGGGCAAACCGTTCTGCTTTAAGGTCGAGAGTGAGCACCTAACTGAATAAAATGACCGAAGACTTCATCTAAAGACAAACCATGATGTGTCTGGCAAATGACCCTTTCCTCACCACACAGCGGTCTGCAATCGTGAATCCAGCGCTGGCGATCCGATCATCGAAGGCTTCAATCGAGATGACGACTACTTTGTCGGCGATTCGTCGAGCCTGCGCAAGGATAGACAATTGTGCCTCCGGCGTGATTCGGGAAACCAGATTGTAGGGCATATCGATGATCGCCACATCATAGTGGGATGACACATCCGCTATGGATCCCAGCATCACTTCCCCTCGCAGGCCAAAATGAGCGATATTCTTACGTGCTCCAATCGCGGCCAGCGGGTTCAGGTCACGGCCGACGATGTCGATCCCCATGGAAAGTGCCTCCACGAGCACCGTCCCGATTCCACAGCAGGGATCAATCACGACCAGTCCGGACGGGTTCGGAACGGCGATGTTGACAACTGCCCTCGCGATTCGTGTGGGCAGCGCCATGGAGTAGTTTTGTGGTTTTTGCATGTGGTGAAGCCATACGGATCGGTTCTTGCTATACCTCCCCAAATACCACCGCCGACCGAGCGTAACGACGCCAAACACTTGGTCCGGCTTGTGGACGTCCGCTTCCCCTCCGATCCGCCATCCAATTTCCCGCTCGATCGCACGCTGCTGTTCATACTCTATTTTTTCAGAAGCATCCAGATCATTCGTTTTTACGAAACGCACTTTGAACGTCGTCGATTCGGGCAGCCGGATACCGCCCGCTTGTTCCGTAATCTCCGGCAGATCGTCTCCTTCGTACATCACTTCGATCCGCTCCCGGATAAACGGACTGCGGCTCGGATCGATCTCACATGTGCTTTTCAATAGGGGGGACGAAGATTCCACTCCGAACAAGGAGCGTTGTTCCAAGCGGAATAGAGAGATCTCGTCCTCTTGGCAGGCGAACGTGTATATAAAATTCGGCGTTTCCGGATGATCCTGCAAGATCCAGCCACCTTTGTTCGTATCGAAGTATGGTGCTCTCTCAAACCATAGGCGTAAAAGTCCGGAAAAGCAAAACCAAGGGATAAATTACATAGGATTTGATGGACTTGATACGGAAGGATCTGTAAAATCTAGGCTATCGGTAAAAAGGGGAAGAGGTGGAGTGTTTGTCTTTTGTAACTCGGCTGAAGTGGTTTTTCCAATGGAGATGGCGCAGTTACGTCATGGCCATCGGCATGATGGCGGGCGTCAGTTTACTGACCACCATCCCGCCAAGAATGATCGGCAACACGATCGACCAGATCAAAAAGGGAAACTTGACCTCCTCCGGCTTAAACCATACAGTGCTTTTGCTGATCTGCCTTAGCCTGCTTTTATATGGGATGGCCTATCTCTGGATTACGACCTTGTTCGGAAATTCGGCGCTGATCGAGAAGCTGCTCAGAGGGCGGTTTGTGGCGCATTTGACGAAAATGACCCCGGCCTTCTTCCAACGGAATACCACGGGCCAATTGATGGCGCTGGCGACCAATGACATTCTCGCGATCGGGCAAACCGCCGGCTATGGCGTCATGACACTGGTGAATACACTGGTTGGCGCATCTGTCGTGATCGTGATGATGATTTCATTCATCAGCTTCAAACTCATGCTCGCGGCGCTTGTACCTTTGCCTTTTTTGGCTTTGGTCATCCATAAACTGGGCAAAAAAATGAGGATCCGCTTCCTTGCAGCGCAAAAATCGTTCGGCACCATGAACGACCATGCATTGGAGTCGATCTCCGGCATCCGGGTCATCCGTTCATACGTACAGGAAAACCAAGACATTGGCGCTTTTGACCAAGTAACCTCGGCCGTCATGAATCAGAACAAGCGGGTGGCCATGTTGAACGCGCTTTTTCAACCGGTCATTTCGCTGATCGTCGGTGTGAGTTATGTGATCGGGATTGGCTACGGCTCTTATCTCGTTTTCCACCACGAAATTACGCTGGGACAGCTCATCTCTTTTAATATTTATTTGGGGATGCTCATCTGGCCCATGATTGCTTTCGGTGAGTTCATTAACGTGCTGCAGCGGGGGGGCGCGTCGGCGGATCGCTTGGAAACCGCGGTGTCTCAACAAGCGGATGTGCAGGATGCGCAAGCGCCGGTGGATATCGAAGTCCCGGCCCGCATCGAAATGAAGCAATTATCCTTTACTTATCCGACCGCGAATCATGCGAGCCTCGACCAGGTGTCTTTTCGTTTGGAGCGGGGTCAGACGCTCGGTATTGTAGGCAAAACCGGCAGCGGGAAAAGCACGCTGCTCAAGCAGCTGCTTCGCCAATATCCGGTGGAACCGGAGAAGCTGTTCGTGTCCAGCATACCGATCGAGCAAATCGCATTGGACCGGATGAAACGCTGGGTCGCTTACGTGCCGCAGGAGCATCTGCTGCTGTCCAAGTCGATTCGCGACAATATCGCACTGGGCAAGCCGGACGCGTCGGACGAGGAAATTGCCAGGGCGGTCGCGATGGCCTCGTTTACCGAGGATATCGCCCAAATGGGCGAGGGGCTGCAGACGATCGTCGGCGAGAACGGCGTCATGCTGTCGGGCGGGCAGAAGCAGAGGCTGGCCATTGCCCGGGCGCTTCTCGTCGATTTGGAAATTTTG
Organism: Cohnella sp.; assembly: GCA_028287445.1. Lineage (GTDB taxonomy): Bacteria > Bacillota > Bacilli > Paenibacillales > Paenibacillaceae > Cohnella. The sequence continues at coordinate 8,692 of JAQBPQ010000060.1, forward strand.
CTGCTCGACGATTCCCTGTCTGCAGTGGATGCGCGTACGGAGAGCCGAATTCTTCATCAGGTCCGTTTGGAGCGGGCGGGCAAAACCACCTTCATCACCACCCATCGTCTGTCGGCGGTCAGCCACGCGAATTGGATCCTTGTGCTGGACGAGGGACGCATCGTAGAAGAAGGCACACATGATGAGCTGATGCTGTTTGGCGGCTGGTACAAGGAGCAATGGGAATATCAGCAGATGGAAGCCAGCCTGGAAGAATGAAGAAGATTCACGAAAGGAGGCTGCCGAACATGCCCAAACCATCGACGTCGAGAAGACTGTTCTCGTACGCTCTCGTTTATAAATTCAGAATTATCGGCGCGCTGCTCATTCTGTGCGGTGCGGTAAGCGCCGAGCTCGGCGGGCCTTACATTACCAAAACGATTATTGATAAATATTTGTCCCACAATACAGGGGACCTTTCGCCGGTGTTTTCGCTGCTTGCCTTGTATATCGGACTTCTGCTTACCGCGAGTGTAGGCAATTTCACGCAATCCTACATCCTCCAATCCACGGCATTGCGGATTATCAAAAACTTGCGAATGGACTTGATGAAGCACATTCATCGGATCCCGCTGCGTTTCTTTGACAATACCCCGATCGGGCAGGTCGTATCGAGAATCGCCAATGACACCGAGGCCGTTCGCGACTTGTTCATGAGCTTCATGGCGACCTTCGTCGTGAGCCTCGTGCAGCTCACGGGTATTTACACCGCGCTGTTTATTTTGGATTTCCGTCTGGCGCTGTTCTGTCTGCTGATTCCGCCTCTGTTCGTGTTGATCATGAGGATTCATTTGAAATACTCGAAAGTGTTCATCACGATCATGCGCGCCCGGCTCAGCGATATGAACGCCATGATTAACGAATCCATCGTGGTCATGCCGATCATTCAGGCTTTTCGCCGGGAGAAGGTGACGCTGCATGAATTTGAAGTGCTGAACGAAGACCGCTACGCCAATCAAATCAAGCAATTCCGGGTGTTTTCGTTGTCGTCCCGCAATATCGTGGGCATGGTCGGCAGCTTGGTGACCGCGATGGTGATCTGGTATTTCGGCCGGCAGTCCCTGCAAGCCGCCGCAATCTCCTTCGGGGTGTTTTACGCTTTTATCGATTACTTGGGGCGGCTATTTCAGCCGATTATCGGGATATTCGACCAACTGACGAATGCGCAGAGGGCTTTTGTTTCCGCGGATAAGGTGTTTACGATCATGGATATAGAAGGTATAGAAGTCGACAATGTGGAAGAGGTCAGCCGGCCGGCCGGTGTGGTGACCTTCGAAAATGTGACGTTTGCCTATAAAACGGGTGAGCATGTGCTGAAGCACATTTCTTTCGAAGCCCGCAGAGGAGAGACGGTGGCGCTTGTCGGCCATACCGGCTCCGGCAAAAGCTCGATTATCAACCTGCTGCTGGGATTCTATGTGCCTGATGAAGGTATAATCAAAATAGACGGACGCGACATCTCGACGTTTTCCAAACAAGAGCTGCGCAAGCATATGGGAATCGTGCTGCAGGACCCCTACTTATTCGCCGGAGATATCAAATTCAACGTGAGCCTGTATAATCAGGACATTACGCTGGACCGTGTCAAAAACGCGCTCCGGGACGTTGGCGCTGCATCGTTCGTTGAACAGCTGCCGGGCGGTTATGGAGAGCAGGTGGTGGAGCGGGGAAGTACGTTGTCTTCCGGCCAACGGCAGCTGATTTCTTTCGCACGGGCGTTGGCATTCGATCCGTCGATTCTGATACTGGACGAGGCGACGGCCAGCATCGACAGCGAGACCGAGGGATTGATTCAGAAAGCGCTGAAGGTAGTGAGCGAAGGCCGCACGACCTTCGTCATCGCACATCGCCTGTCTACCATTCGGGATGCCGACCAAATCCTCGTGCTGCATCGAGGCGAGATTGTGGAACGGGGCAATCATGAGACGTTGATGGCGATGGAAGGCCGGTATTACAAGATGTATCAGCTGCAAAAAGGGGAAAAGGTTTCTCAAGCTGTAGGCA
>JAQBPQ010000038.1 GCA_028287445.1 Cohnella sp.
TTTGGCAACTGCGATCAAAGAGCAAGGCGCGAAGGCCATCCTGCAGATTTTCCATGGCGGCCGTATGGTGCCACCGGCACTGGTCCCGAATGGAGACGTAGTTAGCGCCAGCGATATTCCATCCGACCAGAACGCTGGCGTGACCCCAAGACCGCTGACCAATTCGGAAATCGAATCAATTATTCGCGACTTCGGCCAAGCCACACGCAGGGCCATTGAAGCAGGTTACGACGGAGTCGAAATTCATGGTGCGAACGGTTACTTGGTTCAGCAATTCTTCTCTCCGCACTCCAACCGTCGTACTGACCGCTGGGGTGGAGATGTCGAAGGCCGTTTGAGCTTTCCGATTGCCATCGTAGATGAAGTGAAGCGAATTGTGGCCGAGCATTCGTCGCAGCCGTTCATAGTCGGCTACCGCTTCTCGCCGGAGGAACCGGAAACGCCTGGAATCACGATGGACGATACCCTGATTCTTGTGGATGCCTTGGCGGAGAAACAATTGGATTACCTTCATGTATCCCTGATGGACTTCTGGTCAGTGCCAAAACGCGGAGTTGATGACAGCCAATCACGCTTGGCATGGATTCAGGAACGCGCCGGCCAACGGGTTCCGATTATCGGTGTTGGTTCGATTCATACGGCGGGCGACGCATTGAAAGCTCTCGAATCGGGCGTAGAATTGTTTGCACTCGGTCGTGAAATCATCATCGAGCCGGATTGGGTGGAGAAAATCGCCGACGGCAAGGAGTCGGAAATCAAAACCACTTTGACCAAAGACGATCAGGATCGATTGGTCGTGCCGGATCCATTATGGCAAGCGATCATGAACACGCCGGGATGGTTTCCGGTCGTCTAAGGACGAAGCTTCGGAAAAGATATTTATGAAATCATGTTTTACCCACAAGAGGCCACCTGAGCGACCATCTTTCGCTCGGGTGGCCTCACTTCTGCTTTTGATTCTATCCCTTCCATCAGCTACGAATATCTTGTTCAAAAGGGAGCTGAGAATATATGGACTATAAGGAGATGCCCATTAGCATTTTAGGCAGCGGCGGTGGAGTGGCTCAAGCCATGGTAGACGAAAACGAAGATCTCGAAGGATTTACGCTATTGGAACGATACGAGGATGGCATAGTCGTCTTCCAGTCAGGATCTCCCTATTACTATTCCAGTACTTTAAGAAATACGGTTCGCAGCTTGAAAAAGCTGTTTCCAATCGTACAACCTTATTTATGTTCCATCCCCTCATTTCTCGGTGGAATATGGAGCTTTACGATGGCTTCAAAAAAATGGGATCCTCATCAGGCGGATTTAAACCGTTTGCGGTGGCAGGGGGCGAAATATATAAACCCTGAAACGTTCCGAGCTTCCTTTGGTCTTCCCAATTATATAAAGAACATTTTCAAAGAGACGTGATATTGGAGCCGGTGATTTCGCAGTATAGAAAGGGGGTGCCCCGCCGAGTGCTTATGCACTTTCGGGACAACCCCTTGTTTGTGTCTATAAAATTCCAGGTGCCTAGTTACTTCAGAGCGTTATATGCATCGACGTGCCCAGCACCGAAGTATGCCGTGTCGGTACCCGTAACTGCGTCGACACCCTTATTGAACAGCATCTGTTCCACCTGTTGCGGGCTCATCTGACCGTACTTGTCAATCAGCAGTGCGGCAACCGCAGACACTTTCGGTGTAGCCATGGATGTACCGGCCATCCATACGTAACCGCCATCTTTATAGGAACTTAAACACATATCTGTGTACCAGTCTCCGTTCGGATAGCGCTTGAAATCGCCGCCAGGAGCGGTAATATCGACAAACCCGGAGCCCCAGTTGGAATACGACGACAGCGAATCGTCCGGGCCCGTTGCAGAAACAGTGACGACACCAGGGAGGCTGCCAGGCACTTCAAATCCGGCACCCACGAAATAGAGTCCATTTCCGCCGTACGCGGTGTTGAGAAAGTCGTTCACCTGCGCCTTATTGCCTGCGTTGACCGCATCGTTGCCAGCCGCGACAACAGGCAATACCCCGTGATCCGTCGCGTATTGCAACGCACGTTTAAACGCCTTTAAGTCTGCAATATCGTTCCCTAGATTCGTCTTTTCACCGGTGACTGGATCTACGTAAAACACCTGCCCGATGACGTCATAACCGCCTAAGCTCATGGAAATGACGTTTACGTGATCGTTGGCAGCTTGAATGATCGCCTTCACAATCCAGCTGGTTTCGGCAGACGATGTGCCAAACACGCGGTACGAACGGAATCCGATATTAGGTGCCACACCTTGGATTCGACCGTTGCCTGCAATCGTCCCGGCGACATGCGTACCATGGCCGTGCAAGTCCTTAATCGCGTTCGGATCCCCAGTCTCCGACGGTTCCTCTCCTCCGAATCCTCCGGCTGGAACAAAGTTCATCGAACCCGGCAGCAAGTTGGCCTTTACAGCCGGATGCGCGGGGTCAATTCCCGTGTCGATGATGCCCACCACAGTCTTGTGCGATCCGGTGCCTAAACTGTAGCTCGCACGATCATGAGTCACTTCTTTGATATCCCATTGATAACTCTGATACAAATCGGCATTGGTGGTGTACACTGCAGAACCACTCTTCTTCGTGGGCTTCGCTGCGCTGGTGTCAGCCAGTGGAACGGTGTGCGACTCCGGCAATTTCCATGCAATGGAGGGACTTACCTCATCCACGTTCGCAATGCCCTGAAGCTTGGAAAGCGTGCTGGAATCCGCCTTCACCTCTGCAAACCCGATCTCCGGGACAGAGTCGACTAAAGTGGCTCCCACTTTGTTCAATTGGCTCTGAAAGTCTGCAGGAATCGCGTTTTGCTTAAACAAAACCGAAAAACGCATTGCGCTGCTTGACGTCGCCGCATGGCCGAGGCCCGGCAATAACATGCCAAAAGCGAGTACGACACAGACAGCTAAAGCACCCTTTTTACCGAACAACCAAATTCCTCCCCCAAAATATCATGACCTGCGATATTAGATATTCAATTATTTACCTGTGATATCCTTCGGTGAAACATGTCGTATTCCGATAACCTTTGACGATGGCCTCCGACCGGACGACGTTGTCTTGCTGTTATTCATATTCGATAACGATCATGTCCCAATATTTAAGGTTAGGCACCGCAAACGAGACGGCGCCGCCGTAGTTCTTGAAGGAAAGCTGAATCGGCGAACCGCTGTATTGATCCGGCGTGGCAAGCCAGATCCGCTTTACCTTCTTGCCTTCTTTCGGCTGGAGCCGGTACTTGAGGTTCTGAAGCATTGCGGGCTCCGGCTGTGTGCCTCCGGCATCCTTCCATTCCGTCGAATCGGCATTCGTCAGGTTGATCAGGTGGACGATGCTCGTGTTCCCTTTCTCCTTGGCGATCGTCCAAAGCTTCCCCTTCTCCGGATCCTCGGACAGCTGCGGACCACTGGCCGCTTCAAGTGACGGCTTCGCTTCCGTTTCGCCGTCACGCAGCAAATTTTCGTACGCAACCAGGAAGTCGTAGTAGCCCTGCAGTTGTTTCCACAGCGAATCAGGCACGATCAAGCTGCGGTTCGGAAAATATTCTTTAGCCAGCAAGCTTTCACCGGCCTCGATATGTGCGCCGCCTGCCGCAAAGATCGCAGCATCCGTCAGCAAAACGCCCGGAGCGTTAAATTGGCCGGATCCGTTGGCCAAATCGTAATCCATATAGGCAGCGATGACGGTATTTTTCTCATTATGGCTGAATCTGGAATTCTGATCGATTACATCTGTTAAATCCTTAAACTCATTCAACCACACTTCGGTGTACAGAAATTTAACCGGTGATTGTGCAATCTGCTGCTGGCCGAACTGGTTCACCGCATTCATGACGTAATCGACGTCCAGCTTTTGTTTCGCGGCTTGAAGAAAGCTCAGATAAGACGACGGCAAATCGACCATGTTGCCGTAATAATCCCACAAAGGGCCCCGATCGCCGAGCTGATCGACATGATAGCCGTCGAACGGAAGCGCATCGAATACCTTCTTCTCCTGCGCGATCAGATAATTCTGCCATTCCTTGTTTCCCGGGTCCATAATGAAAATATCGCTCTTCCAAGAGGATGGCAGTGGATGGCGGTCCTGTTCATCGTGCAGCGGATCTTTGAACAGCCCCCATTCCTTCTTTGAGCCGTCCTGCTCGTAGTTTCGGTTTGCGCCGAACAGCAGGTTGTAGTTCATGACCTTCATGCCCAACGCGTGCGCTTCGTCGATATACCGTTTTACGGTCTCGGCGCTGATGGTCCGGTTTGCAATATCCGTCCAGTTCGCCGCAAGCTGTCCGTCTTGAGTCGCCAAAGGCTCATGATGCTTCGATTGCCAATCGTAAAATTGGATGCCGTTCAGATGCA
>JAQBPQ010000075.1 GCA_028287445.1 Cohnella sp.
GAGTTATTATGGTGTATAGAGAGGGTGAGTCATGTGAATCAAAATCCGTGCATAGTGATTATCTACTCCACCTTCGGAGATGGACATGTCCAGGCGGCTAAGGCCATCAGGCAGTCATTGGTGTCCCGGGGGATTGGGCGGGTGCACATGATCGATCTTCTGGCGGAAGCCCATCCTTATTGGAACGCCGTGTCGCGCTTCAGCTATTTGAAAAGCTCCGTCTATTTTCCCAAGCTTTACGGACTCAGTTACGACCTTACGAACCAAGCGAAACCGGACCCTCAATTGAACCGGTTGTTCCATTCGATCGGCAAACGGAAAATGAAGCAAATCGTCGACCGGCTGCAACCGGACGCCGTCATCCATACGTTTCCTTATTTAGCGATGTCTCAATTAAGCGGCAAGTCCGGACTCGGGATTCCTACGTTTACCGTTCTGACCGATTACGTGCTGCACAGCCGATGGATCCATCCGGATACCGACCGGTATTTTGTAGCGACCGAGAAATTAAAACAATCGCTCATGACGGCGGGCATCGGGGAGAGCCGGATTTCGGTAAGTGGAATTCCGATTCGCGAAGCGTTCGGCGGACCGCTCGATAAACCATTGTTATATGAAAAATACAGCTTGGATACCCGTAAGCAATATGTGCTGATTTCGGCCGGCGCGTATGGGGTGCTGTCTCATGTGCACAAAATGGTGCAAGCCGTATTGGATCATACCGATTTCGATATTCTGCTCGTTTGCGGTAAAAATAAAAAGCTGCTCGACAAAATGGTGACGGCCTGCCCGGATCCGCGGATTCGGGTGATGGGATTCGTGGAACAGATGGAAGAGCTGATGGCGGTGTCATCCTGCTTGCTCACCAAAGCTGGAGGCATCACCCTGACCGAGGCCTTGTCTCTGTCTCTGCCTGCCATCGTTTATCGACCGCTTCCAGGCCAGGAGAAAGGAAACGCCGACACGTTGTCCGAGCACGGTGCACTTCATACGGCGCACAATATCGAACAATTGACCGATAAACTCCGGCAACTGGAACAGGAGTCGAGTAGAAGAAGGATGGTCAAAGCGATGAAAACCGTCTATCGCGGTCAAGCCGCCGAAACGATCGTTTCCGATGTGCTGCAATTGATGGAACAGCATGCGTACAGCAAACAGAAGTATCCGGCTCAGGCGGAAAGGAAGGCCGTACAGGCACATGGATATCATTGATCGTACTGTGGTTCGCTCCACCGTTTTCACTCGTCTCGCCGTTCTTTTGTTCCTGGTCGAATGGGTGCGGGGAGCTTTTCTGATTGCCTTTTTGCCCTCATATGCCGTGTCGCAATTGGGGTTTAATGTGTCCCTTGTCGGTGTGGCGGTATCGGTCCACTATTTGACGGACACTTTGGTCAAAGGCTTCGTGGGACATTTACTCGATCGTTTTTCCGTACGTCTGGTCATTCACGGAGGTCTCATTCTGGCCATGCTGGGGATCGGTCTCATGATGGTGGCACATGTAGGCTGGGTGCTGCTTGCGGCTGCCGGTTTGCTTGGCGTCGGCTTCTCCCCGATTTGGCTGGTCTGCTTAAGCCAAGTGAAGGAAGAGAACCGCGCGTCCCAGATGGGTCACCTGTACATCTACTGGCTGGCGGGTTTGGGTTTAGGCCCGGTTCTGCTCAATTTCATCATGGATTTCGGAGATAAGACGGCCATGCTGGTCTTGATCGGCGTTTTTGCGATGGGATGGCTGGTCATCGGCAAAATGGATATCTCCATCTCGTCGGAACTCTATCGCAACGAACCGGTGCGGGAACAATTGGTCCGACTGTGGCACAGGATGAAAAAAGCGGGCTTTCTCGTGCCCGGCATGGTTCTTCAAACGACGGCCGCCGGCATGCTTGTCCCTTTCTTATCCGTGTATGCGGTGGGGCATATGGGTCTGAGCCATTCGGAGTTTTCCATCGTGCTGATGACAGGCGGCGCTTTTGCCGTTGTTTCCATGATTCCAATGGGGAAGTTGTTTGATTCATTCGGCGGAAAATGGTTTTTGGTACTCGGTTTCGGCGTGTTCGCCGCGGCTTTGTTTGCCTTGTACTATGTCGATTCTCTGACGGAAGCCGTCGTGTTGGCGATCTTGATGGGATCTTCGTACGCCGCATTGCTTCCTTCTTGGAACGCGTTAATGGCCCGGTATGTACCCCAGGAATCGCAAGGAACGGGTTGGGGAATCTTCTCCACTGTGGAGGGAGCCGGCGTTGTCGTCGGCCCCTTGATCGGAAGTTGGCTGGTCGCGGGCGGCAACATCTCGCTGCCTTTCTGGACGAGTGCGGCATTGCTCGGTTTGATCAGTTTGTTTTATCTTTGTACGCCTTCCGGCAAATTTCACGCTCCATCGCCCCGTTACCTTGAAGAATAGATGCGGCTCAATCACTTCGCCGTCGCGGACCAGTTGAAGCGTGCCACACAGTCCGCTCGTGCTTGACGTTTCATTTTGCGTACCAGAGATTCATCCTGCATCAGCCTTACAATGGCATCCGCGAAAGCTTCCGGCGCCCGGTAGCGCCGCACGAGTAATCCATTGCGATTGTGTGCTTCACAATTTCCTTGATTCCACCCAGATCGGACGCAATGACCGGCAATCCGGGGATAACGGGGATGTGCGCGGCTCACTATGGTAACCGAATGATACTTGGCCAGCCGTTTGGCGATGGCCAATATGCTGATTTCAACGGAGCCTCCCAGAATGGGAGGAACGGGAATTTGTTCCGGGGCGATGATGAGGATCCGAATCAAGCTCACCTGCTTTTCGGAGTAGTCGCAACTATAATGTATGTCTTCGCTTGAGCCGTCGATTGGGTAAATGGTTGCCTGTTGAGGAAAGATGGGTGCAATCGAAACAAGGGAGGAATTGTGCTTGAGCAGCCATTCCGCAGAAAGGGCACCCGCTTTAGGAATCAGTCTGATGTGCGGCTTAAGTTTCGCGGGCATGGCGATTCTGGTGACGCACAAGAAAGCTGCCTCATTCGATGCAGCCGTTATCCGGCAGGTTCAAGGCTGGGAAACTCCTTGGCTAACCCCGGTCATGAAGTTTTTTACGGCCATTGGGACGGGTGTTCCGCTCGTTGCCCTAACGGTTGCGATCCTATTCATCCTGTACCGGTTTTTCCGGCATCGGCGCGAATTGATCTTGTTCTTGGTTGCTGTGATCGGTTCGAGTCTGTTAAATCCGCTGCTGAAATCGGTGTTCCACTTGCAGCGCCCGACGCTTCATCGGCTGGTGGAGCAGACAGGCTATGGTTTTCCCAGCGGACATGCGATGGGGGCTTTCAGCTTGTATGGGATCACCGCCTATTTGTTATGGAGGCATATTCGCAGTAAAACGGGCCGCATCGTATTGATCGCGGTTTCCATTTTCTTGGTACTGGCCATCGGGTTAAGCCGCATTTACTTGGGCGTTCATTATCCAAGCGATGTCGTCGGAGGATATTTGGCGTCCGGATGCTGGGTGTTCGCATGTATCGGGGTTTTTCAATCCAAGAGTTAAGATTTTGTTAATCAGACATTCACGGCCATTTCATGTCTTGGGTTTACCATCATAGGGTAAGACAAAATCCGATGATGGGGAGGTAACCCATGAAGAAGAAATGGTTGATGACGGGCGGTGCCATTGCAGTCAGCGGCGCGGTCATGCTCACGACAGGTTTAACGGCGATGGCAGGGACTTCGGGCTATGAGGACTACAAGTCGGCTCTGAAGGCGACCCAAGCTTTGAAAAGCGTGAGCATTCAGGCGGATGCGGTGCTGCAAGACAACGGCAATGTCCTGAACAATGCGCACGGCCAACTCAAAGTGAGCTTGCCGGACCGGAAGATGAGCGGCAACGTTCAGGTGACCGGCAAGGGAGCACAGCAATCCGTTGACCTGTTTTCCGGGACCACAGGCGAAGTTTGGAAAACCGGCGGATCTGATACTTACTTCGTCAAGCAGGACAAGCAAGAGAAGCAGGATGGGGAACAGCAGGATTCCACAGAAAATGGCCAATCCGCTTTAATGAACAAGCAGGCCGAAACGGTCATCGATGCGCTGGTCGGCAATCTCAAAAACTACGTATCGGTGAATGGACAAACGGACGGCTCGAAGCAGATTTCCCTGCAGCTCGACAACGCCCAAATTCCGGCGGTTGTGCAAGCCTTGGCTCCTCTGGCGTTCAAACATTTGTCAGGAGAACATGACGGACAACAGGGACAGAATTCCGCGACGGATCAGGCGAATCCGGACAAGCTGTTCGGCAAAAACCTGTTTAATCTCAAAGACATCGCGCTTACGCAAGATATCCAAATTCAAAGCGTCAGCCTTCAAGCGACTGTTAACGTCCACAACCAGATTGAGCGCCAGCAGGCCAGCATAAGCTTCACCGGGAAAGATGCCGGCGGAGTCTCTCATACGCTGACTCTGAATACAGACGTTCATCTGTCTGCCTTTGATCAAACGATACCGGATACGATCGATCTTGCCGGTAAGAAAGTTCAGCAAGTGCAAGAACATCAGGGTCATCACAACGATTCGAACGACTAAACAAACAGAAGTATACGGGCAGATAGGGCTACACAACGCCCTATCTGTTTTTACGATTAAGGGGGCTGGCGGGATGGAACCGATTGTTCAGGTTCGCGATCTGTCCAAGGAATACCGCAACAAACGGGGGATCCGAAATATCGGTCTGGAGCTCCGCAAAGGAGATATTTATGGATTGCTGGGTCCGAACGGCGCCGGCAAAACGACGCTTCTCAAGCTCATGACGGGGTTGATCCGCCCGGATCGTGGAGCCGTCTCCCTATTCGGACACGATATCGAACAATCGTTTGAGCCCGCCATGCGGCGAGTGGGGTGCATGATCGAATCCGCTGATTTTTACGATTATGTCACGGCATCTCAATATCTGAAGCTTGTCTCCAATTTCTATCCGGAACTCGCAAAAGAAAGAATCGGCGAGGTGCTCGACTACGTCGGTTTGTCGTCATTTGCCCAGGACAAGATTCGGAATTACTCCACCGGTATGAAGCAGAAATTGGCGCTGGCCGCGGCGGTCCTGCCGAATCCCGAGCTGGTTCTCTTGGACGAACCGACCAACGGCCTCGACATTGAAGGAATCGTTCTGTTCCGGGAATTGGTGAAACGTCTCTCGGAAGAACACGGAATTACTTTCCTGATCTCCAGCCATATGATTCATGAATTGGAGCAGATGTGCAACCGTATCGGCATTCTATATAACGGGACGCTCGTCCAAGAAGGACAAGTAGCGGAATTGCTCACCGGCAGCCCGTCTTTGGAGCAATATTACATTGAGCAATTGCGAAAAGCGAAGGAGGGGGAGCGCCAATGATCAGTTTGCAAGCCGGCATTCGGAATGAGCTGCTGCTGATGTTGTATCGAAGAAAAACGATGATTTTCTTCGTCGTTGCGGCGGTACTGCCCATCCTTCTGGCTATGTCGTTCCATGCGCTGCAGCCGGTTATCGGACTCGTGGCGGCCAGTCCATCGTTTCCGATTCAGATGCTGGAGCTTTATACATTATTCATGATCCCGCTATTCCTGTTCTTGGCGATTGCCGATTTATTTCCACAGGAAGTATCAGCCCGAACGATGAAATTGACGCTGCTGCGCCCGATTACCCGATTCCGTGCTTTTGCCGCCAAGCTCTTGGCGCTCGGCATGGCAATCGCAGCGATGCTCGTCCTGCTGGCTATCGTCTCGCTTCTCTGTCATGCGGCTATCGGCACTTCGGACGGCGGATCCATTGATCTGATCGGATATGGCAAAGCATATATAGCGGGTTTTCTGTCCATGTGGGCGTTATCATCTCTATTTGTGTTTTTTGCCCAATTCTTCCGCAGTGCCAGCGGCTTCCTGATATTTTCCATCATTTTGTATGCCGTAGCCAAGGTTTTTCCTTTTTTTGTGAAAGGGTTTTCTTCTTTCTCCTTGACGTCGTACACCGACTGGTATCTGGTGTGGCTGAGTCATTCCGTTTCGGCAGGCTCGCTGCTGACCTCAACCTTGTTCGTCATCTCCGGCATGATCTTGTTTTTTTCGCTTGGATACCTTATGTTTGAACGCAAAGAAGTTTAACGGGAGCGGAGAGATCAGCCGATGTCCATACGCCTGAAATTGCTCATCTCCTACGCGGCGATGCTTATCGTTCCTTTGGTGCTGATCATCCTGACTGCCTTGCTGCTCGTTTTCGTTTTCCGGGGCGATCTGCAAAACTTGAGAAGCCTCTATGAGACGCAAGTGGAAGGCATCGACGATCGGGACTATCACCAACTGATCAACCATACGATCGCCCAAAATCCTTCGCTGCTGACCAATACGAGTTATTTGACCGACTTGTCCGAAGAAATGAAAACCCGAAATCAATACATTGTTGTGCGTCTCGGCGGTAAGGTGCTGTTCGTATCCGAAAGCGTACGTCCTAAAGCTGACTTGTTGGCGGCTCTGCCGGCTTATCATCATTCCGGTTTCCGGCACCTTCAAGCGATTCGGTCATACGGCTCCGAGATGTATTCGATCAGCGAATTCGATTTTACCTCCGACCATGGATCCCCGGGCAGCCTGTATGTCGTCTCCCATATTGACCCGCTCGTTTATTTCGCTCGCAGGTATCTTCCGATCTTATTCGTCTCTTTTTTGATTATTTTGATTCTGACCCATTCCCTGCTCACCTACTACATGTCCAAAGGCATTATTCGGCCGCTCCGGGAGCTTCGCAGAGCGACCCGTCAAATTAAAGAAGGTGATCTGGATTTCCGGGTAGAGGTGGCGGGCAAGGATGAAATCGGCCAACTCGGCGTCGCCTTCGAAGAAATGAGATCCCAGCTCCAACAATCGATCCGGCTGCAGCTGCAATATGAAGAGAACCGCAAGGAGCTGGTCTCCAACATCTCGCATGACCTCAAAACACCCATTACCGCGATTAAAGGTTACGTGGACGGGATATTGGACGGAGTTGCAGATTCTCCGGATAAGATGAATAAATATATACGGACGATCTCCAATAAAGCGGCGGAGATGGATAGTCTCATCGAGGAGCTATTCCTGTATTCCAAGCTTGATCTGAAGCGGCAGCCGTTCTCGTTCGAGACGATCCCGATCCAGGCGTTCCTGAGCGATTGGGCGGAGGAGCTGAGGTTCGAGTTGGAGAAACAAAACATCCTGCTGGATTCCGAACTTGAGTTGCGGCCGGAAGCCAAAATCACGGCCGACCGGGACCAGCTGAAACGGGTGCTGACCAATGTCATTCAGAACAGCGTGAAATATATGGACAAAGAAAATAAACGGATACGACTGCATGCCGTAGCCGATAATGATACGTTCAAGCTCGAAATCGAGGATAACGGGCCGGGTATAGAACCCGAGGCGCTTCCCTTCATATTTGACCGGTTCTATCGGGCGGAGCAATCCCGCAACACCGATACCGGTGGAAGCGGGCTGGGGCTGGCCATCGCGAAGCAAATCATGGAAGGTCACGGCGGCGATATTCGGGCGGAGAGCGAGATCGGGCAGGGGACCCGTGTCCTTCTACTCTTGCCGATGAAGAAAGAGGGTTGACCGAGACATGAAAAAAATATTGATTGTGGAAGATGAGCGAAGTATTGCGGAGCTGCAGAGAGATTATTTGGAAGTGAACGGATATCACACCGATATCGCCGGCAATGGGGAGATCGGGCTGGAAATGGCGCTTTCGGGGAAATACGACATGATCGTGCTCGATTTAATGCTTCCCAAAATAAACGGATTCGAAGTATGCAAACACATCCGTGAGCAGTTGGACATCCCCATTTTAATGGTCACCGCCCGCAGGGAAGATATCGATATTATCCGCGGACTGGGGCTGGGCGCGGACGATTACATGACCAAGCCGTTCAAACCCGCCGAGTTGGTCGCACGCGTGAAAGCGCATTTGAACCGTTACGAAAGACTCATCGGCAGCAGAGGCACATCCAGTGAAGTCGAGATCCGAGGATTGCGGATCGACCCGGATTCAAGGCGGGTATTTGTAAGGGACGATGAAATTTCGCTGACCACCAAAGAGTTTGAGGTGCTGCACTTTCTCGCGATTCACCCGAACCGGGTGTTCAGCAAGGATCAGCTGTTCGAGCGAATCTGGGGCATCGACGCCATGGGCGATACGCAAACCGTTACCGTCCATATTCGCAAAATCAGAGAAAAAATCGAAACCGATTCCGCCAATCCGCAATTCATCGAGACAGTATGGGGCGCGGGTTACCGGTTCCGGATGTGATCCGGTTGTATCACTTTGCTCGACGCCGCCTGATTTTGAGCGGTTTTTTGGTTTTTTTTATGGTCGGAATTCTTCCCAATGCTCTGGCATACCGAAATACTTTGCGGTAGACGCTTTTATCCTTCAAATGCCTGAAAATATAAGGATCCGGGTTCGTGTGAGCTCAATAATCCAAGGCTTCAATCCGCGGTCTACGCCGATGTCGGCACCGACCATATTGACGCCTGGATAGGCGTGGCCCAATACCGCAGCCGCTGTTGTTCCGACACGGGCCAAAATGTTTGTGTATTCCGGCAATCCCTTGTTTTTCACATAGGGCCTCAGCAGCGTGCGGATGCCCGTCGGCTTTCCTCCGCTATGGTAATTGGTCACAATTTTGGCCGGATGGGCGACGCGACCGATCATTCCCGTTGCTTCCCATTGCTTTTTCGGGTTTTTCTGTACCATGACGCGAATGTCGAAACGCCGGCCTTGATGCGTCAACAGCGGAATCCCTAAAATTCTCTATTCCCGGTTCAATAAGACGGATGCCTCGAAACTGGACGTATACCCAAACTAAAAACTAAAAACAAGTAACCAATGGCAATTATGTCCAAAGGTCTCTTTTTGTTTTGTTTAACTTACTTTCAAGAAAGACTCTGTTACCGTAATTTCTTCTTATGGATTAGTAACTTCAAAACCCAATCGTATTGCTGGGATTGCACTACCTGGATGGTCTTCTGCATAGGTCAACTGCGGTGCAAGATAGATATCAGGCTGCTGTTGTTTTCCTCGATAAATTCCTGGGTAAAAATCGATAATATGATAACCTTGTTCACCTGAAGCTATCATATTAACAATAACGGTCCCTGCCGTATTAAACCCACAAACATACCCAACATAACCATTATCATACGTAATGTTATAAGTATTATCGTATTCGGTCCAACCAACCCCTTTTATCTCAATCTGAAAGGGTGTACCAGCAGGGCCAGATGCTGGTGTAACTTTGACGATGGATGGAGTAATACTTAAGTATGTCTGTCCGTATATTTTTCCATTAACTTTTAAGTCAATTCGATGTGGGATCCCGCCTAAATCATCAGGAACTGAAAATGTTTTGGTGAATGAACCTTGATCATCGGTTTCAATAGAAAATAGATTTATTTGCTTTTCTCCGAAGCCATTTCCAGAAACGCGGCTTCCTCTCATTGTATTCCAGATTATATCCATTTTTTGATTTTTAGGCAGGCCACTTGCTTTCATGGTTACTGTTTCTCCCACAACGCCTGAATCTTTATCTAAACTAACGGTTACTCCTTTATCATTCTTAAGTTCAGGCATAACCACCCCACCGTCAGCAGCTGTTGGAACTACTTCAACATGTTGATTCTTATCAATGTTTCCATCGGTGACTTCAAAGGTAAAGGAGGGTACTGGCAAGTAAGAGGTTGGAGCCTGTTCATGATTGATGTAAGCCATTCCTAAATACCCATGCCAAATGGTCAATGTATGCTTTCCAATTGGTCCGGAAGCACGAATTTTGGCAATAGCTTTCCCATCTGTGGTAATCGCTGTTAGCAGTCCGGTAAACTTATTATCATAGGTAAGCTGCCAGTTCCGTTCCATGTCCGCATATCCGATTCCATCTGCCGTAATCGTAATTTCCGTACCGACCGGTCCTGAGGAAGGTGACATTTTGAAGGTTGGATTTACATGAATGTTCGCTTGTGTCATTAACCGATCAGCTTGTTTAACATAAATGGTATGGTTTCCGCCAAATCCGCTCGGAACAGTAAAGTCTCCTTCTAACTGTCCATTTGCATCACTTTTACCAATTGTTAAAGGAACAACCTTGTCTTTAAATGAGACACCGGTAAATTCGTACAATCCATTAAGATCATATTTCCCTTCAACCGTTTTCCATTCTAGTTTTGTTTCTGTATTCGGTTCAAGCCCCTTAATAGTAAAAAGAACAG
>JAQBPQ010000114.1 GCA_028287445.1 Cohnella sp.
CTGCAGTCCGAGATTGCTCTCCAGCGACAGTTCGGCAATCACTTCATTCAGCCGTGCCAGACGTTTTTGCTTCACTTCATAAGCCACATCGTCCGCCATCTCGGCAGCCGGCGTTCCCTCCCGGGGCGAATAGATAAACGTGTAAGCCGACGAAATCCTTGCCTCGCGAACGAGCGTAAGCGTCTCTTCGAACTGCTCTTCCGTTTCTCCCGGAAATCCGACGATGATGTCGGTCGTTAGCACCGCGTTCGGCATCGCCGTCCGGATCCGCGCAACCAAATCCAGAAACAGCTCGCGGGAATATTTCCGGCTCATCCGCTTCAAAATTTCCGTGCTGCCCGATTGTACCGGCAAATGGATGTGCTCCACCAGATTGCCGCCTTTGGCGAGCACTTCGATCAGATGATCGTCGAAATCACGGGGATGCGATGTTGTAAAACGAACGCGGGGAACGTCGATTTTGCGGATATCGTCCATCAGGTCGCCAAACCGGTACTCGCGATCCGTGAAATCCTTGCCATAGGCGTTGACGTTCTGGCCGAGCAGCGTGATTTCCTTAAAGCCCTGCCGCGCCAATTCGCGAACCTCCGCGATGACATCTTCCGGCAGACGGCTCCGCTCTTTGCCGCGTGTATAGGGAACGATGCAATACGTGCAAAACTTGTCGCAGCCGTACATGATGTTGATCCATGCCTGCAGGCCTTCCCGTTTTTTGGGCAAGTTTTCGATGATGTCGCCTTCCTTGGACCACACTTCGATGACCATCTCTTTGCCGAAATGAGCTTCCTGAAGCAGGAACGGCAGGCGATGAATATTGTGCGTTCCGAAAATGAGGTCCACAAACGAGTGGCTCTTCATGATCCGGTTCACAACCGACGCTTCCTGCGACATGCAGCCGCAGACGCCCAGAATGAGCTCCGGCTTCTCCTGCTTCAACACCTTCATGTGCCCCAGTTCGCCGAACACCTTGTCCTCGGCATTCTCGCGCACCGCACAGGTATTGAACAGGATGACATCCGCCTCACGACGATCTTCCGTGGCGATGTATCCCATCTCTTCGAAAAGGCCGCGTATCACTTCGGTATCGTGTTCGTTCATCTGGCAGCCGTACGTGTAGATCAAATATTTTTTGCCATGTCCGAGGGTTTTCAATTCGTCCGGCACGGCGTTATTGTAGTGAACCTGAATCTGTTCCTTGCCGCGCTGTTTCTCCTGCCGGTAGTCCGGCTCGGAAACGATATGGATATTCCGTCCGTTCAGACGGATCGTTCGACCTTGTTCATCCTCGGAAATGATTTTGGCGCCGGAGAAATCGAAGTATTTCGCGTAATCTTTCTTCTCTTGGGCCATTCCATTTCCCTCCCGCAATAATCGGGACACACCTGAGCAGGCAGTCTCCCGCAAGTCTCAATCTTACGTATTATATCACGAACCTGCGGGACGCCGCTATGAATCTTGGCGTTACTCCACAATCTCTCCATATTCCCCGGTCGACACGCCGGCGGCGTTCCCTTCGTCGGTGTCGATGTGCATGTCCAGAGCGAATTGATCCGAGATGCGGGCGATGACCCGCTCAAAAATGACACCGCGCTCGCCGCCGACCCGCACCTTCAATTGCTGCTTGTCCGAGATCCCCCATTGTTCCGCATCCGAAGTATGCAAATGGATGTGCCGCGCCGCGACGATCATGCCTTGATCCACCGACACCTCTCCCGCGGGACCGACGATCCGGAAGCCCGGCGTGTCTGCGATGTTTCCGGATTCGCGCATAGGAGGGTTCGCGCCTAACATAAAGGCGTCGGTACGCGAAACTTCCAGCTGCGTCGCTTTACGAGCCGGACCGAGAATGCGCACCTTAGCAAGAGATCCCTTCGGCCCATGAATCTCCACCGTCTCGTTCGCCGCGAATTGCCCCGGCTGTGATAATAGCTTCATTACCGTGAGCCCAGCACCGGCTCCGAACAAGACTTCGACGTGCTCCTGCGACAAATGGAGGTGCCTGGCCGAGACGCCGATCGGCACTTTTTTCGTTTCGCTCATGCCGCTCCACCGCCTTTTTGTCCAGTATAAACGCAAGAGGCGTACGGGACAAACCCCGTACGCCCACTCGCTTCTTCGAGCTTATTTGAATTCTTTCAACAAGCTGTCGAATTGATCGCGGGACAGCTCAAGCGATTGCTTGGCAAGCCCTTGCTCTTTGAAGCCGACAGCCAAATCTTCGTAGGACTTGCGAGTTTTGTCTTGGTAGACCAAACCGGTCAGCATGCCGCGCGTCTCCATGACTTTGTTCATCGCGGCTACACGGTTCGACGAATCGTATTCCGGGAATTGCTCCAGGTTCACGATGTTCTCTTTGAACCAATCGTAAGTGTTCACTTTGTTAAACGTTACGCATGGGCTGAACACGTTGATGAGGGAGAAACCTTTGTGCTTGATGCCTTCCTCGATCAGCGACGTCAACTGTTTCAGATCGCTCGAGAACGACTGCGCCACGAACGTTGCGCCTGCGGACAGGGCGATTTCGAGCGGAGACAGCGTATGCTCGATAGAACCCTCCGGCGTGGATTTCGTTTTGAAGCCTTCGGCGCTTCGAGGAGACGTTTGACCTTTGGTCAGGCCGTAGATTTGGTTATCCATGACGATGTACGTGACGTCCAGGTTCCGTCGGATCGCATGGACAGTATGTCCCATGCCGATCGCGAAGCCGTCGCCGTCGCCGCCCGATGCGATAACCGTCAGCTCACGGTTGGCGAGCTTCACGCCTTGCGCGATCGGAAGCACGCGGCCATGGATGCCGTGAAGGCCATAAGCGTTGATGTATCCGGAAATCCGCCCCGAACAACCGATACCGGAAATAACTGCGAGTTGTTCCGGCTCCAAACCTACGTTAGCCGCTGCTCGTTGCATCGCCGCCTGTACGGAGAAGTCGCCACAGCCCGGGCACCAGTTCGGCTTGATGTTGTTGCGAAACTCTTTGAATGTCGCCATCTTAGTTCAGCTCCTTACAGGCTTTATAGACTTCCGAAGGCAGGAACGGCGTTCCGTCGTATTTCAAGACGTTTTCGATCTTGTCGTGGTACCCGACGTTTTGCTTGATCAGGTTGGCCAGTTGTCCGGTCGCATTATTCTCGAGAACAACGACTTTCTTTGCGGCTTTCAGGTAAGGCTCCAGCAATTCGTTCGGGAACGGATGCATTTGGCGAACGGTAACATGGCTCGTTGCCATGCCATCCCGGGTCAGACGAGCACGCGCTTCCTCGATCGTTCCGCCTGTCGATCCCATTGCCACGATGAGCACTTCCGCGGACGGCTCGTCAGCGTTCACTTTTACCGCATTGGTCACGCGCAGAGACTGAATTTTGCCAAGACGTTTGTCCATCATTTTCTGGCGGTTCAGCGCATTCTCGGAAGGGCGCCCTTCCTGGTCGTGCTCGACGCCCGTTACGTGGTGAATGCCATGTTTCATGCCCGGCAGTACACGTGGCGATATTCCGTCCTCGGTCCACTCGTAACGTTTGAACATGCGGTTGTCTTCCAGCGGCGGCAACTCATCCAATTGCAGCTTGCCTCGATTGATTGCGATCGATTCATAGTCCAGTACATCACAGGATTGCTTACCGAGAGACAATTGCAAGTCGGTCGCGATGATCACGGGGATTTGATACTTCTCCGCCATGTTAAAGCCCTCAATCATATCGTAGAAGCACTCTTCGATCGTGCTCGGTGCGACGACCAATTTGGGAATTTCACCGTGAGTACCGTAAATGAGCGCGTTGATGTCGGATTGTTCCTGCTTGGTCGGCAATCCCGTGGAAGGACCTCCGCGCTGCGTATCGACAATGACCAGCGGAGTTTCGGTCATACCGGACAAGCCGATCGCTTCCATCATTAGCGACAATCCGGGACCTGCCGAAGCGGTCATCGTACGCACGCCGCCATAGTTGGCGCCGATCGCCATCGTGACGGCCGCAATTTCGTCTTCGGTCTGTACGACCGTGCCGCCGAATTTCGGCAGTTTTTTGATCAAATATTCCATGATTTCAGAGGCGGGTGTGATCGGGTACGCGGACATCAGGCGGCAGCCGGCTGCGATCGAACCAAGCGCCATCGCTTCGTTGCCGATCATGAACAGCTTTTGTTGGCCGTCCGCCGGCTCGAGTTTGAACTCTTCCAGCGGGCCACCGGCCTGCTCCAGCACAAAATCCGCACCGCGCTTCACCGCTTCGATGTTTTTCTCGACGATCGCAGGACCTTTACGGCCGAACTCTTCCTCCACCGCTTGGTTGAACACTTCGATCGGCAGTCCGAGCAGTGCCCAAGACGCACCGGATGCCACCATGTTCTTCATCAGGGAAGTGCCGAGGTCTTCGGCGATCGTCGTAATCGGAACTGCGAACAGACGCGCTTGGATGCCTTCCGGAATCGTGGGCGAGAACTTGGCATCCGCCACAACGACGCCGCCGGAACGCAATTCGCCCGCATTCAGGTCGATGCTCTCCTGGTCAAAGGCAACCAAAATATCCAAGTCGTCTGAAATCGCGCGAGTCGGTTTGGTGCTGATGCGGATCTTGTTGTTCGTGTGTCCGCCCTTGATCCGCGAGGAAAAGTGACGGTACCCATACAGGTAGTAGCCCAGACGGTTAAGCGCGGTGGAAAAGATCCGGTCGGTACTTTCCACGCCCTCGCCCTGCTGGCCGCCAATTTTCCATGACAGTTGACTGATCACAGTGCCCATCTCCTCTTAATCTCTGCTTCGACAATTTTTACAAAAATAGGTCTGATAAATTATTTTCATATGACATATAGATATTATGATTCAATCTCCCAAATAGCAAGACTTTGTGCCCAAATCGAAAGATAGTTGTTTTCGATGGAATTCATGCCGTTTGCAGATGGATGTCAGCCCGACCGTTTAATTTAGTAGATTTTTTGCGAAAAATCGACGTACATTTCCGCTAGCGAATCCGCGGACCCATTCTTCCGGATACCGTTTCAGCAACGCGTCGATCAACTTCGGATAATTTCCGGGATGAACGAGACCTTCCGGAAGACGGGACGTCCCGTCGTAATCGGAGCCGAACGCAAGATGACGCTCGCCGCCGAGAGCGCAGACATGTTCGACATGCCTCAGCACATCGCTGATCTGCGCAGGCTCCCGATCGGTTAAGAACCAAGGCACAAAAGTAATGCCAATGACTCCGTCAACAGCAATCAACGCCCGAATCTGGTCGTCCGTCAGGTTACGGGCATGCGGGGTAAGGGCCCGGGCATTGGAATGGGAGGCAAAAAAGGGTCTATGCGCCGTTTCCGCTAAATCCCAGAATCCCCGGTCGGACAAATGAGACACATCGACTAGGATGCCAAGCGCCTCACACTCCGCCACCAGTCGCCGTCCTGCCTTGGTAAGCCCGCCTTTGCGAGGTTCCATCGCCCCATCGCATGCCCAATTGGCCTGATTCCAAGTGGGGCCAAGCAATCGAACCCCCATCCGATGCAGCAATCGGAGCACCCAGAGGTTCCCCTGTAGAGCGTCGACCCCCTCGATGGAAAACACGGCCCCGATTTTTCCTGTTTGTCTTGCCGCTTCGACATCGGAAGCACTGTGAACCGGCAATATGTCCGGATGCGACAACACACCGCTGAAGTAAAGTTCAACGGCCCGGAACATATTTTCCGGAATTCTCGGCAGCACCTCGGGCAGAAACAGAGCAAACACTTGGAGTGACACCCCACCTTGCCGAAGCCGCTCAACGGATACGTCCAGCCGGTCATCCGGCTTTAGGAGGCTGACGCCGGGATACTCGAGCATTTTACAAACGACGTCACAATGCAAATCTGCCACATCCATCTGTATTTCCCTCCTTCGGCGATATAAAACGGCACAAAAAAACCTGTCCCGCGTCCGGATCCTTCGGTTTCGCGGCGGTTCGCTGCGGCCGAGGTCTGAAGTGCGCTGGCAGGTCGACGGCTTCCTTGTGCAGGATCCCTCTAAGTTACCGGGGCTCCACGATCAGCTTAATCGCTGTCCGGTCCTCCCCGTCGATAACGATATCCGTAAAAGCCGGGATGCAGATTAGATCCACCCCGCTTGGTGCCACAAACCCGCGTGCAATCGCGACGGCTTTAATCGCCTGATTGAGCGCTCCTGCACCGATTGCCTGAAGTTCAGCGCCTCCGCGTTCGCGAAGTACGCCCGCCAGTGCGCCTGCAACCGAGTTTGGATTGGATTTTGCGGAAACCTTCAAAACATCCACCATGACCTGTACCTCCTCTTGGGACAACCGCCGTCATCGAGGGCATGACTTCTCGGCTGCAGCGGGATCAAAGGATAGGCTCACTAACGGATACTATTCGGTGAACCGATCGAAAATTCCTTCTTTCCCGGGAGGGGTACGACCGTAAATTGCAGAAATTTTTCGATAATTAGCTCATGAGGCAATCCAGGAATCTTCATCGACCCGAATGAGCTGTACTTTATGGGCTCTGCCCGTCGTTTCTTCGATTTCGACAAATACGCCGCTCAGCACCCATTTACCTTCGGCCACGGCGAACCGTGAAGGCAGACCGGTCATGAACTTCCGAATGACGCCTTCCTTTTCCATACCCAATACCCCATCGCGTGGTCCCGTCATTCCGGCATCGGTCACATAACCGGTTCCTTCCGGCAAAATACGGTTATCATTCGTCTGCACGTGGGTGTGGGTGCCGACCACAAGCGAAGCCCGGCCGTCCAAATACCAGCCCATTGCGATTTTTTCGCTGGTTGCTTCGGCATGGAAGTCTACCAGTATGTTTTTGGTTTTTTTACGGAGATCGCCCAGCAACTCGTCCGCCGCGCGAAACGGGTCATCTGTCGGAGGGAGGAAAGTACGGCCGATCAAATTGACAACGGCAAGTTCCTTGCCGTTTGCTTTCACGATCATGGCGCCTCTGCCCGGAGTCCCAGGGGGTAGGTTCGCGGGACGGATGATCCGCTCTTCATCGTCGATGAAATCGAAGATTTCCCGATTGTCCCACGTATGGTTACCCATGGTGATGCCATGAACCCCCCAGTCGAATAGTTCGCGGGTAATGGCCGCGTTGATGCCTCTTCCGCCCGCCGCATTCTCGCCGTTGGCAATGACGATATTCGGGCGATATTTTTCATGGAGCCAGGGCATCAGCCTTTTGACGGTATCCCGTCCCACATTGCCCACAATGTCGCCGATAAATACGACACGCATCCAGCAAAACCCCTTCCTGCAGAAAAGGAAAAGTGGCTGCTTATGCCGCAGCCACTTTTCAGCATTCCCTGTTTCCAAATATTATTTCGCGTACTCGACCGCACGTGTTTCCCGGATTACGGTGACCTTGATGTGACCCGGATAATCCAACTCGCTCTCGATCTTCTTCGTGATGTCGCGTGCCAGGCGGAACGCTTCGGTGTCGTCAATCTTCTCCGGCTGAACCATGACGCGCACTTCGCGACCAGCTTGAATCGCGTAAGACTTCTCTACGCCATCGAACGATTCGGAGATTTCCTCTAACTTCTCGAGCCGTTTGATATACGTCTCAAGCGTCTCACGACGCGCGCCCGGACGGGCGGCACTGAGTGCGTCGGCTGCGCCGACGAGCATCGCGATGACCGAGGTCGCTTCCACATCCCCGTGATGGGAATGGATGCTGTTGATGACCACCGGGTGTTCCTTGTATTTCTTCGCCAATTCCACGCCGATCTCGACATGCGAACCTTCCACTTCGTGGTCGAGCGCTTTGCCGATATCGTGCAGCAAGCCGGCGCGTTTGGCTAGCGAGATATCTACTCCCAGTTCCGCAGCCATCAGTCCGGTCAGATACGCCACTTCCATGGAGTGCTTCAGCACGTTCTGGCCGTAGCTCGTCCGGAACTTCAGGCGGCCCAGGATTTTGATCAAATCCGGGTGCAGACCGTGTACGCCAACCTCGAAGGTTGCCTGCTCGCCATACTCTCGGATCCGTTCGTCCACTTCCTTGCGGGACTTCTCCACCATTTCCTCGATGCGGGCCGGATGAATCCGTCCGTCCGCAACCAGTTTCTCGAGGGAAGTCCGCGCGATTTCGCGGCGGATCGGATCGAAGCCGGACAGGATAACCGCTTCCGGCGTATCGTCGATGATGAGGTCGATCCCCGTCAACGTCTCAAGTGCTCGGATGTTGCGGCCTTCGCGTCCGATGATGCGGCCTTTCATCTCATCGTTCGGCAGCGTGACGACCGATACGGTCGTTTCGGCCACGTGATCCGCGGCGCATCTCTGAATCGCGAGTGAAATGATGTCGCGCGCCTTCTTGTCGGCTTCTTGCTTTGCTTCCTGCTCGATCTCTTTGATCAGCTGTGCGGTTTCGACCCGGACTTCCTGTTCCACGGTCGACAGAATCAGCTGCTTCGCTTCCTCTGTCGACAGATTGGAAATACGTTCGAGTTCCGCCAGCTGCCGTTTGTGTAACAATTCAACTTGTTCTTGGGATTCTTCGACTCGTTTCTCTTTGTTGGCGACTTGCTCCTCTTTTCGTTCCAACGCTTCAAGCTTCCGATCCAGCGACTCTTCTTTTTGTACCAGTCGCCTTTCCTGGCGTTGAATTTCGTTGCGGCGTTCGCGAATATCGCGTTCCGCTTCATTACGGAGCTTATGCACCTCGTCTTTGGCTTCGAGCACCGTTTCTTTCCGAATCGCTTCGGCATCTTTCTTGGCGCTTTCTACAATTCGGCGTGCTTCTTCATTGGCACTGGAAATTTTCGCTTCCGCAATGGATTTGCGTAAGACATAACCGATCCCAAAGAAAAGCGCTCCAACAACGAGAACGATCAAGACCCAGATCCAGGTTGCTACCATGGTCTCACCTCCTCGTTGCATCACCAAGGCTGACGCCTGGGATACTTATGAAATTGTTGTTTGCCGGTCTCCAAACCGTTCACTGTACTTGTTGGAAAAACAGTAAAAAAGGGTCGAAAAAACATGTTCCGAATCGCTTTTTGGAAGGAAAAAGGTTCGGTTTAGGAAGATGTAATACAAAATCATTTTATCTTTAGCGAAAATGGATTGTCAAGCAATCCGAACGAATAGGGTAAACGTTTTCGCTTTTGTCCGGATTAGAACGAGCCGTCTTCGAGGTATTGTCATAGGTTTACCTTCCGTACTTCAGCTGAGTTCCTCGGGATCGGTGCCGTCCCAACCTGCATTTCCTTCGATCAAATCGTCCCCGTCAAAAGCAAAATCCGCATCCTGATCACCCATAGGAGGCGCTGATGAGGTGACATGCTCAAGTGCTTCCTTCACGATAGCATTGGGATATCCCCGTCTCAGCAGGAAGGTTGCAAGCTTATGCTTGCGATCCCGCAGCTCGCCTTTTAACAGCGGCCATTTCTTACGGGCCAGGGTCAGTGCAGCCTCTCTCTCGATATCTCCGTCGAGCTCGCCCAGCGCCTGATCCGCATCTTCCTTGGCAATACCCCTCTGCAGCAGTTCCTGCCGGATAAGACGCCGGCCTTTGCGCTGCCCGGCCGCCCGTTGTTCGGCAAATCGGCGTGCATAAGAAGAATCGTCCAGCATCCGGCGTTCTTGAAGTCGATCCAAGCAGCTCTTGATGATATCCGGCGCATAACCTTTGCGTTTCAGCGCTTCCGACAGTTCCCGGGTCGTCCTCGCTTTTCTTTCCAAAATGCCCAATGCCGCCCGATAGGCGTCCTCCCGATCTTCTTCGTGACGGAGCGCCTCCCATTCCTCCGCAGACAAGCGGCGGCCTTTCAGCAGCCGGAGGCTGACCAGCGTATCCTCATGAACCGTGATGACCGTCTCGGTTTCGCCTCCCGGTGCAGCCTTCGCAGCACCGGCGATTAGCGCGTCCACTTCCTCATTCCAATCGGTAGCCGTTGTATCGCAGCTCTGCCAAGAATGCTGTGTCTCCTCCGTAGCGACATTCGTCCCGTTCTCGCCATGGAGCCGAATGGCCACGCGGTACATCGCGGGATATTTCGGGTGTGCTTGGACCGCCATGACCTCCGCTTCGGAGACCACAACAAGGAGGTTGGAGCCGGAGGATCCATTCAACCGGTTATACGTTGCTCCTGCGGCCGCTCCCGTTGATCGCTTAGCGCCTCCTGCCTTCGATTGAATGTAAGCGTTTCTCCGGCGCCCGCCTCCGCTTCCGGATTGTTTCACCACGCTGACATCCTCCTTTAGAAGCAAAATAACGGCAGGAAGCTGCCGTTATTCTCCGTATGTTATTCCATCCCGAACTCGCCATCGTCTTCATCGTCGCCCGTGGAGAACGCAGCCGGCTTCGCATTCGCCGCCGCAGTTAAGCAAGCTTCGCGAATCTGCTTCTCGATCTGTCCGGACAATTCCGCATTGTCCTTAAGAAATTGTTTCGCGTTCTCTCGGCCTTGACCAAGCCGCTCGCCATTGTAGGAGAACCAGGCTCCGCTCTTCTGAACGATATCTTGCTCCACTCCAATGTCGACCATGCTGCCTTCCTTCGAGATCCCTTCGCCGTACATGATATCGACTTCCGCTTGTTTAAAAGGTGGCGCTACCTTGTTCTTCACGACCTTGATGCGTGTCCGGTTTCCGACCACATCGTTTCCCTGCTTGATCGATTCAATGCGGCGCACATCCAAACGAACGCTCGCATAGAACTTCAGTGCACGGCCGCCGGGTGTGGTCTCCGGGCTTCCGAACATGACGCCGACTTTCTCGCGGAGCTGGTTGATAAAGATTACGATCGCCTTCGATTTGCTGATGGCACCGGACAGCTTCCGCATCGCCTGCGACATCAAACGCGCCTGCAGACCGACGAAAGAATCCCCCATATCGCCCTCGATCTCCGCCTTCGGCACCAATGCCGCCACGGAGTCAACTACAACGATGTCGACCGCGCCGCTGCGCACGAGCGCCTCAGCGATCTCCAGCGCTTGCTCCCCTGTATCCGGCTGGGACAGGAGCAGTTCATCGATGTTGACGCCTAGCTTGCTGGCGTAGAGCGGGTCAAGCGCATGCTCCGCGTCGATGAACGCCGCTTGGCCGCCGGCACGCTGCATTTCAGCGATGGCGTGCAGGGCAACCGTCGTCTTACCGGACGACTCGGGACCGTACACCTCGATGATTCTGCCGCGCGGGTATCCACCGATTCCGAGCGCGATATCCAATGCGATGCAGCCGCTGGAGATGGTCTCGACTTGCATGCTCGTGTTCTCTCCGAGCTTCATGATGGAACCTTTACCGAACTGCTTCTCAATCTGGCGCAAGGCCATGTCTAATGCGGCGCGACGATCGGACAACACACCCACATCCTTATCCTCTTTAATAAATTTATGATAGCGGTTTTTCTAACGTTTGCCAAGTATTTTAGAACATTTGTTCGTTTTATCTCCAAAAAAGAACCGCAGCAAAGTATTCTTCGCTACGGTTCTTCCGCAACTTTCAACAAAACTCTATCACATCTCCGGCGCGTTTGACAACCCCCCGAGAAAAATGTGATTTACGCTGCAGGTGCGGACATTGGATATTCGCAGAAGGCAGCCTTCCAATTCGTCTACTGTAGCGCAATAATGTGTCGTTAGAGCACAGTGACCAGACGGCCTGGATACAAATAAGGAGGTTGACCATTCAGGCAAGTCCTGCCGCCGCTTACTCCCGGCCGGTGAGCGCCAGCCACAAGCGATACAGCGCGCGCTTCGAGGCGCGGATGCGGATGCCTTCGCGGTCGCCGGACAGCTGCAGCTTCTCCACCCGCGTCGGCCGGTCCCGCTCCGCCAGCCCCACATACACGAGGCCGACCGGCTTGCCCTCGGCCAAAGCAGGACCGGCCACACCGGTGACGGCCACGCCGAAATCCGAATCGGCCGCCGCCCGCACACCTTCCGCCATCGCCGCCGCCGTTTGCTCACTGACGGCACCGGGCGCATTCTCCCCTTCCAGCAGTTCCCTGGGCACGCCGAGCAGCTTCATCTTCACCGCGTTCGTATAGCTCACCACTCCGCCGAGAAAAGCATCTGCGCTGCCCGGCACGCTGGTCATCAGCTCCGCCACCATGCCGCCCGTGCAACTCTCGGCCAGCGATGCCGTACGCCGCTGCCGCACGAGCAGCTGCACAACCGCGGTTTCGATGGGAACATCCTCCTCCGCATACAAAAACCGGTCCGTGCGCCGCCGGATTTCCGTCAACGTCCCGTCAAGCTTGCGAGCCGCTTCCTCCGCATCAGCGGCCTTGGTGGACACCCGAACCGCCACTTCCCCTTCCTTGGCGTAAGGGGCGATGGTCGGATCCGTCTGCTCCCGGATCAGATCGATCAGCATATCTTCCAGAGCAGACTCCCCAATCCCGGCGAATCGCAGCATAACCGAATGCAGGACTTCGGCGGGTCCGAGCAACTTCTTCAACCACGTGGAAGCGTCGTTCTCGAACATCGGCTTCATTTCCCGAGGCGGACCCGGGAGCAGCAAATAATGTGTGCCGTTCACGGTCAGCGCGTTCCCGATCGCCAGCCCCGTGCTGTTGCGAAGCGGAGTCGCTCCTTCCACCAGCATCGCCTGACGACGGTTGCTCTCGATCAGAGCGGCGCCGCGGCCCGCGAACATCTCTTCGAGCTTCCGCAACGTCGGCTCATGCATCTCGATGCCCCGCCCCAAATAAGACGCCACCGCGTCACGGGTCAAGTCGTCCAGCGTAGGTCCGAGCCCTCCGGTGAACACAATCAGATCAGCCCGTTTGCGTGCCAGCTCGATCGTCGCCAGAAGCCGTTCGCTATTATCGCCCACAACGGTCTGGTAATAAACATCAATGCCCAGCTCCGCCAATCCTCGCGACAGAAACTGGGCGTTCGTGTTTACGATTTGACCGAGGAGCAGCTCCGTGCCGACCGCCACGATTTCCGCTCTCATGCTCATGCGTTCCGGCGCACCTCTTTCTTCGCCGGACTGGGTGCCCCGGGCGTTCCCGGTGACGGATCCGACACCGGAATCAAATTTTTGTTTTTGACGAAGTAATCGATACCGGAATAGACGGTAATCAGCACCGACGCCCAAACCACGATCAGATCGATTGGAAAATCAATGTAGTTAAACGGAAAATTGTTGAGCAAAAGCACGATGATCATCGTGATCTGAACAGCGGTTTTCCATTTCCCCCAATTACTGGCGGCAAGTACTGCGCCTTCGAGCAGCGCCACTTGACGAAGACCGGTTACGGCCCACTCGCGGCTAATGATGATAATGGCCACCCAAGCTCCAAGCTTTCCCATCTCCACCAGAGAGATGAGGAGAGCCGCCACCAGCAGTTTATCCGCGAGCGGATCGAGCAATTTGCCCAAATTGGTCACAATTTTGCGTTTGCGGGCGATGTAGCCGTCCAACCCGTCCGTGCTGGCGGCGATGATGAAGAGAAGCAGCGCGACAATCTGGTTGTAAGAAATGGAATAGTTGTCGATCGTCAAGGTGCCCAAATCCAAACGAACGAGCAGCACAAAAGCAATAATCGGAACGATGAAAATACGAGCGAGGGTAATCCGGTTCGCCAAGTTCATGCGATTGCCTCCCCCGATAAGTCATAATCGTACGCATGGGTAATGCGAACCCGGCGAATCTCGCCAATTTCCGCCTGGCAGCCGGTAATAGATGCTTCTACGTGCACCTCAGGAGCGTCAAATGGACTTCGGTCGACATAAACGTGCAAGTTTTTCTCGCAGCCGAGCGTGACGACGCTGACTTTCTCTGGCATCGCTGACTTCCCCCAAACGTTCGTCCGTTCTAGTTTCCAACAGTATAATCCAAGCCAAAACAGGAGTCAAAAGACGCGACGGACGTCGAAAACCCGCACCTCCCGGGCCGCGACATTCGTCTTTCTCTGCGAAAGATCAGCGATAATTGGAAAATTGCAGTTCTAACGGGAGGTCGGCTCCTCTGAGGAGCGCCATAACCGCTTGCAGATCGTCCTTATTTTTGCCCGTTACCCGGAGCTGATCTCCCTGGATCTGGCTTTTGATCTTCAGCTTCGAATCCCGGATCAGGATGTTGATCTTCCTCGCATTGTCTTGATCGATCCCTTGCACGAGCTTGATTGTTTGGCGAATCGTTCCGCCGGATGCCGGTTCGATTTTGCCGTAATCGAGATTTCGTATGGGAACGCCGCGTTTCATCAGTTTCGATTGCAAAATGTCGATCACGCTCTTCAGTTTGTAATCGTCGTCCGACTGGGCTAATATGGCCTCGGCTTCCAGCTTGAGGTCGCTTTTGCTCCCCTTGAAATCGAAACGCGTCTCGATTTCCTTGAGCGCCTGCTGAACCGCATTGTTCACCTCCTGCAAATCAACCTTCGATACGATGTCAAAAGAATACTCCGCCGCCACAATACCGACTTCCTTTCTGATTACCGGGGTTTTTCCTTATTATATCATGCTCCGGTCAACGCCAAAACCAGCCGTACAGTCCCGGACGCCAAAATAAAGACCCTCCGGAAAGGGCCTTGCGAGCGTCGATCTTATTAAGGGGCAGCCGCCGGTGTAAACACAAATCTCGCGACGTTTGCCTTGTCGCCGTCATCGAATGGCGTACCGTCAACCGAGATTTTGGCATTATCCGCACGACCGATCGTCACATAGATCGGGCCATTCATATCAAACGACAAGGTTTGAGGCGTTTCCGCAGCTTTATAGCCATGACTATGAAGTGATTTTCCGGTTTTGCTGGTCTCGTTCACGTCGACCCAGCAATCGCCGGTTATATCCAATTGCAGCTTGTGGGCGCCCGCCGGTGCCACTTCGATATAGTTGACGCCGCGGCGAGTCTCGAGCTTGTTAAAGGTAATCGCAGACGGAGTCGGCGTAGCAGATGGAGATGGGGTTACCGACGAAGTTCCAGACGGCGAAGAGGCCGGAGCTGAAGGCGTCTCACTTGTAATTTTGTTCGGATCCACTTCCTTGGGCGTTTTACTGTGATTTTGAGACAAATAAACATAAAGGACAGCTACGATCAAAATTGGAAAAAGCCACATCAGAAGCGTGACCGTCAGTTTGCCCCAACGGTCGCTGTGCTGTCCGTCGCTGCGCCGGCTTGCTTTCAATATCGGCTCGACCGACGGCGCTTCTGCAGACGTTGGCTTGGGGAGTTCTTTCTGGTAAAGGCGAAGCACTTCTTCCGCGTCAAGACCGACGGTTTCGGCGTAGGTTTTGACGAATGCGCGGACATAAAACGAACCGGGAAGTACTTTGTAGTCACCGGTCTCGATTGCCTCCAAATATCGTTTGCGTATCTTCGTGGCTTCTTGAACGTCGTCGAGCGTATAGCCGCGCTGTTCTCGGGCTTTGCGAAGCAGGGACCCTAAATCGGACATGCCTCTTACCTCCTGAGGGTTCTTGATGGATCTGCTATGTAGCTTAGAATTCGTCGTTCAAGCCGGCCGTCGTGAAGTTCTCATAGCTGATTTCCTCATCGGGCGTGTTGCGAAGCTCAATAATACTGTCAAACAAATCGTAGTCGTACTGGGATTCCCGCATGAAAATATCCGGATGTTCGATTACCTTCGTACAAGGCATGGCCATCAGGTCCTGCAACAGATTGTAATGCTTCTCGTTGGACCGGATCGTGCTGACGATACCGTCTACGATGAACACGTTATTCGGGTTCATCTCCTCTTCCGACAGTTGACTCCGCACCGTCTGGCGGAGCAATGTCGAGGAAACGAACGTCCACCGTTTATTGGCACACACGCTGCCTGCGATGATCGATTCCGTCTTGCCGACTCGCGGCATTCCCCGCAGACCGATCGTCTGGTTGCCTTCCCTTTTGAATAATTCGCCTAGAAAATCGACCAGCAATCCGAGCTCATCCCGGGTAAACCGGAACGTTTTGCGGTCATCGGAGTCCCGCTCGATGTAGCGGCCGTGCCGAACGGCCAGAATGTCCGTCAGCCGGGTCGGACGCAGCTTGTTGACGGTTATGTTTTCGACCTTGGTCAGCATTTTGCCGAGCAATTCGATTTTCTCATCGTCATCCGTTTGCAGCAGCATCCCCCGTGCCCGGTCTTCCACGCCATTAATCGTCAGAATGTTGACTCCGAGCATCCCAAGCAATGAGGCGATATCTCCAAGCAACCCCGGGCGGTTTTTGTGAATTTTATACTCCATATACCATTGTTTGGGCTCCATAACGCACCTCATCCGAAGAACAGAAGAAAATTCCCGTTTTTTCGCTTTCTTTATTTTATTCTACAACATTTTATTCTACAATACTCCCTATTCTCCTGCAAAATATAACATCGCGCATTCGACCGAAAGTCCCATTTTTAGAAGAGCCAAGCATAAACGGCTGCGCCGTCCGTGCAAACTTACAAATCCTGAATGATCAAGCATAAACGGCTATCGACTTGGCGGCTGTAAACGTTTATGTCGGTGATCATTCAGAGATGAAATGGTACAAACTTACAAATCCTGAATGATCAAGCATAAACGGCTATCGACTTGGCGGCGGTAAACGTTTATGTCGGTGA
>JAQBPQ010000172.1 GCA_028287445.1 Cohnella sp.
TCCGCGAAGGCAAACAGCCTTGGACCTCGGCTCAGACGGGTCTGCGCAGCAACCTTATCATCGACGCCATTTATGAATCCTCCCGCACCGGCGGCGAAGTGAAGTTAGACTGGAGTCTGTAAAAAACACATATATGACAACGGCAGCTCCTCTGAAGGAGCTGCCGTTGTCATATCCGATATCAAAATGGCGTCCACTGCAGCGTTCTGGCCCTCGAATAACGATCCGCCACAGAGGGCCAATTGACGACGTTCCACCAGTTTTTTACGTAGGAGGGCCGGTCGTTCTGATGCTTTAAATAATAGGCGTGCTCCCATACATCAAGCGGCAGCAACGGGACGACGTCCCATTGGGTCAGATTCTGATGCTTCTCTGCGGTGAGGATCTCCAGTCGGTGGCTGCGCGGACTCCATACGAGGATTGCCCATCCGTTGCCTTCCACCTTGATCGCAGCTTCTGAGAACTGCTTCTTAAACGCATCGAAACTTCCGAAGCTGCGGTCGATTTCCGTTGCCAAAGCCCCCGAAGGATTCCCGCCTCCCCTTGGAGACATGGCTTCCCAGAAAATCGTGTGCAAATAATGGCCCGCTCCGTGAAACGCCAACTCTCTCTCCCAATGTTTCACCAAATCGAAATCGCCCGACCTGCGCGCCTCTTTTAATTTATTCTCGGCATTGTTCAAGCCTTCCACATAAGATTGATGATGCTTGTCGTGGTGAATACGCATCGTCCTTTCATCGATCCAGGGTTCAAGTGCGTTGTAAGGATACGGTAAAGGAGGCAGCATGTGCCCGCCGATCGGAGTAGGGTTTCGGCCGGCGCCGGCCGAATCTCCTAACGGATCCGACCATGTACCATTCGTGCGCAGTTCCGAATCTGCCGGTTCAGGGCCGTCAAGGCCTTCCGGTGTCTCGTTTGCCTCTTCACGAGCATACGCAGCTCCGGGCAGCCATGCCAATTGCCCGGTACGGGTCAGTTCCTGGAGGACCTCGAGGAAATACTCCGACTCCCGCCGGATATGGGCCAGCACGATCGGTGCGATCGGCGTTTGGCGAGCCGCAAAACTCTGCACTTGCAGCAGCCTAAGCTGCCGTACGAATTCCCGTGATTGGCAGAGCGAATCGTCAAGCAGCTGCGGAAGCACCGCTTTCCATGCCGGCGGCTGTGAACCTCCGGATGGAGCAAGCCCCGCCCGCAGGGCAGCTTGAGCTTGCTCCAACGTTTTGGCGAACACGAGTTGCCAATCTTGCATGAGGATCACGTAAGTCGGTTCCAAACCTGGAATGATGGCCCGAATGACTTCCGTATGCTCCATTTCTTGTGTTTTCCAAAATACGATTTCTTCCAATAGTCGCAGCGGCATCATCGATCCATAGACCGCGAGCATGCCAAACACCCCTCTCGTCGCTCCGTTAAGGTTACTGCGAGCCGATAGCAAGCGTCGTTAGACGCGCTCGGTCCTCAGGTTCGCTTCGTACCCAACGTATGCACGGGACGGTTTTCCTATGTCTAGCGATTTTAGATGGATATCGATGGGGAATGTACGAAATTGGCCGACCAGACGGCATGCACTTCGCCCAAAAAAGCGGTGGTCCGATCGACATATTCCTTCGTATGGGTGCGGAAAATCATTTCGTGAATGGCGTTTTTTACAATCCATAATTGCGAAAAAGGATTGGTTTGAGCCCGCGCCACATTTTCCGCCAAATAGGCTGGAGCCTTGCTGTCCGCCGTTCCGTGAATGAGAAGGATCGGGAAGTTAAACGGCGTTTCCTGTGCCAGCTTCGCCGGAATCTGATCCAGTGCCGTTCCGCTGAATAGCGGCAAAAACCAACGAATTAATTGCAAGGACGGATATATAGGAAGATTCAAATGGTTTTCTTTGAGGTTAAGGGATAATGTATCCTCGTTCGGAAGAAAGGTACTGTCCAAGATCATGGCGTCAACGGGTGCATGAAGGAGAGCTGCCTGAAGTGCGGTACCGGCCCCCATGGAGAAACCCCATACGACCAATTCGTCCGTTCCTTGTTCCCTGGCATAATGAATGGCACCGAGCAGTTGCTGGGATTCGAGCCGGCCGCCGGTCGCAGGAGACGGATGGTTGTGATTGGCGAAGCCGTAGTCGAACATCAGTACGTTGTAATGAAGATGGTGAAGCATGTCGGCCAAGTCGTACATGGGGACCCAGCTTTCTTCGCGATTGGCGCCGTAGCCGTGGCTCAAGACGACCGTTTGCCGGCTGCGGTCCGCTGGAATCCACCAGCCGTTAACGGTGGACTGACCGTCTGCGCTGGCAAAGGAAACATCCGAATAGGCGAGATTTTTGGCCAGCATCGGGTTGGATACTAGAGTTGCCACGTCGGGATGAGAAAGCTTCCAAGCGATATAGGCATGAAAACCGGAATATAATAGAACAAGAGCAAGAGTG
This sequence comes from Cohnella sp., assembly GCA_028287445.1. Lineage (GTDB taxonomy): Bacteria > Bacillota > Bacilli > Paenibacillales > Paenibacillaceae > Cohnella. The sequence goes on from JAQBPQ010000172.1 coordinate 2,429, forward strand.
GCACTTAATAAAATACACAAGGCGATTCGGCCGATGCGGTGAACGACAATCGGTTCGACGATGTCCGATGCGTCAGGAAACGCAATGGATCCGTTGAACGTAAGAGGGGCGGGCAGTGTTGTCATAGGATGGCCTCTTTTTTGTAAGCGTTTTAAAAGATTGGTATGTTCTTATCGTAGATGCAGCTTACCCTAGCGTCAATGAGCCGCGGGGATTTGTAAGCGCTGTGTAATCAAACTGTAAAGGAAGACCATCCGCCGTTTACTCGTCCTATCTGTTGGGTTATACTGGGTATAACACAGTTTCATAGAGTGAAACGAGGGACACGGGAATGGAAGATGATAAAAGAACTGTCCGCGCAGTAGGACGAGCGTTGGACGTTTTGCTGTGTTTCACCGGCAAAAGCGACTGGGGACTCTCGGAAATCGCGAACCAGGTCGGCCTCCATAAAAGCACGGTCCACCGCTTGCTCGCTACTTTGGAAGACCGCGGATTCGTGATCCGGGATGAAGGGACGGAGAAATACCGGCTCGGACTTCGCGTATTGGAATTGTCCTCCAGTCAGTCGCGGCCCAACGACCCGTCGGTTGTCCTTCTGCCGGAGATGGAGCGTTTGCGGGATCAACTGGGCGAGACAGTCAGCCTCTATGTGAGGGATCGTACGGAAAGAGTGCGTATTCAAGCGGTTCAAAGCGAGCAGGCCATTCGCCGGGTGGCCCCCGTCGGCGCGAGGCTGCCGCTTTCGGTCGGCGCGTCCAGCAAGGTGCTTCTGGCGTTCGCCGAACCTTCCGTTCAGAGTGCGGCATTGGCCGATCCGGCATGGCCGCAAACGCTGGATAAGGAAACCTATGCCCGGCAGCTGGATGATATCGTCGATTCCGGCTACTCCACCAGTTTCGAAGAGCGGGAGCCGGGCGCCGCGGCGGTCGCGGCTCCGATTTTTAACCGGGCGGGCAAACTCGTGGCCGCTCTGGCGGTGTCGGGTCCATCGAACCGGTTGACACCTGAAGTCATGCACAACCAAGCGGCTTTCATCATGGAAGCCGCCCGGCGGATGGGCGCCCTGTTGGGGTGAAAAACTCGCGACTCGCAGCCGATATATACCAAGTGGAACATTTCATTTGGAAGCGGAGCGGATCAGGATGATAACAAGATGGAGATCGAAGCTAATGAAGCGAGGCGGATGCCTGTTCCTCGCTTTTTTCGTTTTGACGGGCGGCGCAGGTTTGCGTCCGGTCGTCGCGGCCGCAAGTAGCACAGACAGCCGTCATATCGTGTCTGTGGCGGCTGGAGTAAACCACGCCGTAGCTCTGGCCAAAGACGGAACCGTATGGAGCTGGGGCGTCAATTATCAGGGACAATTAGGGCTCGGCAAGTCTGTCAAAGATTCTCTAATTCCTGTTCAGGTGCCGGGACTCAGCGGGATCACCGCCGTGGCCTCCGGATCTGATCACAACATGGCGCTTGGCCGCGACGGTACGGTTTGGGTATGGGGTTCCAATATATATGGGCAAAAAGGCGACGGCACCTACACCGCTTATGGACCACCCGACAGCCAAGGAAGTCGGAGTGTGTCGGAAGACCGAAGCGTTTATGAACCCGTTCCCGTACCTGGGCTTTCCGGCATCGTCGGCATCGCCGCTAGTCCTAACGGAGGCTTGGCATGGGATGCCGATGGCCGCTTGTGGACTTGGGGCAATTCTAGTATGAGTCTATCCTATGACGGGATGGATCAAGTGGCAGAGAAAAACAAACTGATGCCCCATCTGCAGGAAGGAATCGGAAAAGTCGTTTATGCCGCAGCCAACTACTCTTTGATTGCCGCTACGGATGCCGACGGCAGTGTATGGATCTTGGGGGCCGGACCGCTTGGCGAGTTTGGAGACGGAACACGCAGCCGGGTCGTTCGGACCGTTCGCGTACCCGGTGTGGCCACTGCGGTTCGAGTCGATCTATCAAGCGATACGGTTGTCGCCTTCCTGAAAGACGGTACGGTGAAAGAATGGGGTCAAGCGCTGCTCGAGGGAAAAGGTTTTAATCCGACCGACGCCTCTCAAATCGATCGAATCCCCGTGAATCTGGCACCCACGCTGACGGCGGAACTGCAAGGATTTTCGGCCGTGGTATCTACCACCTACAAGTTAGTAGAACCGTCGGTACTGGGCTTAAAACAGGATGGTTCCGTTTGGACCCAGGGAAGCAATGCCAACGGGCAACAGGGCGTCGAGGGGGTTCCGGAACAGAGCCATTGGGCGAAGCTTGTGGGATTGCCGAACATCGTATCCATTGGCGGAATCGCCGGAAATTGTTTCGCGGTTGGGGAAGACGGAAGCGTCTGGACATGGGGAAGTAACGGCAAAGGACAGTTGGGTGATGGAACATCAATAAAACGCACCGTACCGAAGGCTTTAGAAGGTTTCGGCGGAGCATCCCCGGTTATCCCGGAAATTCCCCCTGTGAAGACGGAAACGGCATATCGATTGATCGTCGACGGAAAAACTTTCCCGCTGGCCGAGAGACCTGCGCTCAACCACGGTTCGCTCGCCATCCGGCTGGGAGACCTGTCACGCGCATATGGAGCGAAGCTGACTTTCGACAAAGCCAAGCAAAGTGCCGTATTGGTCCACGGCAAATACAAAGCATTACTTAAGTTGAATAGCGGTAAAATGGTCGTAAACGGCAAATCCACCAAACTTCCGTTTGCCCCTGTCCAGAAGGGGAGCGACTGGCTCGTCCCGGCGGACGGATTAGCCAAGGCT
>JAQBPQ010000188.1 GCA_028287445.1 Cohnella sp.
GGACATCCTTGGCGTGGAGCGGGTGGGGATTTACGACAGTTTTTTTGAAATGGGAGGACACTCGCTGAAGGCGATGACGCTGCTTGCCCGAACAGCGAAAGCGTACGGCGTCGAAGTGCCTCTCCAGGTGTTGTTTGAAACGCCTACCGTATACGCAATTGCTCGATTTGTCTCGGACTTGGAGCCCAAAGCATTTTTATCGATAAAGCGTACTGAGCTTCGAGAATGGTATCCCATGTCTGAGGCCCAGCGGCGCATCTACATCGTGAGCCAGCTTGGAGACGCAGGGATTGCGTACAACATGCCGGCAACGGCGCTCATTGAAGGAAATGTGGAGGTGGAACGGCTGGAGCAGGCATTCGGCGAACTTGTCCGAAGGCACGAATCGCTGCGCACTTCCTTCCTATCCGTGAACGGCGTTCCAGTGCAAAAAGTGCACGACAAGGTTCCTTTTCATATCACAGTGCTCCCTTCCGGAGAAGCGGGAATCGAATCCATCGCCGATTCGTTTGTCCGGCCGTTTGACCTGAGCTTGGCGCCTCTGATGAGAATCGGACTGATGAAGCTTGATGAGAACAAATACCTGCTGTTGTTCGACATGCATCATTTGATCTCCGACGGGGTAACGATCGGCATTCTGCTGGGCGAACTGGCGCAATTATATGCAGGCAACGGGCTGCCGGAACTTCGGCTGCAGTATAAAGATTACGCGGTTTGGCAAAACGAGCAGGCTTCGAATGGTTATGAGGAGGAAGAGGAGTACTGGTTAACCAAGCTTGGAGGAGAACTTCCTGTCCTGCAGCTGTTGACCGATTATCCGCGGCCGTCCGTGCAAAGCTTCGAAGGCGACAGAGTAAGCGTGGTCCTCGGCCCGCTGTTGAAAGAGAAACTGAGCAGGTTGGCCGAGCAAAACAACACGACACTGTACACCGTACTGCTGTCTGCTTACTATATCCTGCTCGCCAGATATACGGGGCAAGACGACATCGTGATCGGGACGCCAACGGCCGGAAGAAATCATGCGGATTTGGAAGGGATCGTCGGCATGTTCGTCCAAACGTTCGCCATTCGGTCCAACATCGATTTGTTTCGGGTGTTTACTGACTTTCTCCGTGATACACGCAGCATTGTTCTGGAGGCTTTCGATCATCCGAATTACCCGTTCGAACGGCTGGCGGAGAAGCTGAACATGGCCAGAGATTTGAGCCGCAATCCGATTTTCGATACGTTGTTCAGTTTGCAAAATGCATTCGCGGAAGTTCCGGAAGTCGGCGGAATGCGGGTAACCGTTCAAGAAACCAACTTTCGTGTCGCCAAGTTCGATTTGACGCTGCAGGCCAAAGAAGAGCCGGACGGCATCACTCTGGATATGGATTACAGCGTGAAGCTGTTTCGCAAAGATTCGATCAATCGGATGCTCGATCATTACGTTAATCTGTTGCAATCGATCGTCGCAAGCCCAGGGATGATGCTGGGGGAACTGAATCTGCTCAGCGAGGCCGATAAAAGTCAGCTGGTCATGGAATTCAATCCGGCAGCTACGGAGTATCCGAAACACGAAACCATTGTTCATCTTTTCGAAGATCAGGCTGCCATGTTACCGGACAGGCCGGCACTAGCTTACGAGGGAGAGACGCTAAGTTATTCCGAGCTGAATGGCAAAGCCAATCAACTGGCTGGCATTCTCCGCTCGGAAGGGGTTCAAAGCGGTACCATGGTCGCCGTGCTCGTCGACCGTTCGATGGAGATGATTATCGGAATTCTGGCCGTCCTCAAGGCCGGGGGAGCTTATGTGCCAATCGATCCGGAGCATCCCGCTCAGCGCATCAAGCATTTCCTCACCGACAGCGGAGCTTCGGTACTTCTGACTCAGCGGGCTTTAGCCCATCTCGCGCAAGAGGTCCAATATGCCGGCAGGTATGTGCTGGTCGACGATGCGAAACTCTACCGCGGTGAAACATCGAACTTGAACATCTCCATCGAGCCGAGCCATCTTGCAAACCTCACGTACACGTCAGGTACCACAGGAAGTCCAAAAGGAAATATGGTGACACACGCCAATATCCTTCGAACCGTTAAGAATACCAATTACATGGAAATGACAAACCAGGATATCGTTCTGGCGCTTTCCAACTATGTTTTTGACGCGTTCATGTTCGATGTGTTCGGAGCGCTGCTTAACGGTGCCAAACTTGTGCTGATCCCGAAGAATATCGTGTTGGATATGTCGCGGCTGCCGCAGGTGATGGAACGGGAGAGCATCACGATTCTCATGATCACGACAGCTTTGTTCAATTTGCTCGTGGACATTCGGCCGGATTGCTTGGGTAGCATTCGCAAAGTGTTGTTCGGCGGGGAACGGGCATCGGTCGAGCATGTCCGCAAAGCGCTCAGGACGGCGGGCCCAGGGAAACTTCTGCACATGTACGGCCCTTCGGAAAGCACGGTGTTTGCCACGTATTATCCCGTAGATGAGCTGGCGGACGATATCGCCACGCTTCCGATCGGCAAACCGGTGAGCAACACGACGGCCTACATATTCGACTCGTTCGGGCAACTGCAGCCGATCGGTGCGGCAGGGGAATTGTGTGTGGGCGGAGACGGGCTTGTTCTTGGTTATTTCAACCGTCCCGAGCTTACTGAGGAGAAGTTTGTGTCCCATCCGTTTAAGGAAGAAGAACGAATTTATCGGACAGGCGATTTGGCCCGATGGCTTCCGGACGGGAATATCGAATTTATCGGAAGGATCGATCATCAAGTAAAAATTCGCGGGCAACGCGTCGAGTTAGGTGAAATCGAGCAGCAATTGCTGAAGCACAAGGCGATCCGCGAAGCCGTTGTTCTGGCTATGGATGCTTCATCGGGAGAAACGCAGCTAGTCGCTTATGTTGTCGCTGATATGCCGCTGACCGGCGGCATGCTGCGTGACTTTGCCGGCAAGGAATTGCCCGGATACATGGTGCCTTCCGCATTCATCCAACTGGAAGAGCTGCCGCTGACCGGCAACGGCAAGGTGGACCGTCGGGCTTTGCCGAAGCCGGATGTCCGTCACCGATCAGAAGCGGCGTATGTGCCGGCTCGGACGGACACCGAAGCGCGACTGGTCAGCATTTGGCAGGAAGTGCTCGGGATCCCGCAAATCGGCGTACAAGATCATTTTTTCGAACTTGGCGGCCATTCGTTAAAAGCGATGGTGATGCTCGCGCAGATCCATAGAGATTTGCAGGTAGAACTGCCGTTAAAAGAACTGTTCCAATCGCCTACGATAGAAGGCTTGGCTCAAGCGATCGCTAAGGCGGATAAAAGTTCTATCGTCTCCCTTACCCCGGCGGAGCAACGGGAGGTATACCCGGTGACGTCGGCTCAGAAACGGCTGTATGTGCTGCAACAGTTGGAAGGCGCGGATCGGAGTTATAACATGCCGTGCGTGATGCGGCTTGACGGCCCGCTTCAGCGGGAGAGGTTCGATTCGGCGATCCGGCAACTGCTGCAACGGCATGACGCGCTCCGTACCTCGTTCGAGATGAGCGACGGACAGCCGGTGCAAAGAATTCAGCATCAAGCGGAATTCACCGTCTCCTATGAGGAAGCGACCGAACAAGAAGCCAAGTGGATCATCGAGGAGTTCGTTCGTCCATTTGATTTGGAACAATCGCCTCTATTTCGTGTAGGTCTGATCCGTATCGCAGAAGAGCAGCACTTGTTGTTGGTCGATATGCACCATATCATCTCCGACGGGGCGTCTGTAAGCTTGCTGCTGGAAGAAATCACGAAGCTGTATGCAGGTGAGAGTCTCGAACCGCTTCGCCTCCAATATAAGGACTATGCGGTATGGCAGCAGCAGATTTGGGCACAATCCGACACTTATCGAAGGCAGGAAACCTATTGGCTGGAACAGCTCTCCGGAGAACTTCCGGTGCTCAGCCTTCCGACAGACCATGTTCGTCCGGCGGTGCAAAGCTTTGCGGGGGACCGCATGAGCTTTACCTTGGATCCCGACTTCACGACAACTGTGCGAAATTTGGCTCAGAAAACGGAAACGACGTTATACATGATGCTGTTGGCATCATATAGCGCGTTTTTGGCGAAATTGAGCGGGCAAAGCGAACTGATCGTCGGCTCTCCGAGTGCGGGCAGGTCTCATCCCGATTTGGCTCCGATGATGGGGATGTTCGTGCACACGTTTGCTGTTCGGACCTATCCGGAAGGGCACAAGCGGTTTGGGGAGTATTTGCAGGAAGTGAAACAAACGGTGCTGGGAGGGTATGAAAACCAAGATTACCCGTTTGACGAGTTGGTCGGGAAAGTTCAGACGCACCGCGACATGAGCCGTAATCCACTGTTTGACGTGGTGTTCGGAATGCAAAACGCAGACCTCAATACGTTTGCCATGGAAGGATTAAGCACGGAAACGTATCCGCTTACGAACCGGACCGCGAAGTTCGACTTGACGCTTACCGCCACGGAAGAGAAGGATACGATCCGGTTCGAACTGGAGTACAACACGGCATTGTTCCATCCGGAAACGATCGGCCGATGGATCGGCTATTTTAAAACCATGCTTGGCCATATCGTCACCGATCAGGATGTGCCGATTTCGGAAGCCGCCATGCTGGCGGAAGCGGAGAAGCGGCGGATCTTGGTGGCCTTTAACGATACGGCAACCGAGTATCCGCGAAATAATACGATACACGAACTATTCGAAGAGCAGGCCGAGCGAGTCCCCGACAAAGCGGCAGTCGTATTAGGCGTTCAGCAGATCACCTACCGCGAATTGAACGCGAGGGCGAATCGGCTGGCGAGAATGCTGAGAGCCAAGGGGCTGCAGCGGGATCAAACGGTGGGCATCATGGTGGAGCAGTCGGATGACATGATGGTGGGGATCTTGGCGATTCTGAAAGCGGGCGGCGCTTATGTGCCGATCGACCCGGATTATCCGGACGAACGGGTGCGTTACTTGCTCGCTGACAGCGGTGCGGAGCTGGTATTGACCGGGCGGGCATTGGCCGGGCGCCTGCAGGGAACGGAACCGCTTTATTTCGATGACCCTTCACTGGAACAGATGGACACAACGAATCTTGCCCACCTCAATCGGCCGGAAGATCTCGCTTATGTGATCTACACGTCCGGTTCGACCGGACAGCCCAAAGGCGTCATGGTCCAACATCGCAACGTGGTCCGGCTGGTCAAAAATGCAGGATACGTCCCGTTCGATGATAGTTGCCGAATGGCTCAGACGGGGGCGATCAGCTTCGATGCGAGCACGTTCGAGTTATTTGGAGCTCTGCTCCATGGAGGAACGTTATACCCGGTTCCCAAATCAACCTTGCTGGATGTTGAAGGCTTCAGCGGATTTTTACAGCGGCATGGCATCACCACGATGTGGCTGACTTCTCCCTTGTTCAATCAGCTTGCTCAGGAAAAGGCGGACATGTTCGCAGCCGTGCGGCATTTGATCATCGGCGGTGATGCCTTGGTGCCCCGGCATGTGAATCAAGTTCGGCGGGTTTGTCCTGATCTCACCCTGTGGAATGGATATGGTCCGACCGAAAATACGACCTTCTCCACCTGCTTCCGGATCGAACAGGACTATGCACATCAGATTCCGATCGGCAAACCGATCGGCAACTCCACAGCCTATATTTTGAATTCCGCCGGCCAACCGCAGCCGATCGGCGTTCCGGGAGAATTGTGCGTAGGCGGCGACGGCGTGGCGCGCGGGTATTGGAATCGTCCCGATCTGACGGAGGAGAAATTCGTGGACAATCCGTTCTCGCCAGGGGAGCGCATGTACAGAACGGGGGACCTGGCGCGATGGCTGCCGGACGGCCATATCGAATTTCTGGGCCGTATCGACCAGCAGGTGAAGGTCCGCGGCTTCCGGATTGAGCTTGGGGAGATCGAATCGCAATTGATGCGGGTAGAAGGCGTGAACGAGGCGGTGGTCATGACTCGCCAGGACGAGACGGGAGCTAACTCCTTATGCGCTTATGTCGCAGGTGATCGCGTGTTGACGACAGAGGAGCTTCGAGCTGCGCTGTCGCGCACGCTGCCTGCGTACATGGTTCCCTCCTATTTCGTTCAAGTGGACAAGATGCCGCTGACGCCGAACGGCAAAGTAGACCGGAAGGCGCTGCCGGAACCCGAAGCCGGGGCTGGAAGAGATGAATATCGGGCGCCTAGAAACGAGAAGGAGGAGCTGCTTTCCGATCTATGGCAGGATGTGCTTGGAGCCGGACAGGTAGGCATCAACGACAATTTCTTCTCGCTGGGCGGCGACTCGATCAAAGCGATTCAATTGGCAGCCCGCCTGAACATACACGGGTGGAAGCTGGAAATGAAGCACTTGTTCCAGCATCCCACCATTGAGCAAGTCAGCCTTTATTTGCAAAAGATCACAGAAGGGCAAGCGGATCAGGCACCGGTGGAAGGGGAAGTACCACTGACGCCAATCCAGCGCTGGTTTTTCGAGAGGCGGTTCACCGATAGCCATCATTGGAACCAAGCAGTCATGCTGTATGCCCCAACCGGATTCAAGACAGAAGTCGTCCGGCGGACACTGAATCAATTGGCCCGACACCATGATGCGCTGCGGATGGGTTATACGATCCAAGATGGGAACGTTGTTCAATTCAACCGCGGTCCGGAGGAAAGTATTCCCCATTTGGAGGTGATTCGGCCGGATGTACCGATTGGAGAGGTGGAACAAGCCATCTTGCTGGAGACGGAACGTTTTCAAGCCAGTATCGATTTAACCCGGGGACCGTTGCTGAAAGCTGCGCTTTTTCAAACCGATCAGGGTGATCATCTGTTGCTCGTCATTCATCATTTGGTAGTGGACGGCGTGTCTTGGCGCATTCTGCTGGAAGACTTCGCAGCCAGTTATCTTCAAGCCGCGAACGGCGGGGAGATGCGATTGCAGGGCAAATCCCATTCCTACCGGAAGTGGGCAACAGAGCTTCAGGACTATGCCGATTCCCGGACGCTGCTGAAGGAAATCGATTACTGGAGAAAGCTGGAGCAGGTTCGGGTGATGCCGATTCCCAAGGACCATGAAACCGGTGACCATCGGATGCGGAATACGCGCACGGTGGAGTTTTGGCTCACCGCGAGCGAGACGGAACGGCTGACCACGCGCGTTCACCAGGCCTATCACACCGAGATGAACGACATTTTGCTGACCGCGCTTGGGCTTGCCATGCGGGAATGGTGCGGGGATCACAAGATTCTGGTTAACCTGGAAGGTCACGGACGGGAAGAAATCATCGAGGGAATGAACCTTTCACGGACGGTCGGCTGGTTTACGACGCAGTATCCGGTTGTTCTCGAGCTGCCATATGGCGCCGACACGGGCAAACAGATCAAAAGAGTAAAAGAAGATTTGCGGCACATTCCCCATAAGGGCATCGGCTATGGCCTGCTCCGTTATTTGACGGATGATCGGCACAAATCCGGTCTGT
>JAQBPQ010000219.1 GCA_028287445.1 Cohnella sp.
AGACGGGTCGTGTAGTCTCCTGCCAGCTCCGCTTTCTTCAAAGTTTCATACGGTTCGAGCATCGCCCGCATCAGAGCCTTGATCGTGTTGCGCATGCCGATCACCCAGGCTGCAACCCGATTGATGCTGCCATCGAAGAAGTCCAAGCCTATGTGTGTTTTGCCGAGCAGATCGTGACGGACCAATTCTCTGCCGATCTCCAGCAGTTCATCATCCAAAATCACCACATGATCGCTGTCCCATCGCACCGGGCGGCTTACGTGCAGAAGGATTCCGTCTGTGAACAGCGCCATGGACGACAACTTGCCCGAAATAACTTCCGATGGATGAAAATGGCCGGAATCCAAACAAATCAACTTGCCTTTTTGCATTCCATACCCCATATAAAATTCATGGGAACCGACCACATAAGCTTCGGAGCCGAGACCGAACAGCTTGCTCTCCACGGCATCCAGGTTGTACCGAGGGTTTAATTCCTCCGCAAACACTTCATCCAGCGCATCTTTGAGCCGTTGTCTGGGGGACATCCGATCAACGGGGATATCTTTGTATCCGTCAGGAATCCAAACATTCGTCACGCACACCTGACCCAGTTGCTCTCCAAAGTAAGCCCCGATTTTTCTCGACGCTTTGCAATGATCGATCCAAAATCGACGAATGTCCGGATTCAGATGGCTCAGCGTGAAGCCGTCTTTGGATTTCTCATGAGAGAAACAGGTCGGATTAAAATCCAGTCCCAAACCTTGCTCCTTGGACCAGTCCACCCATTTTTGAAAATGCCGGGGCTCGAGTTGATCCAATTCCACCTTCTCATCCGTATCCGCGTAGATGGCATGAAGATTTACTTTATGCTTGCCGGGAATGAGCGAGAAAGCTTTCTCCAAATCCGCCCGCAATTCTGCAGGCGTTCCGGCGGCCCCAGGATAATGACCGGTTACCGAAATCCCGCCGGTCAGCTCCTGCGCCCGGTTGAGAAACCCCCGCACGTCGTCTCCTTGCCAGCAATGCATGGAAATCTTGATGTTTTTCAGATTCTCCATTACTTGATCCACGTCAATGTCATGTTGACCATATCGTGTTCTGGCCTCTTCATAAGCCCTATCGATATTGGGCTGCGGCATCAGTCAACACCCTCTCTATTCTCTATCGAGTTGGTCATCGGATTAGCGTGTGAACGCGGCCGGGACGCCGCCGTCGATCGTGAGCATGCAGCCGGTTGTTTTATCCGCTTTGGAGGAGGCAAAGAAAGCAATGCCCTCTGCGATGTCTTTGGGGAAAATGTTGACCAGCAGCGTCGTGCGTTTGCGGTAGTAGTCTTCCAACTGATCGGGCTGGATTCCGTAAGCCGCCGCGCGTTCGTTCCGCCAATTCGAGTTCCATATCGCGGATCCTTGCAGGATGGCGTCTGGAAGAATCGTGTTGACGCGGATCCCATATTCGCCGCCTTCGGTGGCGATACAACGGGCCAGGTGCGCTTCCAGCGCTTTGGCTGCACTGTAGGCGGAGGCGTTTTTGCCTGCATAGACGGCGTTTTTGGAGGCGATAAACACCATATTGCCGCCGATCGCCTGCTGCTTCATGACCTTGAACGCCTCACGTGCGACCAGAAAATAACCGGTTCCGAGCACTTGGATATTCAGGTTCCATTCCTTGAGCGATGTTTCGTCAAACGGACTGGATGTGGCAAGACCTGCGTTGTTGACGATGATATCTACGCCTCCGTAAACGAGTGAGGTCTCCGTATAAGCCGCCTGTACGGCTTCTTCGTTCGTGACATCCATCGGAACGGCGATGGCCCGGTTATCTCCGTATTTATCGTTGATTTCGGCAGCCACCTTCTGCGCTCCCTCAAGGTTCAGGTCCGCCAGTACGACGTGTGCGCCTTCGGCCACGAGACGGCGGGCCGTTTCACTTCCGATACCGCCGGCGCCGCCTGTAATGAAGGCGATCTTGCGCGAGAACTCGGCTTCCGGCGGAGCGAGCGTTAATTTGTAAAGTTCGAGCGGCCAGTATTCCACGTTGTAGGATTCGTTCCCGCTAAGCGACACAAACTCGCCGAGTGCCGTTGCTCCACGCATCACAGCGATCGCGCGATGATATAAAGCACCGCTTACTTGAGACGCCGCCCAGCTTTTGCCCGTGTTGATCATGCCTACGCCCGGAATCAGAATAACGCGCGGCGCGGCTTCGGACATGACATCTCCTTCGTTTTGATTGCGCTCGAAGTACGCTTTATATTGCTCTTTATATTTGGAAATTTCTTGCTTCAATTTCAGCTTAAGATCGTCTACGTCTCCCGTGTCCGGCGTCCAGTCAATGAACAACGGAACGACTTTCGTGTGCACCAGATGGTCCGGGCAGGCAGCGCCGACTTGCGAGAGTTTCGGGGAATCCTGACCACCTACGAAAGCAAGCACGTCGTCATGGTCGTCGAAGGAAAGGATCATTTTATTCGGGTCGCTCACTGCGCCGCGCACGGTCGGCATCACTTGCGAAGCTATGCTGCGGCGTATATCCGACTGCAGAGGCGGATGCTTCAAACCACCGAATAGCTTCGATTCTTTCACGCGATCTTCAATGTAGGCTTCCGCCTCGCTGATGATCTTGATCGTCTGCGCGTAACTTGCCTCGGATGTTTCCCCCCATGTGACGAGACCGTGTTTTTCCATCAGTACCAATTCCGCTTTCGGGTTGGCGAGCACTGCTTCGGCGATCATTTTGGACAAGGTAAATCCCGGACGGACATAAGGCACCCATACGAAACGGTCTCCGAAAATTTCCCGGGCCGCCTGCTTACCGTTATCCGCGCAGCATAAACTGATGATCGCATCCGGATGCGTATGATCCACATGCTTAAAAGGCAGAAAAGCGTGCAGCAACGTCTCGATCGACGCGCGAGGATGCTTCGAATCGATCATGCAATGTCCGAGGTAAGCGACCATTGCCTCGTCGGACATCGAATCGCGTTCGAACAGCGGACGGATATCCTCCATTCGCAAACCGGTGAAGTTCCCCGCCTTCATCGTCGCCAGGTCGGAGCCGCTTCCTTTGACGTACATCACTTCCACATCCCGGCCGCGAAAATCCTGAACTGTCGTCTTGGTCGACGTATTGCCGCCTCCCCAATTGCAGACACGGCGGTCTGCGCCAATCAAGTTCGAACGGTAAACCAGCTCGTCAAGGCCGCCTTGAAGACCAGATGCTTCGGATGAGTTCCATAGGCTTTGCACCATTCCATTACCTCCGATAAGTTCGCTTGTTTTAATTTGTTTTCATCTTAACATCTTTGTTTGTGTTTGAATATGAAATAATACAAATAAAAACGGTAATCGTAAGATGAAAAAAGGGATGGCATTCTCATGCCAATCCCTTGCAAGACGTATTCGTTCTCCTATAACGGAAGTTTATTTTCTTTTCGTTCTGACGGCTATTGCGGCCCGTCAGTTCAACTGAAGTCCCAGACGATCCAACGTCTGACGAAACAACAGAGGCAGCGGGGCATTGAACTCTCGGCCGTCCGGCATCACCATCCGCCAAGCGTGCAGCAGCTGGTGATTGATCGTTCCCATGGCATGCCCCCCGTATTTGATATCCCCGAGCAGCGGATGGCCGATGCTTTGGAGATGGGTGCGGATCTGATGGGTGCGGCCGCTGATCAGTTCGATCTCCACGAGCGAATGCGTTCGTCCTGTCTGAAGCGCATGATACCTTGTCGTCGCCTCCTTTTCGCCTGGCCGTTCCTCCTCGGCATCCTCTCTCTTGCGGGACGCCACCACCAAAGTACGGTTGCTCTTCTCGTCCCTCACGAGCGACCCCTCAATCGTTCCTTCGCCGGACAAACGCCCTTCTACCAAGGTCATGTAGTACTTCTCCAGCTCTCGTTTTTGAATCCACTGGTTCAACTGATGGAGCATACCTGCGGTTTTCCCGATGAGGACCAGCCCGCTTGTGTTCCTGTCCAGCCTGTTGGCCGTCGCCGGCTGGAACAAGGCGCTGTCAAGCTGATCATTGCGGTACAAATAGGCGTGAACCCGGCCGATCAGCGTATCCCTTGACTGGGCTTGGTCCGGATGAGTCAGCATACCCACCGGTTTATTCACAACCAGCAGCTCGGAATCCTCATGAACCACATCGATGTCCGCGCTTACTCCGATGAATTTCAGTTTTTTCTGTCCGACACTTGCCTCTTGGTAAGCCGCTTCTTCTATATGTATAGCCAGTTCGTCACCCGCGTTCAGTTCGTAGTCCTGCTTTTTGCGTTTGCCGTTGATGCGCACCCGGCCTTGGTCGATCATTTTGTAAATTTGTCCAAGGGGAATATTCGGCATCAAGATTCTGAGATAGCGATGCAGCCGTTTGCCGCTTTCCGATGGGGTGACTTTGCGTGTGATCATCCTGTTTCGCTCCCGTTTTCCATTTGCTTCTCGTTCTACTACAAAGCGTAACCTTCCCGATGGAAAAGTCAAGGTACGGGGTAGATGGTTGGGAATAACAGGAGTTTCTCCGGTAAAATGTGCCTAATCTCGACGATTTAGCCGAATAACTGGAAATCCTCCTGCCAATTTTGTGGCTTTCGGCTTTTGTCCCTCTTTCTTCACGAGTTAGATGGAGGATTTCCAGTTACAATCGGGATCTCTGAACTTTACCTCTCGACAACCTTGTCAATCAACCCATAGGCTGCTGCTTCCTCAGCGGACATGTAATGATCCCGGTCCGTGTCGCGTTCGATTCTCTCAAGCGGCTGCCCGGATCGATCCGCCAAAATTCGGTTCAAACGTTCCCGGGTCTTCAAAATGTGGTTGGAGTGAATGAGGATATCGGAAGCCTGGCCTTGAAGGCCGCTGGCCCACGGTTGGTGGATCATAATTTCCGCATTCGGCAAGGCCATCCGTTTGCCGTCCGCTCCCGCAGCGAGCAAAACAGCGCCGTAAGACGCGGCCATCCCGACACAGATCGTAGACACGTCAGGTTTGATGAATCGCATCGTATCGAAGATCGCAAACCCTGAGGTCGTCGATCCGCCCGGACAGTTGATATACAGATGGATGTCTTTTTCCGGATCCTCCGCCGCCAGAAACAACATCTGAGCAATGATGGCATTCGCGACCTGATCGTCGATCGCCGTGCCCAGGAAAATAATCCGGTCTTTCAGTAATCTCGAGTAAATGTCGTAAGAACGTTCTCCTCTGTTGGTTTGCTCGACTACAACCGGCACTACGCTCATGACGATAATCTCCTTTCGTTAGGTGATTTCTGCGTTTAGGCCGCGTTGCGAAGCGATGCGGTCGGCTGGCCTCCGGCCCCGGCTGCGCGGACCGTTTGGCCAAATCCCGCAGACACGACTCGAAGCACCGGCGCCTGGGCATCTCCAAGCTGGGTCACGGAAACAGTCGCTTCTCCTTGTTTATCCGATTCCTGCGATTCTCCGGCTCTCTCCCAAATCAACACAATCCGCTTGCGATTATCGTCATCCCTCATGATTCATACCTCCCGCATCGAGTTTAGGGTAAATCACAGCCATTACGCGAAACGCATGTTCCTTAGACTGCTGCGGAGCGCGGAATCTCCCGGCTACTTGGCGAACCGCTTCCGTATAGTCACGGATAAAAGCTTGCCGGGCGGCTTCGTCCGGCAAATCCACCTCGAAATCCATCGCCGCGCTCGGCACCTCGGCCGCTTCGTCTGCAGCGTCCATGAGCCGGGCCGCGTCGTTACGGATTTGGTCTGCGGCAGACAGGAGATGCCGAAGGGCGCCCTGCGACTTCATCCTCGTTCGCAGCTCTTCCGGCCACCCGAATGCATCGGGAATCACATACGTACGCGCTACAGCCTGGTACAGCACTTCTACCAGGTTTTTCACCTGCCGTGTTCCGCTTCTGCGCACGAGGCCGACTTTCTCCAAGCTTTTCAAGTGATAATTGACTTTCTGAGGAGTGTCACCGATCCGGCGTGCGACTTCCGTTGCGGAAGCCGGTACATCAAGCAGCCGAAGCAGATCCGCACGATTCGGGTTCAGCAGCGCTAACGCTTGCTCCGCCGTCTCCAGCCGGTACGCAGGCAAAATCTCTTCTGATCTGGCCATGTTCGCTAACCACCATAAAAATTATTTTTTACGTAAGGCAATATTATTACGTCAGGATATGCAATGTCAAGCGCAAACGGAACAATTGTGAACCCTTCCATTCTCGGCTACAATGACGTTAGCAAACAAGCAACTGAAGGAGGATTCCCCTTGCTGTTCTTGGACAACGGCAATATCCACGACCCGACGCTCAATTTGGCACTGGAGGAATACGCTTTGCGCAGTCTTCCGGACGAAGACGATTACCTGCTCTTTTACATTAACGAGCCTTCCATCATTATCGGCAAAAATCAAAACACCGCGGAAGAAGTCAACGAGACCTACGTGCGCGATCGCGGAATCCATGTGGTTCGGAGGCTTTCCGGCGGCGGTGCCGTCTATCACGACCTGGGCAACCTGAGCTTCAGCTTCATCACCCGTGACGACGGCAAGTCGTTTCATAATTTTCGTAAATTCACGGAACCGGTTGTGGCCGCTCTCCGCAAGCTTGGCGTAGAAGCCGAACTTACCGGACGCAACGACCTCCAGGTCGGAGAACGCAAAATATCCGGCAACGCCCAATTCTCCTCCAAGGGCCGAATGTTCAGCCATGGCACGCTGCTGTTCGATTCCGAAGTGGATTCGATCGTCTCGGCGTTGAACGTGAATCCCGTAAAATTCGAATCGAAAGCAACGAAGTCCGTACGAAGCCGGGTGGCCAACATTTCCGAGTTTTTGCGGGAGCCAATGCAAATGGAACAATTTAAGCAAGCGATGCTGGACTCAATCTTCGACGGAGCTGACATTCCCAAATATACGCTGACCGAAGCCGACTGGGATGCCGTCCGGCGCCTTGCCGACGAACGTTATCGCAACTGGGATTGGAATTATGGCCGCTCGCCCGCTTTTAACGTCAGGCAGGTCAAACGCCTTGCCGCCGGCACCTATGATGTCCGTCTGAATGTGATCGAAGGCGTCATCCGCGAAGCTGCGGTTTACGGCGACTTCTTCGGAACGGGAGAAGTGTCCGAAGTGACGGATTGTCTTTATGGAATCCGATATGACAAGGAAGCGATCGCCGGCGCCTTATCTGGTGTTGACCTCACCGTATATTTCGGCCCGGTCGGCCGGGAAGAGTGGCTGGCTTTGCTCATTTAGCATTCCGGCGGTTCCGGACTTTCTGAGAATCTGTCGTTCATTTTGGTTTTTGCCTTAATGACTTATGTTTTAATTCTTGTCATTGTGGTAAAAATTAAAGCAACCGATAGACCATCTGAAAGGGGAGTGCTCCTATGCTTTGGACCGTTTTTGTCGTGATTCTCTTGTTATGGGTTTTGGGCTTTTCTTTTCACATTGCGGGTGGATTGATCCATATTCTGCTTATTCTTGCTTTGATTTCCCTCATCTATAATCTGTTCGCGGGAAGAAGAAATCGTCTTTGACTCCTTGACTTAGACAAAAAACTTTCACCCATTGTATTAAAAATTAGACCTACAACCATAAAACGTTGTAGGTCTAATTTTCTTTCCGAAACCCAAATTGACAAGGCGTTGTTCCGACGGCAAAACCATTCGTAAGATTGTCAGCGCGAACTTTTAATCCGAATTTCAGGTTCCCTTCATTTTCCTTTCAGATTAGAAGGCTACTATGAATGCACACCCCTTTTTTCATAGATTGTTCCAAGGCCCGCAGAGATGCGGGTCGTTTGCATACACGCAGCGACAACTCCGCGGTCACGGCAGTGGTTATCCTTCCAAGCCTATCCATTTAAATGAAAAGGTATAATTGCGGTTCGCGAACAACGTGTACTCCGGATGTGTACGGGCGCCCCAACTGTCGTCGCCTCCGACGCCCATTTGTTTGTCGTTGATCCGCACGACGGTTTTTTCCGGTTTCGGCAGAAGATGATGATGATCGTATTGCTCCATCTCATGCGGCGTATACGGCAAAGCGTTCAGCTCGAATGTCGGCGCGCCTTCGATCCGGATTCCCTTACCTTCGGCATTCGTCACGGTGGCAAAACGGACATCCGTTTTGTTCCCGCATTCCTGCGGCCGAAGGTAAGGAACGACTTGATCGTTCACCCGTCCGGCGTGGAGACCCCATCTGGCTCCAGACTGGCGGTCCCAGTAGTTCTCATGAGGCCCCCTGCCATACCATGTCAGCCTGTCGAACGCCGGATCCATGACGAATAGCAGCCCGATCTCCGGCATTTCCGGCAACCCATGCCCAGGCATTAGACAGCCGGAGATTGCAATTTCACCGTTGCCCGTCAAGATATAAGTCAGATCCAATAATGATACCGGTACCGTTGGAAGAGCATAACGGATAAATATCCTCACATCGTCCGTCGCTGACTCCCAACGAAAGCTAAGAAGCTTGCGACCTCTGCCGGCTTCCCGCCAAACGGCGGACCGTTCGTGAAGTTTGTTGCCTCGGTCATTATCCGTGGACGCCCGCCAGAAATTCGGCGCGGGTGATTCACGCAGCAGTTCCGTGTCCCCCACCTGATAGGAGACCATATCACCGCTTACCGAATCAAACCGAACGGCAAAGCGCTGTCCTTGGATGAGAAGGCCGCCGCCTTCCGTACCAACGTGAAGGGAAGGCAAAGTCCCTTTCCGTTCGTGCCCGGCAGCTGCCACAGCCGGCACCACGAATTGTTCGAACGCCAACTCATGCCCCGCTTCCGCCCAATCGGTATTACGCCGCAACAGCATACTTAAAGTCAGGACATATTCCTGACCGTACGAAGCTTCCCCCGGATACGCCTCCGACAGATCAACGGCAACCTTCTCTCCGGGGGCAGCTTCGACCGTGACCTCCCCTTCCTTGATCGCTTCGCCGTTGCGGGTAAGCAGCCAGCGAAAATCATATTCGCTCAAATCCGTAAACAGATGGTCGTTCGTCAAAGTAAACGTTCCCCGCAACAGATCTTCCGCCGTTATTTTGACGTTCTCGTGGCATTTCTTCAGTTCATACAGCTTCGGCGACACGGTCCGATCCGCGAAAATCAACCCATTGCCGCAAAAATTACCGTCGTGCGGAGATTCTCCGAAGTCGCCGCCGTACGCCATGTGAGTGGTCCCATCCTCGGCCTTCACGCGGATCGCCTGATCGATCCAGTCCCAAATAAAGCCTCCCTGCAGTACCGGATGTTTGTGAAACAGCTCCCAATACTTAACCAAGCCGCCGTTGGAATTGCCCATGGCGTGGCTGTACTCGCACAAGATAAACGGTTTTTTCGGTCCCTGGCGCCAAGCGTACTCTTCCAACACTCGTGGCGGGGAATACATTTGGCTCTCGATGTCCGACGCCGCTTCGGATTTGCGGCACTGCGTCACGCCTTCGTAATGCACGGGCCGCGAAGGATCTTGTTCCCGCAAGTAATCATGCATTTTCACAAAATTGTCGCCGCCCCAAGCCTCGTTCCCAAGTGACCAGATGAGCACGGACGGGTGGTTTTTGTCCCGCTGGAGCATGGAGTTGCACCGGTCGATCACGTTCGCCGTCCATTCCGGTTTGCTGGCGGGAACCGCGTCTCCTTCCTCGTCCTGTGACTGTCCGTAAATCCAACTGCCGTGAGATTCCAGGTTGGTTTCGTCGATCACGTACAGGCCATACTCATCGCATAGGTCGTACCACTTCGGATGGTTCGGATAATGGGATGTGCGGACAGCGTTGATGTTGTAAGCCTTCATCAGACGGACATCCCGCAGCATGTCCTCATATCCGAGCGCCCGACCCGTGTCGCACGAAAATTCGTGGCGGTTCACACCCTTGAACAGAATACGTTGGCCATTGATTTTCATCAGGCCGTCTTCGATTTCAAACTTGCGGAACCCGACCTTGCAGCTGATATACTGCATCACGTTACCGGAAGCATCGACGAGACGCAGCACAAGCGTATACAAATTCGGCTTCTCCGCGCTCCATTTGAGCGGATTCGGCACTGCGGCGGAACCGCCGGCCTCGCAAGACTCCCCGCTGCCGATCGCCGCATCCATCCGGAGCGGATGTTCCAGTACCGGATGCCTCTCCCGGTCATACAACTGGGCTTCCAATAGGAAGTCTCCGGCTTCCCGCCCGAACTCGTTCACGATTGTCGCCTTGATTCGAAGCTGAGCATCTCTGAACTCGTCATCCAAGTCTGTATTGACCTGAAAATCGAACACATGCACATCCGGAGCCGTGAACAAGTACACCTCCCGGAAAATGCCGCTCATCCGCCAGAAATCCTGATCCTCGAGCCAGCTGCCGTCGCACCAGCGGTACACCTCGACTGCCAGTTTGTTTTCGCCCTCCGAGAGGTACGGGGTCAAATCGAATTCCGCCGGGGTAAACGTATCTTCGCTGTAGCCGACCAGCTCTCCGTTGAGCCATAGGTAGAAGGCGGATTCGACACCTTGGAAGCTGATGAACACCGGTTGGTCCGCCCATCCTTCCGGTACCGTAAACGTCCTCAAGTACGAACCTACCGGGTTGTAGTTCACGGGTGCAAAAGGCGGCCGGATGTCCTCATGCTCGATCCACGGATAACGGATATTCGTGTATTGCGGATAATCGTAGCCTTGGAGTTGCCAATGCGCAGGAACCGGGATGTCGTCCCACCCGGTGCTGTCATACTCCCGTTCATGGAAATTCCGAATCCGCGAATCCGGGTTTTCCGCCCAAGCGAATTTCCAGACTCCGTTTAACGAATGCTTGCTGGCGGAAGCTTCCCGGTCGACGTTCAGCGCTTCGTCCAGCGAATCGTGCGTGATAAAGTCGGCGTGGGCGTCCATCCGGTTCAGCTGAAAAAGATCCGGGTTGTTGTTCCATTCGGGGAATCCGTTGGCAGGGGGAACATAGACGAATTTGGATTTGGACAAAGGAGACACTCCCTATCATAATGTAACTATATTCAAATTATAATATCGAGCCGTTCCCGTTCCAATCCAATGATTTTAGCGTCACTATTAAAATATGAAAGGAAGTATTCCGGATGGATACTGCGTTGTTCCCTGTCCTGACCGATCAGGATGCCCAGTTGCCGCTGTATCTGACGAGCGTCGGACACTGGGATCATCAGGAATCCGTCCGGCGGCCCGACGGATTCCCGTATTATCAATGGCTTCAAGTCGTGTCAGGAGAAGGGAAAGTGGAAATCGGACCTCGGCGGATGACCGTAAAGGCGGGGCAAGCCCTGATCTTGTTCCCTCACATTCCCCATCAATATGAGCCTGTCAAAGGACCGTGGGAGTTGTATTGGGCATCATTCGCCGGCGGCTTGACGCCGGAACTGTTCAGAGAGGCCGGAATCGTCCGTTCCGGTGTCTATCCAACCGCGCTGCCTGACCTTCCTGCCCAGCACCTGCGCCATTTCCTGGACATGGCACGATCCGGACATTCTTCGGCCGGCGTAGAGTACTCCAAATCGCTGTACGGCTTTTTGTTGGATTTACGAAAATTTGTCCAAGATCGGCCGCCCTCCTCCGAACAATTCCGTTCCCGCTTACAGCCCGTTCTTCGCCACATCGAGCAGCATCTGCATCGCACCATTTCCATTTCTGAAATGGCCGATGAGATCGGAACAAGTCCCCAGCATCTTTGCACGTTGTTCCGCAAAACGCTGGCTATGCGACCCATGGAATATGTGAACCGGGAACGAATCAAACGGAGCAAGGAGTTGATGTTCCGCCACAGCGGTGTCACGATCCGGGAGATCGCCCGTAACGTCGGGATGGACAACCCCAGTTATTTCAGTTCTCTTTTCAAAAAGCTGGAAGGGATAAGCCCGGAACAATTCAAAAGGCTGCACGGTTTGAAAATGTGAGAAGATTCATGGCTCTTCTTCCAACACAACCCAAAATCCCGACGGATGAGTCCGTCGGGATTTTGGGTTGTTCCATAAATCAGCCGAGATTCTGAAATCTTATGTACGCGGCAGTCCACAACGCGTCGTCGGAAGCCGGCTCATAGGTATCCGTCGCGAACGACGCCGCAACGAGCCGACGCGCTTCCATCAAATCAGCACAGCGCCCCTGGGCGATAAGCTGAACCAGCATGTTGCCGATCGCGCTGGCTTCGACAGGTCCTGCCCATACCGGACGTCTTAACGCGTCCGCCGTGAATTGGCAGAGCAGCCGGTTCTGGATGCCGCCGCCCACCATATGCAGACCGCGAAACTGTCGGCCGGTCAAACTCTCCGCAGATTCCAACACCTCGCGGTAACGAAGCGCCAAGCTTTCCAGGATGCAGCGGACAAATTCCCCTTCCGTGCGAGGCGCCGGCTGCCTTGTTTCCGCACAAAAAGCACGGATTTTGTCCGTCATCCCGTTCTGCCCGAAAAATCGGGAATCGTCAGGCCGAACGAGACAGCGAAAAGGACTCGCGGCCTGCGCCGCGGCGATGAGTTCCGGGTAAGCGATCTCGTTACCGTTCTCCTCCCACTCCCGTTTGCACTCCTGCAGCAGCCAGAGCCCCATGATGTTTTTGAGCAGCTGGTAGGTGCCGCCGACCCCGCCTTCGTTGGAAAATTGCAGATCCATCGTTTCCGTTGTAAGGAGCGGCCGGTCGAGTTCCGTTCCCAGCAGCGACCATGTGCCGCAGACGAGATAGGCGAACGGCTCGTCCCGTGCCGGAATGGCGGCGATCGCCGACTCGGTATCATGCGTTCCGACCGATACGGCGGTCATCGCCGGAACGCCGAGTTCCTCGCACACCTCTGAAGCCAGCGTGCCAACCCGATAACCGGGCTGCACTGGATCGAGGAACAAGTGCGAAGGAATACCTAGCTGATCCATCAGCTCGGTGTTCCAGAGTCCCCGCTCAGGATGAAGCAACTGCGTAGTCGTGGCCATCGTGAATTCGCATGATGGATGACCGGTCAACAGATACACCAGCAAATCCGGGGTCAGCAGCAGCGTTCGGGCGACGTCCAGTCTCGGGGACGCTGCTTTTCTCATGGCATACAGCTGATACAGGGTGTTAAACGGCATGAATTGCAGACCGCTCTGATGGAACAGCGTTTCCCGCCCGATCAGGGCATTCACTTCTTCGATCAATCCTTCGGTGTGCGGGTCGCGATAATGATAGGGGTAACCGAGCAGCTCGCCGTTGGCGTCCAGCAGCCCGAAATCGACGCCCCAGGAATCGATGCCGAATGTTTCGGGTGCATAACCTTCCTGGAATGCCTTGCGGATCGCTTTCTTGATTTCGTGGAGCAGCCGTAAAATGTCCCAATGAAGATGCCTGCCTACCTGAATCGCGTGATTCGGAAACCGGTGAATCTCCGTCACTTTGAGGATCGGCCCGCCGCCGTCCGTGTCCGCGAGTTCGCCGATTAAAGCCCGCCCGTTGCTTGCCCCCAAATCGAACGCCAGCACGGTTGATGGTTGATTCATCGGTGCAATCCCCTTTATCGCGGCGGTCATTTCATTTTCTGAAGCAACTGAATCCGGTACGCTTCACTCTCGAGCGATGCGATTTCTTCGTATTCCTCACTTGTCATCACCTTGGGCTCCCGTATCGCACTGGCAATCAGATAAATTTTCGAGCTTTCCTCCACCACTTCCGTGCGATAATACGCTTCGCGCAGATTCCGCCCCGTGGTAACAAGACCATGGTTGCCGAGCAGGATCGAGCTTGCTTCGTTCACCTTCTCCACCACTGCATCGGCAAGTTTGTCGGTCGTGGGCAGCACATAGGGGACGTATACGGTACGGCCAACCAGAGCCGCCTGATCCGGGAACATGATCGGCAAATCTCTCGCCACCAACGTAAAGGCAATGCAATACGGCGGATGTGTGTGCACGATCGCGCCAATGTCGGGATTGGCGCGATAGGCGTACAAATGCATGAGTACTTCGGAAGAGGGACGCAAACCGATATCCGTCATATCGCCTGTAGCAATATCGACCTCAACCCATTGCGCGGGGCGGATTTCGTCCAAGGCGAAACCGCTTGGCGACAAATACATTTTGCCGTCATGACGCGCACTGATATTGCCGCCTGGGCCGACAACAAGCTTGTTTGCTACCGTTTTTTGCGCATAACGGCAAAGCTCCTCACGGATGGACTGACTGTTGCTCATGTTCCGATTCTCCTTCCACCTATCGATACAGAGGTCCGAAATTTTGACAAGCCCGATAGTCGGCGCTCTCCGGGTTGCCGGTGCCGAACAATCCCCAAGCCCGCGGGCGGAAAATACGCTCTTCGGACACGTTGTGCATATTCACCGGAATACGCAGCATCGACGCCATAGTAATCAGATCAGCGCCGATATGGCCGAAACTGATTGCACCGTGGTTCGCTCCCCAGTTATCCATGACGTCATAAACGGTGCGAAACGATCCATTACCGGTCAGGATCGGAGCAAACCAGGTGGTGGGCCAGGTCGGATCCGTTCGTTGGTCGAGCGTGTCGTGCACGTTGTCCGGCAAGTCGACGGAATAACCCTCGGCGATCTGCAGCACAGGTCCGATCCC
>JAQBPQ010000234.1 GCA_028287445.1 Cohnella sp.
CTTTACCCCTTTGTTCAGGAGAGAACGTGTATCGAACCAACAAAAATAATACGACCGCCGCGGCAACGGATATCCCTAGATTGAGGATCGTTCCGACGATCGGTCCAAATTTGGCTCCAAACAACACTGCGACGATTGTAAAGGGAATGGCGGGTACAAGGGCGATGGCAAAAGCAATGAGCAAAACCGACAGGTCATGTGACCATGAACCGTCGGCTTTAAGCCAGTCAGAGATGGCGCTGCGGTTGAGAAGCAACAAGCCGGCAGCTAACAAATAGGTGCTGATCATCACCAAACGTTTCATATCGTAAGAGATCGGAAAATTCGCTCAATCTCGGTAGTCGCCTCATCGATGGTGGCCGCCTTCACGACAGTCAGCTCCGCCCCATAAGCCTCCGTCGAAAAAGCATAACGGGAATCATAGTAATGCTCAAGCAACATCCGTACGGCTTTGTCATATCTCTCCGTGTTCAAGCAACCTTCGATTTCGGCAGCGATCGGCGTGTGGATACGGGACTTGATTTGGTGGAAAGCATACAGACATTCCTCGTGATGTTCCCAGGGCCGGTAATCATCCAGTATGTGCTGGACACGGACGGCCAATGGCAGCTCGAGCATGAGATGATAACCCGTTTCTTTCTTGCGCACCAGAAAATCGGGCAGCACCACCCTGCCGATTCGTTTGCTTTCCGCTTCCATCAACACATAATCCGAGTTCTGATAACGCAGCAGCTCGTCCATCAGCAAACCGTCGAATGTTTTCTGATTATGTGCTTTGAGCCCGATTTGCCCGAAAATAGAGCCGCGGTGACCGGCCATCCCTTCCAGATCCATTACCGGATGGCCGCGTTCATGCAAGGTACGGAGAATCAACGTCTTGCCCGTACCCGTATTGCCATGCAGAACGACGGCCTTTGGCGCAAATTCAAATGTTTCGAGTGTATCGACGATCCATTTGCGGTAAGCGCGGTATCCGCCATCCAGCCGATACGAATGGATGCCCATTAGAGACAGGACGGTCGCGGTCGTCTTGCTCCGCATTCCGCCCCGCCAACAAAACACCGCTTTTTTCTCGGGAATTTCAGCAAAGCTTCGGATGTATGCCGGCAGCTTAGCCGAGACGATTTCCAGCCCTCTTTCTTTGGCAGCCTGCCCACTCACCTGTTTATAAATCGTCCCGATTTCGGCCCGCTCTTCGTCATTGAACAACGGTATGTTTAAGCTGCCGGGTATGGATGACTCTTCGTATTCGGATGGAGACCGGACATCAATAAGCACCAACCCATGGTTCTTGCGCTGCTCCATCAGGTCTTCGAGCAATATATCCTGAAACATGATCGTCTCCCTCATGTGGCGTTCGGTTGATAGGTTATGCCTCGACTACGATAAGTCCGGCATTTTCTGTGGTGACTTCGCCGATCAAATGGGCATCGACGCCGGCATCCCGCAGTTGGTTATGCAAATCGTCAGCCTGTGCCGGGTTAACGGAAATGAGCAGGCCGCCTGACGTTACCGCATCACAGAGGATCCAGCGATCCGTCTGATCCATGGAATCGGGGAACGTGACATTCTCCTGAACGTGATTAAAATTGTTCTTGGTTCCTCCGGGTACGAAGCCTTGGTCGGCAAGCTCTCGCACACGAGGTAATACCGGCACCTTGGTCTTGTTGAGCCGAATGCCGACATGGCTGCCTTTGGCCATTTCCATCGCATGCCCGATCAGACCGAAGCCGGTGACATCCGTGCAAGCATGAACATCGAACGGTTCCATTGTCTCGGCTGCCTGCTTGTTCAGGGTAGACATCACTTTCGTTACCCGCTGTACTTCTTCTTCCGATAATTGATCCTTCTTAATAGAAGTGGTCAAAATGCCCACGCCGATCGGTTTGGTCAGAATAAGCTTGTCTCCGGGTTTGGCGCCCGCATTGGTCCGGACCTTGTCCGGGTGAACGATTCCTGTCACCGCCAAGCCGAACTTCGGTTCTTTATCGTCAATGGAGTGGCCGCCGACCAGCGTGGCTCCGGCCTCCTGTACTTTATCCGATGCGCCTCGTAAAATGTCCGCTAATATACGCTTATCCAGCGTTGTGATCGGAAACGCGACGAGATTTAATCCCGTTAAGGGTTTACCACCCATGGCATAAATGTCGCTGATCGCGTTCGCCGCAGCAATTTGCCCGAAGGAGTATGGGTCGTCTACGATCGGTGTGAAAAAATCCACCGTCTGAACCATCGCCAGATCGTCACTCAATTTATATACACCTGCGTCATCGCTTGTATCCAGTCCGACCAGCAGATTCGGATCACGCTTCGTAGCAGGCAAGCTTCGGATTACTTGCATCAGGTCAGCCGGTCCGATTTTGCACCCGCATCCTCCTTTGCTGGATAAAGAGGTCAATTTGACGTTGTCCGCGGCTTCCATTCGATCCACGTTCCCTTCTCTGTTTCTTTCCTAAATCGTACACGATTTAATCGAATTAAAGCAAACATTCTCGTCCCCGCCCCGTCCGGAACTATGTTATAATCCAGTTTGGCAAAGTTACTTATCATATGGAGGGAATAAGATGTCGGAAGTGAGTTTGGGCTTGAATCGCGAGCCAAAAAATAGCAAAACGGTCATCCTGGTGCTGATTTTTCTCTTCATTGCGGCAGCAGGCTTGATGTATGTCAAATGGTGGCCTTATTATCACAAAGCGTTAACCGCATCGGGCACTCATTCGATCGGCAAGTCGATTCTAGGTATCCCGGCTTCGGCAATAGGTTCGCCTTCATGGAACGATGCGGTCCAATACGCAGGCAAATACTTCAAATCGGTCTGGATGGCCGCGGTTCTCGGCATCATTCTGGGATCCCTGGTTCAGGTGCTGATCCCGGTCCGGTGGCTCCAGCGCGTATTGGGTAAGGCAAACTTCAAAAGCACTTTTTATGGAGGAATCGCTTCTCTTCCGGGCATGATGTGCACCTGCTGTGCCGCTCCGATCGCCGCGGGACTTCGCCGTAAGAATGTATCGGCCGGTTCGGCACTCGCCTTCTGGCTCGGAAATCCGCTGCTCAATCCGGCGACCCTGATCTTCATGTCCTTCGTATTGTCTTGGAAGTTCACCGTTCTTCGCATCATTTTCGGAGTGCTGCTAACGTTCGGTGTCGGTTATTTGGCTAATCGAATCATGAAAGGTCAGGAAGTAACCAACCCCAATCTCGTGAAAGGCCAGGACGTCTCCATGGATCCGCAAGGATCGTTCTGGGTTCGTTGGACGAAGAGCTTAAGCGTCATGTTGCTGCAGATTGTTCCCGCCTACTTGATTGCGGTTCTTGTTCTCGGAGCATTAAAGGTATGGTTCTTCCCGGTGGCCGGCGTATCCGGGACAGTAGCCCTGATCTTGTTCGCGGTCGCCGGAGCGTTGTTCGTTATTCCAACGGCGGCAGAAATTCCGATTATCCAGTCATTCTTGGCAGCAGGAATGTCAACGGGTCCTGTAGCGGCGCTGCTGCTTACACTGCCGGCAGTCAGCTTGCCGTCCTTGCTGATGTTGTCCCGATCTTTCCCACGCAGAATCCTGCTGATTACACTGGGTTCCGTCATCGTCGCAGGGATCTTAAGCGGAGTTGCCGGAGCGTTGTTTATCTAATCCTTATACAAAACAAACCCGCCCGAAGTTTCTTGATTCGGGCGGGTTTGTCATTTGTCCCTTGAAATCGATGGCCGGCACCATCATGGTATAATCAAAGCGCTCCGGCAACAACTTAATGGTTAACCTGTTGTTGGAGATGATCCTGATGAAGATTAAAATCCCGATAAGAAAAATCACAGTTTTGTTTCTTATTATGGCTATGCTGGTCCTCGTATCTTGCCAGAACCGGCAAGCGAGCCCGGCAAGCCCCAAACCCACCAAATCGGCAAACAATAATCAGCAAGGTCCTGCTGCCCCGAGCGTAAAACAAGATAAGAAATACACGGGTCAAGTCGCACCTGCATTCACGGCTAAAGAGATGACGACCTTGCCAAAAAACGACTGGATCACGAATGGGGGAAACCTCTTTAATCAACGCTACTCCCCGCTGAATCAAATCAACATTAAGAATGCATCGGGTCTAAAGGGCCAATGGGTAGCGCATTTGGGATCAGGAAAAGAATTCAAATATTCGGGTGAGGCAACGCCGGTCGTTTATGACGGCGTCATGTTTGTGCTGTCCGGCGCGGATGACGTGTTGGCGTTCGATGCGAAGAGCGGCGAAACCCTTTGGGAATACCGCCCCCACATTAATCAGGAAATAT
>JAQBPQ010000006.1 GCA_028287445.1 Cohnella sp.
TTTGAAAAACAATTGGATCCGCTGCCCCTGCAGCTTCTCTTCCGCACGGAACGACTTCTTGTACACCCAAGTGCGTTCCGGCACCCATTCCACGAGCAAGCTGTTGCGCTCGAAAAACGGATCCGGCGTTTCACCGTTCTGCCAGAGGTCATGGAGAACCGAGCCGGGCACGGTTCCCTTCCGCCACCAACGAGCGTCTTTCGTATCCGGCTTCTCAGCGTCCCGCCAAATCCAATCCTCACCAACAAAATCCTTATACAGCCAATCGCTGCCATTTAGACTGATGCGCTGCGTCAAGCCCGGTCGCCCTCCATCTCCAGAAGGTTCGTTTCCACCGCAGGTTTGCCGGCATCGGCTGGGATCCGCAGCGTCTTGATTTCGCAAGGACCGAAAGAAGCCTCGACCTTGCGGTTCCATTGGGGGAACGTCAGCACGGCTTTCGTTGCCGTCTTCGTGGACTCGTAGCAGCGAACGATGAGATCGTCGTTGTCCTCGGCTTTCTTGACCGCACTGATGATGATGTTATCCTGGTCGACCGACAGGTACGAATCTTGCTGAGGCAGCGTTCCTTCATGATAAGTCTCAATAATCGCCACCGGACGCTGATTCAGCTCCAGCGTGCGCTTGACGGTTCCGGCATGCTCCCAGCTTCCTTGGTGCGGCAGCAAGCGATAGTTGAACGTCTGAATGCCTTGATCGATAAAGGTATAATGACCGTCCGGATCCGGCACTCGCGGGTCGTGATGCGCGTAGATTGGACTGCGAAGTACGGTCATCGCCAGTTCTTTGTTCAACATGCTGTAGCTGTATTTGGCGTCGTTGATCAGCGAGAGGCCGTAGACCGAGCCGTCTCCGCGTACGATGCCGGTGTAATCCACCCAGCCTTGTCCCGGTTCTTCTTCTCCGTTATGTTCACGTTCCTTGAAGCCGTAAGGAATTTCGTACGTTTGCTTGGTGAATTGCAGGTTGATCGGGAAGACGAGCTTAAGTGCTTTGAACTGCTCCCGCCAGTCGACGGTGACCTTCACGTCGATATAGTCGAGCTCACGGTACATCGTGAAATCTTGAACGATGATCGAACGCCCGTATTCGCTGGTTACGCGAATCACCGATTTGACCGGTCCGTGCTCGACGCGGCGTACGCTGCGGGCCTTGAATTGTCCAATGGCGTCTTGGAAATGAAAAATGTTGTGGCTCCACGTATCCGATTTGTCTTCCATGACGACCGGTTTGGCGGCCGCTCCGGCGAACACATCGAAATTCGCTTTTTTATCATGCAACCGGGAAATGAAGCCCGTATTCGGATCGAATTCGAGTCGTATGCGGTCATTTTCCAAGGAATAATCGCTCGCTTGAATGGAGGGTGCGGCAAGCTTCGCGGTGTTCGACGATGCGTTGTTCAGCACCTTGTAAACCCGGTACCCCATCGGCGGTAAATCCGCGATGAAGCTGATCCGCCAGCGGCCATCCGCGGTTGCCAACGATTGCACCACTTGGCAGGCCACCTGTTTGCCGGTTTCGTCCACCAAAATCGTATGGTCGCGAATCGGCGTGATTTCGAGTTCTACATTGACGCGGCTCTCCCAGGCATGCGGGTTGAAAACAACGATCGGCTTCATGCCTTCTTCCTGCGCGATGCCGATGTTCCAGGACAGCGATTGGATCGCATAGTTCTGTCCGCGTTCGGCAATCGACATCGCTTCGCCGTGCATGTTGCGGGCATCCTCGTATGCGGGCTCGATGCTCGTGCCGGCCAGAATGTCATGGAACTGGTTAAACAGCACGTTCTTCCAGGCACGGTGGAAATTGGCCGGATACGGCTGACCCGTGATGCGCTCCGCCAACGCCGACCATTTTTCCGCGCTGATCAGCTTGTTTTCCGCTTGGCGGTTCCATTGCTTGATGCCTGAATGAACGGAGTAACAGCCGCTGGCATGGTGCTGCAGATCGTCGTGTACGACCGGATGCCCCAAACCTTCGACCTTTTGGAAAAATTCGTTCGGCGCGGTGAAGGGCAAGCTCGGAAACGCCGGATCACCGTTCATGCGCTGGATGCTCTCAATGTTTTCCTTGGTCGGACCGCCGCCGTGATTGCCTACGCCGTAGAACACCATCAGGTCGTTCACCGGATCCTTCAGCTCATCGATGCAGCGGGCCACATGTTTGTCCAAATCCTGGCCCCAGGTGCAATATTCGAACGGCAAGCGGTACGCCAGCACGCGGGAGCCGTCGTCGGATTCCCAATGGAACGTGCGTGCGGGCAAGCCTTTCTCATTCGGCATCGGCCGCATGAACACGTAATAGTCCATCCCGCTCTTTTTCAATATTTGAGGAAGCATGCCATGATGGCCGAAGCTGTCGACGTTATAACCGACTTTGGCCATAACTCCGAACTTCTCCAGGAAATAGCGCTGTCCGTACAGTCCTTGACGCACGAACGATTCGCCGCCCGGAATGTTGCAGTCCGGTTGAATCCACCAGCCGCCGCATATTTGCCAGCGTCCCTCGCGGACCCGCTGACGGATTTCTTCGAACATTTTGGGCTCGTTCTCTTCCACCCACTCATAAAACGCAGCGGAGCTGGAAGTGAACACGAAATCAGGATATTCGTTCATGCGGTCCAGGACGGAGCGGAATGTCGCTTTCGTCTCCTGGACGCCTTCCTGCCATTGCCATAACCAGACCGGATCCAAATGGGCGTTGCCGATCATGTGCAGCTGCTTCTCTTTCATCCACAATCCCTCCAAAAAGTTTCTCTATGAGGATCAATCTACGATTTTCGTACCGTGACCAGAGCTTCCGCTTGCTGTCCGAACTGTATGCCGTCCACTCTGAGGTCCGCGGCAATCCTGACGCGGCGGCGCGGGGGACCGCAGGGAGTGACCCGGAACGACAGCCGTTCGATCCCGCTCGGCAAGAGCGGCGTCTCCGCCCTTTCCGGCTCCACGAGCCAACCCGGCGGCACGTTGAGCCGAATCTCGGCCAAAGCGTCACGCTGGTAAGGGTTCATCACTTCCGCTTCCAGCGTGAACGTCTCGCCGGGCCAGACTTTCGCCTGGTAAGGCGACAGACGTACGCCTACGCCTTCCGCCCCGAAGTCGACATCTTCAAGCGTGAGCAAATCCCGGTGAATCCGTTCGAGCGTATCGCCCCGTCTCGCAAGTTCCTCGAAATAACCGGGCGTTACCCAAAGCGGCGACCAGTGGCCGGTGCAGATGACTTCTGGTTTGAGTTTGCCGTACAAGGCCGCACTCTTCACGAAATCCTGAATATGAAACCGGTTGGGATACACGTAATTCTCGAGCAATCCTTCTTCGCCGTGGTACTGATCCCCGGAGATCAGCACCTTTTTGCCGTCCACCTCCAAGGAGATGGCAACCGCAAATAGGGTGTGCCCCGGCAGCGGATGCAGCGTGAACTCGTGTTCCTCCCAGCGGATCGGCACGCCGATCTGCAGTTCGCGATCCACCGGTATCGGATCGTACCAAAGACATGGCAAGTCGTAATGCTGCGGTCGCCGAAGAATATCCGCGAACGTCTCCGCCGCCCACAGTTGCGTGCCCTCGTTGTCCCGAAGCAGATTGATGCCTGCGACATGATCGTCGTGGTAGTGAGTCGGCACGACCGCATCGATGTGCTTCACCCCATATTGCTTTTTCAAATTTCCGAGCGTGTACAGCCAAGGTCTCCGCGCAGCCCGGTCCGCACCGGAAGGAATCCCCATCAGGAAATCATGGCCGAAATCGAAAAAGAGCGCTTTGCCGCTATCCGACAGCAGCACATAATGATAGGCGAAACTGGTCCGATTGCGGAGCAGATGCGGGGTGATTTCCACGAAAGGCGCTTCCCGCCATCTCAGCAGCGGCTCGTTTTGACGCCGGAAGTACATGAGCTCGCGAAGCCGTTCGACCAGTTGATCGATGGCTTCCTCCGGCTGTTCCATGTATTGGCCGTGCGAGGGAAGCAGCATGTGCGGGTTGCGGTCTTTCAGATCCAGCACGGACAGCACGGTGGCGGCCAGCCCTTCTCCTCCGCTGTATGTCCAGTGCGTAGCCGCCAGGGACCAGACCTTGCCGGGGCCGGAGATCAGGTCGCCGGTGAAAGCGACACATTGGCCATCTACTTCGGCGAGCAGGCTGATCGAACCCACCGTATGCCCGGGGGTGGGAACAATCGTAAATTCGATTCCCGAGCTGCTGAATTTCTCGTAATCTTTGAGCGTGCCGGCGATCGGCACCGGAGCAATGAGAGAGAACCGATCCTGTCGGACGTTGTAGTTATTCATCACTTCACGAGCCTGCCAATGCGCATCTACATCCGAAAACAGCTCTTGCTCATTGTGAGGCACCCAGATCGGAATCCCCGCCTCCGCCGCTCGATCCAGGCCTTGTCCCTGATCCCGGTGATGGTGGGTCATCAGAACGGCGGCGACCCGCTCTACTCCGATTTCCTCGAGCCGGTCCATCACATCTCCGCTGCCGAAATCGATCAGAACGGCTTCCGTACCTTTCTTCACCACGTAGACATGGCACGTATCCCGGTACATATAGAGATTGTCTAATAGTTTGATAATCACAGAAGACACCTTCTTTGCACGATTTATGAGCGGGCGCCCCTTAATTAAGCTCTAAAATGAACGGCTTTTCCTTTGCTGCCCAGGAAATTCACCATTTTGTCCGCCACCGTGCTTTCAACGCCTGCCCGGCCTTTTTCCAACCATTCCGGCGATAACGCCTTGCATTCCTCATTTGTCATCCGCTCTTCGCGGCCCAACGCGCCGAGGAAAGCCAGCTCCAGGTCGGTGGCGATATTGACCTTGCTAACGCCTCCGCCGGGCAGCGTGATCGCCTTCGCCATCATGCCCGCCGGCACGCCGGAACCACCGTGAAGAACCAAGTGAACCGGGTTCAATGCACGAATGGCTTGAAGGCGGGCGTAGTCGATTTTCGGCTCTCTTACCATGTAGACACCGTGGGCTGTGCCGCACGACACCGCCAGGGCGTCCACTCGTGTCTGTTCTGCAAAGTACTTCGCTTCCTGCGGATCGGTATACAGCTCTTCGTCCTTATCCGTTTCGACGAAATCGGTGGTGCCGATCATGCCCAGCTCCGCTTCCACTGAGACGCCGCGGGCGTGGGCGTAGTCTACGACTTCCTGAGAGATCGCGATATTCTCTTCCAAATTTTTCTCCGAGGCGTCGATCATGACCGATGTGAACCCGGCTTCGATCGCTGCCGCGATCGTCTCCAATTCCTTGGTATGGTCCAAGTGCAAAACGACCGGAACGGTGATATGCTCGCTGCGGACGCGTAAGTAAAATTCGTCGGCGAATTCGGCCGGCGTGATGCCGTAGCGCAGCAATTCTTTATGCGAAATCTGCACAATAGCGGGAGATTTGGCTTTCTCCGCGGCGCGAAGCACCGGCGTGATCATTGGCGTATACCGGGGAGAGAACGATCCGTTGGCGTATTCGAATTGTTCCGCCAGCTCCAATGCTTGCTTCAGGGTGATGACATTGCCCGGTTTCGTGTGTTTCATTACGGTCACACTCACTTTCTCATGTTGGTGTTGTAGTACTGGCGCAGCGGCTGCTGCAAAGGGATATAACCTTGTTCGAAGATCCGCCGGTATTCGTCTTGCACGCCGGCTTGCGGCCGGATCAACGAGCGGTTCCGGGAACCGGCGACCGCAGCTTCCGCCTGCCCGGCATCCTCATACAGCCCGCTTCCTATACCGGCCAGCATGGCTGCCCCGAGAAGCGCCGCCTCCGGTGTATCCGACAATTCCAGCGCGCAATCCGACACGTTCGCTTTGATTTGCACCCAATGAGGATTGTTCGTGCCGCCTCCGGTTACAATCATTCTAGAGATGGCGAAACCGGCGGATTGTTCCGCCGCCCGGCGCATCGCTTCCATCTCATAAGCAGTACCTTCGAGAACGGCTTTCAGCAAATCGGCTTGCTTGTGCCGGGCAGTTATTCCGATCCAGGCCGCTTTGGCGTTCGCATCCGGCCTCGGCGCCCCGCTCCCCGACAAATAGGGATAATACAGAATGCCGCTCGGGGCCGGTTCCATTCCGGCCAACAGCTCCAGTACCTTGTCGTAGCCGAGAGCCGGCTCGGACAAAACCGTGCGGAACCATTCCACAGAACCGCCGGAAGCGGAAAGTCCGCCCATCCAGAACAGCTGACCTGCTGCGGGATAACAGCCGTAGGATAAGCCGGATTCCCAATCGGCGGGCGTCAATTTGCGCTCCGGCATCACGCCGACAAGCGTTTCCGCCGTTCCGATCGAGTCCATGACAAGGCCAGGCTTCGACGCTCCGACCGCCAAACTCGCCGCCACGTGGTCGTGCCCCGCAATGACGACCGGCACACCTGCCGGAAGACCAAGAGCCGCTGCGGCCTCCGCATGTACTCTGCCCACGACCCCGCCGCTCGGATAAACCGTGGGGAATAACGAAGGTTCGAGCCCGAAATGCCGAATCCAATCCGTGTCCCATGCCCTGCGGTCGATGCGAAACGCGAATGTTCTCGCCGCCAGCGTACCATCGGTCGCCATGACACCCGACAAACGGTAGGCCACATAGTCGGATGCGGACAGCCACACGGCATTTGGAAGCAGGCTTGCATCCCGTTCTTTCAACCACAGCAGCTTGGCCAAACCATACTTATAACTGGAGCGCAGTCCCGTGGCGCAGAACCGCTCCAGGGGATCTGCCTCGGCAGCGACGAACTCCGCCTGCGGCTTGGAACAAGGCGAGAACCAAGGGATGAACGGCGTCCGGGCTTCGCCTGTCCGGCGGTCGACCAACAAGCCGGTTTCCGCCATACTGGTGATCCCGATAGACTCGAATCGCCGTGTTTTTTCCGACCGCACCATCTCTCGAATCAAACCCGCTATCCCAGTCCACAGCAGTTCCGGATCATAGTACTCCCAGCCGCCATCCGCGTATTTGACCGTATTTCTTTTGCCGATCCGGATCAGCTTGCCTTGCTCGGTGAACAACGCGGCCTTGCAATGGGTCGTACCGATATCGAGGCTTAAAAGGGATGATTCTCGCCCTTCTTCACCCATGTCCGGCGCCCGACATGACTTGTGCGATGTGCTGCATTCCCAGTCTCGGGCTGGTCAGGAACTTGGGCTGCAGCGATACAGGCAGCGACGCGACCACCCTTGCCATGGACGCTTGGGCCAGCACGACGACATCCACGGAATCCACCAATTCGAGCAGTTTCTCCGCCAATAACCGGTCATGCCCTTCACGGTCACCTTTCATCAATAGCAGATAAGCCTCGGAAGCCAGCGCCTGCTTGATTTCCACCTTCACCCCACGTTGTGTGGCTTTTCTTTCTATCAATCTAGTCGTAGGTTCTAAGGTAGAGGCCAACGTGGCAGACACGCCGATTGTCGTTCCTGTGGCCACCGCTTCCTCCGCCATTGCTTCATCGATCCGCAGCACCGGAATCCCTACCTCCCGCCGTGCCGCTTCCGCCGCTTCCCCTACGGAAGAGCAGGCGCTTACGACACAGGAAGCGCCTTGCTGTTCCGCGAACTTGGCGTAAGCCGTCCATCTTTCCTGAATTTCCTCCAGCCGGCCTCCGTTCTGACCAAGCTGTGGGAGGATGGAGTCGTCGACGAAATTGATCACTTCCCAATCGGGCATCATCTCGCCTGCCAGCGTCTTAAAGGTGTCAACCGTGACCGGTGTCGTGTGGATGATCGCCAGTTTCCGCTTAGCCATCTGTTCTCACTCCCTGAAAATCGCACTTTTCATTTGAACTTATATATTCATTTGCATTTATATAATAGAAGTTGTCCGCTCTCGCGGATGTCCTTGAACATTCGAGGTTGGATGGAATGCGTTAGGAAGATCAACACCGACGGGGAGACGAATGAATCATTCTCCCGCGCCGGTGCGACCGACTTGAAACGGATCAGCGATTACTCGACTTGAAGCTCCGGATACGTATTTTTGACTTCTTTCTTGAACGCTGCCACGACTTGGTCATAGCTCGCGCCTTTTTCCAGACCGTCTCCGGCCACTTTGCCCCATTTGGACAGAATGCCTTCATCGTATTTGTTGGCTTGCAGGGCAGGCATGGCTTTCATCTGATCGGCATAGGTTTTCAGGATCAATTGATCGCCGAACAGATCGGATTTAAATGTGTCTTGGTTTTGATCGAATACGGTGGCATTACCTGGCATGTTGCCGGTTTTCTCCAGGTTGTACTTCTGCCATTCCGGTGATGCGATAAATTTCATGACTTCATAAGCGAGTTCTTTATTCGGCGA
The DNA here is from genome assembly GCA_028287445.1 of Cohnella sp. Classification (GTDB taxonomy): domain Bacteria; phylum Bacillota; class Bacilli; order Paenibacillales; family Paenibacillaceae; genus Cohnella. The sequence continues at coordinate 8,295 of JAQBPQ010000006.1, forward strand.
TTTCTCATAGATGCCCTCGTAGCGGCCGCCAAGGAAGAAGCCCTGCGGTGTTTTGGCCACGCCGAATTTGCCTTTGGCTTTGCCGTCTTTGTTGTCGACCATGAATACGGCCCAAGATGGCATGGAAGTGAGGATCACGCTGCCGTCATTCAGAGCGCTGCCCCAACCGGCGGACATAAACGGAAGCTTCGCGTCCACGTTGTTCGCACGGATTTTCAGTTCGGTTTCGTAAGTGTCTTTCCATTTCGGATCGATGTTCAGCTTGCCGTCTTTCACCCAAGACGCCGTGTTATAACTCATAATATCGTTCAAAGCGCTGGCGGATTGAATCAAATGGACTTTGCCGCCGCTGTCTTTGGCCACTTTTTTGCCGAGCTCGATCACTTTATCCCAGCTGTCCACCATAGAGCTGATTTTATCCGGATCGTCCGTGCCCAGCCATTTTTTGGCGCTTTCACGGACGTACCAGAAACCACCCGGTGAGGAGTTATCCGATATCGCTTTGAGCTTGCCGTCCGGGGAACGGCCGTAAGCTTGTACGTACGGAAGGTAGCTCTTGACCAAATCTTCTCCACCCATCGCAGACAGGTCGGCGAGGAATTTGGATTCGAGGAATTTGCCGATATACCCTCTGTCCAGGTCGATAATGTCCGGCACGTTCCGGCCGGATTGCAGCGCGGTCATCAGCTTCGTCTCATATTGATCGCCAGGGAAGATTTGCACATCGATCTTGACGCCAGGATGTGCTTCCGTGAACTTGTCTGCCATTTGCTTGACTTGATCAAAATAAGTCCAGATGACCAGATGGCCTTTGAGATCCGCGGGAGCTGCGGATGCGCTTGCGCTTGGGGAAGCGGAACCGCTCGGAGATGCTGCGGGGGATGCACTGCTGTCATTATTGCTGTTGCCTTTACCGCAAGCTGCGAGCAGGATCATGATCATGCTGGCTGTCAGTACGATGGATAACCATTTTTTTGCGTTCAAACGGATCGCCCCTTCAAGGATAAGTTTTGTTACAGTGGATACCTCAGCATGCAACTTCGCTTGCCACAATCGCCGGATCAGCGCCGAATCGGCATCACCCCTTCCAAGGAGTTTGTTTTACCCTTTTACTGCGCCTGCCGAAACCCCGCTGATAATCCGTTTGGACATCAGGGAGAAGAACACCACGATCGGAACGACCGAAATGACGATTCCGACATACTGCGCCCCGAAATCCGAAGTAAACTGCGATTTCACACTGGCAATCATGACCGGCAAAGTCTGCTTGTTATTGTCGAACAGCACGATCATCGGAGTCAAAAAGTCGTTCCACTTGCCGATGAAGGCGAAAATCGCATAAGTCGCCATAACCGGCACCAGCAAGGGGAGAATGAGCCGGTGGAACAGCTGCAGCTCGCCATACCCGTCGATACGTCCCGACTCGATAATTTCCGTGGGTACCGACGAATCCGCAAACTGCCGAATCATGAAAACGCCGAAAGCATTGCTAAGAGAGCCCAAAATAAGCGGCCAATAGGTATCCAGCATGTGCAGCGTATCCATCAGTTTGTAAAACCCGATGATGCCGAGCTGCCCGGGAATCATCATGGTCGCAAGAACGGCCAGGAACAGGGTTTCTTTAAACCGGAAATTAAACTTGGAAAAACCGTAACCGACCATTGTTGCCGTATATACATTCAAGATCGTGGAGACGACCGTCACGAAAGCTGTATTCAATAGACCGCGCCAAATGTTGACCGAGCCGATCAGCCGGTGGTAATTTTGCGACAACTGATCTCCGGGAATCAGCAGCAGCTTCTGAGCGATATCGGTGTTCGAGTGCGTGGCCGTGATGATCATGCTGTAAAAGGGAAGCAAACAGACGACGGCGACGGCAATCAGGAACAAGTAAGAGATGGTGCCGGTAACAGGGTTCGCTCTCATGCGGACGCCCTCCTATTCCTTGAGTCTGGATGCTCTCGCCGTGATGGCCGTGAACACCATGATGATGATGAAGATGCCGTAAGCTGTCGCTGCGCCGTAGCTGTAGTCGAACGCTTTAAACGCCGTTTCGTACAGATACATGATCATCGTCCGGGCCGTATTGCCCGGACCGTCGCCGAGCATGAGCGGACCGTCGAACAACTGCAGGCCGCCGATGACGGAAGTAATGAAGGTGAACATGAACACCTGACGAAGCAGCGGCAGCGTGATTTTGAACACCATTTGGCGCTTGGTCGCTCCGTCCACTTCGGCCGCTTCGAACACTTCGGCGGGAATCGACTGCATTCCCGCAATGAAGACAATCAGATTAAAGCCGAAGTACTGCCAGCAAGTGACGGCTGCGGCGATCGCTCTGGACCACCACGGATCTTTCAACCAGTTGATCGGGTCATGAAGGAGACCGATATTCATCAGCATTTTGTTGACGGCGCCCGTCTGCCAATCGAAGATGAGGCTGAACAAAACGCCCAAAGTGACCGCTGAAATCAAATTAGGGAAATAAAAGACCGCCCGGAAAAAGTGTTTGCCGCGAATAAATTTCTCGTTCAGGATCAGCGCGAGGAGCAGCGCCAAGATCAATTGAGGGACGATGGAGAAAATCCAGATGATCAGCGTGTTGCCGATCGTTTGGAAGAAAAACGAGTCATGCAGCAGGCGTTGATAGTTGGACAGTCCGACATAGACCGGATCCGTAAATCCGTCCCATTTGGTGAGGCTGAGGTAAAAAGTGTAAAGAATCGGAACGAGTCCGATCACGGCATAGCCGATGAAGAACGGCGAGATGAACAGATAACCGTATGCTGACTTGTTCACCTTAGATTTCATGGTCTTCCTCCTTAACGGAATGAAAGATAGTTGCCTTTGTGACTTAAACGATTTCAGGCCCTGTCTACCAAACAGGCTGAGGTGCTCTTCCATTCATAACCCATGAAAACGCATGCATGACACTTATTAATTCATTATTAATAAGTAGAAGTAACCTAGTGAACCTATCCGTATTATAATGGGTGAACGGATGTGTGTCTACGGAAAACGCAATCATTTTGGCGAAACATTTTAAATAGTGTTCAAGAACTATACAAACGATAAAAGGGTCAGCCGTTCGACAAATACTGCTCGATTCCGAGAGTGCCGGCGCCGATCACACCGGCCTGATGCTTCAGTTCAGACGGCTGCAGCATGCTGTCCTTATGGAAAGTGGCGAAACATCTGGACAGGGCAATCCCTTTGATCTGTTTGAAGTAATCCGGACATTCGTTGACCAGCAAACCTCCGATCACGATCGATTCCGGCGTGATCATGTTGATCACATTGGCCAGGGCGATTCCGACATAACGGGCGGACTCGTTCAACAGATTAACCGCCAGCGGATCTTGGCGTTGGGCCGCTTCGATAATGGCCCCGATATCGACCGCATCCTCGCGCTCGAAATACTTGGCTGCCAGTTCGCTGCCGACTCCCCTTCGAATCTCTTCACCGGCGCGCCGGATGATCGCCATGCCGGACGCCACAGCCTCCAAGCAGCCGTAGTTGCCGCAATTGCAGCGCGGTCCGTCCAAATCGATCGTACCGTGGCCGATTTCTCCCGCTCCATAAGGAAAACCCTGATAGATTTTACGGTTAAAAATAATGCCGCTCCCGATCCCGATGTCCGCATCGACATAAATCATGTTGTTCAACCCGCGCCCCGCTCCGTACCAGAGCTCGGACAAAGCCATCACATTGGCGTCCTTCTCGATCAGAGTCGTCATTCCGAAGCGATCCTGCAAAATATCCCGCAAAGGCACAGAAGCCAGACCCGGTATATTCGGAGGAGACAAGATGAGCCCTTTGTTCGGATCCAATGGACCCGGAGAGGCGACGCCGATGCCGACGAATCTCTCCCGAGGCAGCTTGGATTTAGAGAGGATCGATTCAACGGATTGTATAATACGGCTGACGATCGTGTCGCGATCCGCCGTGCTGTCGAACTTGGCTTCTTCTTGGACGACCGGCAATCCCCTGAAGTTGATGACGGCCGATTTGATCGTGGAAGCGCTCAGGTGGACTCCGACCGTATAGACCGCATCCGGATTGATGTCCAGCAGGATCGGTTTTCTGCCTCCGCTCGAAATATCGTAGCCGGTCTCGCTGATCAAATGCTCCCGAATCAACTCATCCACCAGATTGTTGATCGCGGTGAAAGAAAGGCTGGTTTGGGCGGCGATTTCAACCTTGGTGATGGGTCCGTTATCCCGGATAAACTGCAGGATGACGTGCCGATTGATATTTTTGACGTGACGGATATTTTTGCCTTTGTTATCGATCATAGCAACCTCTTCCGGAAGAGAACCATCCTTTTTTGGGTATTCTCTAGCTTACTATAATTCAATAGACAAATTCAATGAAGACTTCTTCCGAGAGAGTCGAGCAATCGATGGTATAGACACCGGCCGCTGCGTCAAACAGGGTGATTCCGACCAGTTGACCGTTCACTCTTGCCTCGGCAGGACGCTGATCCGAAACGAAACCGAACAAGCCGCCTTCTCTCAAACGCAGGTAGAACCGATTGGCGACCGTCCATTGTTTGTCTATTACCGCGGATGGAATATATTTATTCAACAATCCGATCGGGTTGCAGAGCGAATCGGCCGGCACGATGACGAACAACGCCACCCCGTTATCCGCCAGCTCGAACGTATGCGCTTCGTCTTTGGTGAGCCGGAAAGCGGATTTGCGGAAATAATCGTATACGACGAAACGGTCGCCTTGCAGATACGGCACATCGGACGGGCGAACGGATCCCAGGATGGGGGCCGTATCCTTGTTGATATGGAATGCGCCGATCAAACCCGCACCTTTTGCGCTGTTCCAGAGCTTGAGCGGCACTTTGTCTTCTGTGGGATTGATCATCAGGCAATCCGCTGTCGGCATACCCGGCTGGTCTCCCCGCACAATTAACCCGTCACGGAAAATGAGCGGCCAAATTTGGTCCGGATCGGTTCTGCCCACGGGATCGCTAATGTAGATCGGCCCCCCGCTTAGCGCACGGAGCACGCCGTTTTGCAGGCTGTCGGGGTTAATGGTCCAGAACATGTCCCAATCTCCCCAGTAGAACTGACCGTGATAGAGCGAGTTATAAGCATTTTGCAAAGCGTGTTCCTGGAAACTCCGTTCCTCTTGGGGCACGAAATCGTCACTGTTGCGGGAAACGGATGTCATTTGGCGGTTCCAAATGTTTTCGGCTCCCATGCCCATGCAGTTAATGATCGTGCGGTTAAAGTGCAGCCCAACCGACGCTTCCAGTGCGGTATGAGCCGCCCTCGCCGCTTCGCCGACAGACCGGTAATATTTCATAAAGTTGAACACCGAGCTTTGTCCGTCGACTTTGACGAAATCGATCCCTTTCTTCTTCAGGAACGAATGCCACGCGTTCCAGAAACCGAAGCCGCCTGCCGCACTTGGAGAAGGAATAATCCGGTGGTTGTACGTCTCGAACAAATACTCCTTAAAGTCTGCGGCCAACGGGCTGGAGTGCTCGATCCCCGCCCAATAACCCATGATGGTGTGCCATACCCCGACCCAGCGCACTCCGTATTGTTGCTTCAACTCCGATACGATCGGTTCAAGGCCGAACGGAAATTTCTCCGGATCGGCTTCGAACGCGTTCAGCCGCAAATTTTTGACGTCCGACCAGCCGTCGTCGATCATGACCCATTTGACGGGCAGTCCCATGCCGTGCAATTCTTTCAGCTTCTCACGTAATCCGTCGGCATTCACCTTATGATAAAAGGCATCCCAGCTGCACCAGCCGAAGTAATCCATCGTTTCGGGATAATCCTTGTTCTCCCGGTGATAAGCGGGAACATCCAGTCTGGACAACGCAGAACTTACCGTACTGCGGGTAAGTTCGAACGGATCCGTCCCGGTTCCCAGGGCAAAGGCGTATGCATCGTATCGGTCAAAACCGTCCCGATAAGTCGACAACACCAGTTCAAGTCCTTCAGAGCCTCCCCGCAGATCAGAACGTACATGTCCCGCGGTAACCGGCAAGAGGTGGTAATAGCGATTGCCGCTTTGGACGAGCATCGACTGCGTCCGCTCGGGAAGTTTCTTAAGATCGCGTTCGAAGCTGGGCCTGGTCCACCAATCTTTGTGCTGGTAGATCGCCATTAGGCCGTCAATCGGCGTTGTATGGCCAATCCGGATGATGATTCCGTTTTCGCCGGCCAAATAACGCTGCTTGCCGAACAAATGCTCATTTTTCACCTCCGCATACAGGGATACATGGACCGCCGCCGTTTCACAACGAACGTTCATGGTGGCTGTCGCGATACCGTCGCCGTCCGTGTAGGCCAATACATGCTCGGTCGCGCCAACCGCCGCGCCTGTCCGTTCGATCGTTTCGATCGATTGCAGATGCATGGGAAGTTCAGACAGATCGTTCAAGCGCAAAGAAACCGTGATTCCGCCCAACACAAGCTTTTCCCTGAACCGGATTTGGAGTTTTTTCTCGTCATCGATGATATGGAACATGAAGGTTCCTCCCTATGGGTATTAGAGGTGGAAAAAGTCCGGGTAAAGCCCGGTTCCGACACCGGCACAAAGCGCCGCTCCGTACGATGCTTCCTCCCGGTGCTTCGGAATTTCCAGCGGCAAGCCGAATACGCGCTCCAGCTTTCGGCACAACGCCGGATTGCGGCGAACCCCGTTGCCGGAAGCGACCAGACGGTTCAACCGCTGCTTGAGAGGAGCCGGATATGCTTCGTAAAACCGGTGGAGCTCGTCTATCATTCCGTCCAAAAATCCATGCACCAAATGCCGAGGCGTAAAATGGGCCGGTCCGATGTTCCCGATGAGACCCCGCTTCTGCGGATCCTGGCGAGTCCCGAAAAATTGGGTATTTACGTATAAGCCGGCCGCCTCCGGCAATGGATCTTCCGCCAAACGATTCATCTTCTGATAAAAGCTGTCACCGGCATCTCCGGTGAACACGGAGCACACTTCGCGGAAAAACTGTTCGAGCAGCGCATACGATTTTCCTCCGCTCAACGAAGCGCCGACCAGCAAATAGCCTCCTCCGGGGAACGGCCGTGTATCCAAACTGTCCGTCATCCGGAATTGTTCCGAGTAGACAGAGGTTTGAGAACCCGTGCCGATGTTCATCAGAACGGAATGGCGGATATCCCGGACAGCCCCCAAGAAGCTCGCTTGATTGTCGCCTAGTGCGCAAGTGACCGGAATCCCGTCAGCGGTACGCCCGATCACCGTGCCAGACGGCAGTACTTTCGGCAGGAAGTCAGAACCAATCGCCGCGGCTGCCAAGGCTTGCGGATCGAATTGGAGCGTTTCCAGATGAAACAAGCCAAGACTGGCTGCATTCGTAGCGTCGATATGCGGACTCATCCGGTTGGCCAAACGCATGGCCACATAATCCGGAATGGTACAGAGCGCCGCCGCTTCCGGCGGCACCAAACCGTTGGACGACTGATAGAAATGGGTGACCATTCCATATCCGGTCGCCACCGGATAGCCGGTCAAACGAGCCAACAACTCGCTGTAGGTAACTCCGTCATGGCAGGGCAAATCACCGCGCTGGTCTTGCCAGGTGAATAAAGGGGAAACCGGGCGGCCACTGCCATCGACATACAGGATGCCGTGCATTTGCCCCGTGACGCCGATGCCCTGAACAGCCGCCCCGGGCGGGATGAGCTCGGAAATCAGTTCACGGATCGTATTCATGATCGACTCCGGGTCTTGCTCAAATGCCCAACTTTGTTGCAATACCAGGCTGGCGTTATTGGGTTTGGTTATGGCGTGAACGATTTCCTTGTTCGAGCCGTTCAACAAAACCCCGCATATCGATGTCGTGCCAATGTCCAATCCGATCAAAAACATTTTCGCCGCCCCTCTCAGTTGGCCGTATATCCGAGCCGGCGATGCCCCAACCGGTAAAGGTTAGCCCAAACCCGGCAAGCTGTCAACGCTTGCTGCCCGGCAACAATTCGCCAGCGATATTCCTCTGTTGAACATAAAGAACTATTGTAAACCGCTTGATTAGTTCCAATTACTCACAATTTTCTCACTTATGCACAGACTTGCTGTGGATAACTTAGTTGAGACGGATAATGTCAATGGGTGTTGGGGAATACTCCAACCTTGACGGTTGCTAATTGATAAAAATGGAAAGCGGGGGAGATTTGGCTTGGCAGAGCCCAATAACGAAGTGATATCGGTTAAACAGTGGATTTTAACCATGATCATTTTAGCGATTCCGCTTTTGAATCTCATCATGCTGTTCGTTTGGTCTTTCAGTCGGAACGCAAACATTAACAAAAGGAACTACTCCAGGGCGACCCTGATCTTAATGGCCATCGCTTTGGTAATCGGCGTGGTTTTCGTGCTCGCGAGCAACAAAGGAGGTGCTGCTTAAATGATCGGGATGAAAGTGAGATACGAAATTTCCGATGTGACGCTTAAAATCAGCAATGTCACCCTGCCGAAGGCGGAGGACAGCTACGTGCTGCTCACCGCTTCGGACGAACACCGCAATGAAGTCGTATTTGCCCTTACCCATGCGCAAGCGGAGCATTTGGAAAATGAGCTGTATGAGGCCAATCGGCGCTGGAAAATGACCGCTTCCGCACAATCAGCCGCCGAACACGTTGAACAACCGGGAGATGCCCAGCCCATCATGGCCGATTACGAGGAACCGTTTGCCCATTAAGCGGCAACCACTTCATTCCGCCCCGGATGAGCCACATTTTCGTCTAATCGATCATCTTTTCTAATTATACAGAGGAATCTGCTTTTCATAAATCGAATCCTTTAGGTAACGATCATCTGGAGGTTACCTCACCCTATGCCTATTAATATTTCCTATTTTCTCGTCTTTTACTTTTTCATATATATGAGCAATGCCGTGTACGGCACCTTTATTCCCCTCTATTTTCAAAACATCGGGTTCTCCCAGCCGCAAATCGGAACGCTGCTCAGCGTAGGGCCGCTCGTGGCCATTCTGGCGCAGCCGGTGTGGGGAACGGTGAGCGACCGGGCCAAAACTAAAAACAGCGTCTTGCTTCTGCTCATTGCCGGAACCGCCGTTTCCATGATGCTTTATCCGTTGTCCCATCAGTTCTTCTACTTGATGATCATGATCAGTGTGTTCACCTTTTTTCAGACTTCCATCTTTGCCGTCAGCGATGCCGTCACACTGGAAGTTCTCGACAGACGGAAACAAGGCAATTTCAGCATGATCCGCCTATGCGGAACTGTCGGTTTCGCGATCATGTCCATCATTTTCGGGCTCATTGCCCAAAAACGCGTGGATCTCTTGTTCTCCGTATATGCTTTGATTCTCGCCGTCAGCTTTATGATTGTCCTTCGTTTCCCCGCTATCCCCGGACATCAGTCGGCAGGGCGGAAACTGCGCTTCCGGGTTCTGTTCCGCAACCGCAAGCTCATGATGTATCTGGCGGTCAATTTTGTTTTGCATATCACATTGGGATACTATTACACGTTTTTCCCGCTTTATTTCAAGGAATTGGGCGGCGACAGCGCATGGCTCGGATGGTCGATGGTGATCTCCTCGGTCAGCGAAGTTCCGTTCCTCCTGCTCTCCAAAAAAATTTTTGAGCGCGTCAAGATTCCGCACATCCTGCTTGGAGCAGGAGCCGCGGCCACCTTGCGGTGGTATCTGTTCTCCGCCATCGGTAATGCATACTGGGCACTGCCCGTTCAGCTGCTGCACGGACTGATCTTCATCGTGTTATCCGTGACCATGGCCACCGTCATCAATAAGGAAGTGCCGGATGAGTTAAAAGCGAGCGGTCAAACGTTCAACGCACTGCTGACCCTCGGAGCCGCCAAAATTATCGGAAGTTTTGCCGGGGGCTGGGCCGACGAAGCTTTCGGAATGCGCCGCGTATTCTTTTACAATTTTGTCCTGGCGCTGCTCTGTACCGCGGTGTTTGCCGTCCTCTTCTGGCGGCAAGGCGCCGCCCAAACCAAAAAATCCCTTGAACATCAAGGGATTTCCGGTTAAAGCATTTATTATTTCGCTGCCGCTTCTTGCTCGATTTTACGAAAGACCTCATAACTGCGGTTGGCGCATTCGGAGATGGCGATCGGATGGAAACCGTGAAGATCGGCATATAAGGTATCGTTCAGCGGATCGACCCATGACTTCGGAAGCGCCTTGGCGCCCAAGCTGGCTCCGAGAATCGAACCGACGGTTGCGCCGTTGCAATCCGTATCCCAGCCCCCAAGTACCGCCGTTGTAATGCCTTTCTCAAAATCGCCGTTCGCGTAGATGAGGGAAGCGGCCACAAGGGCGGCATTGTTGTTGGTATGTACCGCGTCGTAGTGTTTGAACGCTTCCCAGATCTTGCTGACCAGCTCCAGTTGATCCGGAGTGGACCGGGCGATCTCGACGGCTTGACGGATATCGTCAGCCAACCGCGAAGCAGCAGGAATTTCGCTTAGCCCCGCTGCGATGATTTTCTCGGGGTCGGACTCCACGAACGCCGCTGCGATCATCGCCGCAACGAACATTTCGCCGTAGATGCCGTTTTTGACGTGGGAGAAAGAAGCGTCCCGCCAGGCGAATTCGGCCGCCAGCTCCGGGTTGCCCGCCGCGCCGTAAGCCAATCCGTCCGCGCGGATTTGCGCGCCGATCCATTCCCGGTAAGGATTCAGATAGGTACGAACCCAGTCCTGACTCGTGGCCCAATCCACCGGTTTCCCACCGCGCATATGCGACGTAACATGGCTGAAATTCAAGTAAGCCTGTGTCTCCGCCGTACAAACTTGCGCATAAACCAGGCGGCTGTGCCACAGCTTGCCGATATCCCACGAATCCCAATTCAGCCCTTTATCCTCCAATAACAGGAGTCCCAATACCGTGTATCGCACATCGTCGTCGCTTTCCATGAACGCGATCTGCTCGCGAGTACTTTTCAAGCACCATCTGGCAATATCGACCCCTGCAGACTCCGCCCGCGAATGTTCCGGTGTATAGCTTCGAATCGGCCAAGCGTCCGCCCCCTCGAACCAGAGATGGACGTTTTTCCATCCCGGATTTCCCGCGCCTCCGGCCATCATCGGTCCGGATTCCAGCGGCTTGCCCAGCGCACATCCGCTCAGCCGGCCCAGCCAGGCTCCGTAGAACTTGTCCCGCCAAGTCTGTTCGTCGAAGGCTGTGGCATATTTGCGGGGTCCCGCCGGGCGCAGACGATGGATTTCTTCTAGTCCGGAAGGTTCGTTGTACGGGAAATCCGGGCTGACCTGCAGCTCCGACAGCTGCCGGTATACCTGCATCAGCTTGTCCTCGTCCTCGCCGGCCGATTCCCACTTTTGCTCAAACCCGTCGACTATGCAGCCCTCTTCCCTGCGCTGCACAATCTCCATTTTGACCAATTCCCTTAATGTATCCCAGCCCGCCATCGGCCTTCACTCCTCTGATCGATTTCCTCTCCTTCACCATAACCGTTATCCGCGTCACTCTCTTCCTTTTTTGATGTAATGGTTTCTTAAAAACGGCTATTCTTGGTGAGAGAGACGACAACGGTACTGCAGAGGGGAGTAGCCGACGAGCTGTTGAAAGGACCGGTAAAACGGAGCCGAGCTCTGAAAACCGCTAGCCAAATAGATATCCGTTACCGACATGTCACTTTTGGCGAGCATGCGTTTGGCCTCTTGGATGCGGGCGAAGGCCAGATACTCTTTGAATCCTTTACCCACACTTGCTTTGAATAAATGACGCGTCCTAGATTCGCTTAGGGAGAGAACGGCGGCAAGGTCCTGGAGCTTGAGCGGTTCTCGAAAATGCCGCTCTATAAAATCAAGCGCGGGTTTTACTTGGTGTAAACTTTTGAGCATCCCGTTCCAACTTTCCCGCGTATGCAAGCTCTCCTCCAACCGATGAAGGCGAACGCAAAGATCCAGCATGCGGGAGCGCAGCAGCGCGCCGTAGCCGGTCTTGCGGGTTTCATATTCCTCCAGCATGGATTCAAAAAACCGGGGAAGCGGCAGCAAGTCCGGGTTGCTCCCGCGAAGAACATGTTCGTTCACGACGGAGGTTTGCCGGAAGGCAAGCAGCATTTGCCGGTCTTCATCCGGAAACAGATCCGCACCGAAGTAGAGAAAGAAAAAGCGGAACGCACGTCCGGGATCCGGTTTCGCTATATGCGGCTCATAGGGCGGAAAAAACTGCAGATCACCTGCCGAAACGCGGACTGCCCGGTCCCCAAAATAGAAGGTGCCGCTCCCTTCGATGCAATACCCAATCTCGTAGAAAGAATGCCAATGCTGCTCCCCCCGAACGTCTGGCGGGCTATACTCGAAGAGATGAAAGGGCACGGGTGCTTCAAACGCGAACAATTCCTGCATGGAACACCACCTTATTCGAACACTTTGCCCATACCTTCAAGCACTTCTTTACGGAATTTGCTTAAATAAAAGGTGTAAAGCACACCGATAATCAACCATGCCGCTATAAGAATCGGCACCGATACCATCGGCGACACGACTCCGTTGGCCGGCAGTGTTGATTGAATGACGCCTTTTAAAGGCAAGTACAGAAGCAGGGTTGCGATCAGCGGGACGATGGCATGCTTGACGATATGAAATTCCGACGTATGTCTGCGGTAGAAGAAAAACAAGCTGATATTGATCAGAACATAGACGATGATGATGGCCAAGCCCAATATCGTACCGGACCAGCCATACACCGCCATGGGATCCCAGGCATACCCCAATACCAAGGTGAGCGCCAGGGACAGGCACATATAAAAAACGGCCGCTTTCACGGGAACCTGGCGCCGTTCAGAAACCTCGCCCAGAAATTTGGGCAGAACGCCTTCTCTGCCCATGGCATACAAAATTCTGACCACCGAATTGAACCCGGACAGCAAGTTGGCGAAAATGGAGTTCAAGATGACCAGCACAACGATAACGGACGCTCCTTTCCCCCAGTATGTTCTGAACAAAGGGTCCCACGGATTTTCACCGGCGGCGATTCGTGCCACCACTTCTCTCACATGGCTGGGTCCATAGCCGATTACCGCAGAGAAGGCGCCGATCAGATAGAACAGACCGACAGCTGTTACACAGTAGAGAAGAGCTTTCGGAATGTTTCGTTTTGGGTCTTTCGTTTCTTCGCCAAGCGTTGCCGCACTCTCAAAACCGACGAACATAAGGATCGCCCACATCACGGCCGTTCCGATGCCGTTCCAGTTGTTCGGCGTCAGCGTATTGGCAGGATTAAACGTGGCGAAAGAAATCCCTTCTGCACCGCCGCGCACCAGTATGGTTACAAAAAAAGCCCCCATGACCGTGATTTCGATAAGCAGCATCACAATGGCCACACGTACGGACTGAGCGATGCCGCGCGAAGACAAGTATAGAATGACCGCTCCGACGATGACGGAAAAGATTCCCCAACTGATGTGAATATTAAGGTAGGCGCTGAAAAATTGACTCGCGAAATAACCGATGGCTGACAACAGCATTGGGCTGATCATGGCGTATCCGCCAACTAGCAGCCAGCCGGTTACAAATCCCGATTTGGGGCCAAGTCCCCGTACCGCAAAGGTGTACGCAAATCCGGATGTCGGGAGTTTCCTGGCAAACTGAGCGATCACATACGCCACGAAAAAAGTGGCCACCGTGGCGAGCAAAAAGGCGAAACCAAAAGCGTTCCCGGCATTTTCCACGCCCATTCCGGTGTTGAAATAGACCGATGTGGCTGGCCCCATGAATGCGCACGTCGTAGCGATCGCGCCAAATAGAGAAATCGCATTTTTCTTCAATCCGGCCATGCCGCGTTACCCCCGTGAAATCGAATTGCCTTGTGCATCATAATAGCCTACCACGACAGGATTTCCGCCCCTGACTCCATCCACTGCCGCTACTTGCCCGCGGGTAACAAAAATCTGAGGGCGAAAACCGAAAATGACCGGATCCCCTTCTTGAACATCTCCGTCGATATAACCGTAATAATCGATGGCTCCGGCCGGAATCAACTCCACATCTCTTAGGGCCAGGTCATTGCCGACAAGCGCACGCAGCGGATATCGCCCCCGTACGGGATCCACATAAAGACCGCCGCCGAAAACATGGCCTCTGCCGTTATATACATGAGAAATTTCCGACAAGTACAGCAATGCCGGCTGCTCCGCCGTATCTCTTATGGCGGCCAAAGGCGTTGTTCCCGTAAACCCGTGTCCCGGCTCCACATGTGTCCCGCCGAGAGCCGCAATGGACTCGAACAAATCGGAGGAATTCGTACCGGGCACATTCAGTTGCGTGACCCGGATCCCGAGTTCTTCCCGGAGCAGCCTTGCCGCTTCCCGTACGGCGTCCAGATTGACGGTCGGTTTTACATCCTGCATCTCTTCGTTGAACAGGAAGCAGGGAAAGGAAGTGACGCCCACGATCTCAAGATTGCCGAATTTCATGATCTGTTTGGCCGTATTCTCCAGATCGCCTACAAAAAAACCACCTTCATGACCAGGGTAAAATAAAGGGTTCTCCCCATAGACCCGCAGTAAAATGGGTTGCGTGACACCGATTTGTTGTGCGGCATCATTCAATTGCTGCGCTTTCCGTATGGAAAACACCGTAAATACTTCGGGCCGCATCTTGGCCAAATCGAGCACCACTGTTTTCGGTGCTTGAACCAGATGTCCCAAATGTCCCAGTTTATAGCCTTGCTCGTGGATCCTTGCGGCTCCCATCCAATCGACAGCTACGAACGATTCGATTCCCGCGTCCGTCAAAGCTTGATGAAAATCAGGATTATAGCCGACTTGCTTGGACATGCCATATACTTTGAGACCGGTTTTGTCGGCTCGCGCACGAATCAAAGAAGCGTTGTCGCGAATGGTTTCCAAATCGAGAACATACGTATTTGGCATCAATTTTCCAGTTTCATACAGTTGCATTACCGCATGCAGAAAGGCTGGATTGCGATTTTTTAAAGTCTGTAAAAACATACTTGTTTCCTCCGTATCGTGAAAAAGAATGATTCACCTCTAATACCATGCCCTTATTGATAATTGACGATACCACGGGGGAAAGCTGAAGTACGATAGACAAGCGGAACGGGAGGTTTACCATGCGAATCAGGGTCTTCGAGACAGAGGATCAACTGAATAAAGCGGCCGCCTTGTTTCATGGCGGCCAGCTCCAGCGGAAACCGGAGTCTGTGCTCGGACTTGCCACGGGTTCGACTCCCGTCGGTGTTTACCGCGAACTGGTCGAGCTGCATGTGCGGGGATTGGTAAGCTTTCAAGAGGCGATTACTTTTAATCTGGATGAATACGCGGGTTTGTCCAAACACCATCCGCAAAGTTATTTTACCTATATGAACCAGCATCTTTACCGCCGAGTCGATCTCCGTCCGGAAAATATCCATATTCCGAATGGAGAAGCTTCCGATTTGCAGGACGAATGCGAACGCTATGATCGTCAGCTCAAAAACGCAGGGCAAATCGATCTTCAAATTCTCGGTCTCGGCCACAACGGTCATATCGGTTTCAATGAACCCGACCTCACCCTTGCCGCGGGAACGCATCTCGTTGGCCTGCATGAGGATACCCGCAAGGCCAATGCGAGATTTTTCTCTTCCCCTGGCGAAGTGCCTGCACTGGCCATTACGATGGGAATTGCCCCGATTCTGCAAGCGAAGACCGTTTTACTCCTGGTCCGCGGCGAAGACAAAGCGGCAATCGTGAGCAGGGCCCTTGCGGGTCCCATCACCACGCAATGTCCGGCCTCTCTCTTGCAGACTCACCCCAACCTGATCGTCATGCTGGATACCGGTGCCGCGAGGGAATTGGTTTAGGGGTCTTCGCAACATCTGCCTCACCCGTTGCTTGAATCGCTAAAAGTCATATAAGGTATTCCGCAGTCAGATTTTGCCCAATTTCAACATCAGATTGGAAGACAGAGTCGCTCTAAGCCGAAATAACCCAATTGGAAGGTGGTATTGGTAGGGGTTCGCCAAATAAGGGCTTCCAACTGGGCGAATTCGGTCTACAGGTAACAAGATGCGGCTGGCATGTTCTGTAGTTGGGCTAAATCAAATTGGGGCACTTCACGTTCCCCTCGGTTACTCCTGAACCCCGCAAAATTTCACGATCGCCATGGCCAAGATCTTGACGGAATCGATCAACTGCTCGATATCCATAAATTCATCCGGTCCGTGCGCCGAGCCGAGCTGCCCAGGGCCGAATACCAATGCCGGCGTGTCGCTGAATTTATTAAACATCATGGCGTCACATGCCGCTTCAAATCCGCATACTTGCGGTGTGCTTTTCATGATGGCCAGGAAGCTATCCTTTAAATCGTTCACAATCGGATGGTCGACCGGCATCTGTGTCGGATAAATCGGCCTCATATCAATCCGTTCGATCATGGGCGGATTATCCTTCAAAAACGGGTCCAGTGACGCTTCACGCAAAATATGATCTTCAAACGCCCGTGTAATCTCATGTAAGTCTTCGCCCGGCAGCGCTTCGATCCATAGCTCCATTTTCGTCTCGGTTGGCACACCCATAATTGCCGGGTTTCCGGCGACAAACGAATATACGCAATCCGAAATGGCAGGTGTCGGAAAGAGGGCCGGATCCGAGTACAGCAGATTATCCCGGGTCTGACGGTTACGAATTTGTTCGAATGATTCGATCGCTTTTTTAATCTTAATCGCTTTATCGAGCGCGCTTACTCCCTCCCACCACAGGCTTTGATGGGCTCCGACGCCGGGAACGGTAATTTTGTAAGCTTGTCCGCCTTTGGTGCCCGGCTCGATTTTCAGATCCGAAGGTTCCGTCACGATGGCCGCATCCGCCTTATATCCCTTGACGATGCAGGCGAGGGTTCCGTTGTAGCCGCCAAGCTCTTCGTTGACCACACTTTGCAGGATCACATCACCCAGGCAATTGATTCCGCACTCCTGCAACACCTCGACGGCCATGGTCATCGAGGCGATTCCGCCTTTCATATCCACGGAACCTCGGCCGTATAGTTTACCGTTGACGATTTCACCGCCGAACGGTTCATATTTCCAGAATTCGTGCGGTCCCACGGCCACCACATCGCAATGTCCGTTGAGGATTAAGGTTTTGCCATCTCCGGTTCCCTTCCATGTACCGACGACATTAGGCCGATCGGTATAATCAAGCCCCGGCCACCATCCTTCATGGTTCTCGATTCCTTCGACTTCTGTCGGTTCAAAAATATCTACAATTAGACCCATTTTGGTATATTTGTCGGCTATAAATGCTTGAACAGGCCCCTCATCCCCACCAGGCGGGTGTGTTACACTCGGAATTCTCACCATTTGCTGCAG
>JAQBPQ010000018.1 GCA_028287445.1 Cohnella sp.
TTCAAAACGATATTGATGTGCGCCAGAGCGACTTGCTCGGCATCCTGAACGATCGGGATACGATGACGGGTAACGTAGTCGCGGTCAAGCCGCCGGTCGACATTGTGGTCGCCAACATTTTGGCGGAGATCATTTTGCTGTTCACCGCAGACGTCATGGAAGTGCTTAAACCCGGCGGTATTTATATCGCATCCGGCATTTATAAGAACAAGGAAGAGGACGTAGAGGCCGGGCTGCGTGCGGCAGGCTTCGAGATCGTCGATGTCGTGCGCCAGGATGATTGGATCGCTTTCGTTGCAGGCAAGCCCAAGGAGGATGAAGAGCGAGCATGAATTTTCTCCGTTTCCCGATAGAAGAACTTCCTTTCTTTATCCTGGTCATGTTAATCGCCTTTACCGTGCATGAATTCGCGCACGCCTGGACGGCATATAAATTCGGAGACGACACGGCCTACAAAGAAGGGCGGGTGACGCTGAACCCAATGGCTCATCTCGATTGGATGGGCATGATCTTCTTGGTGGTGGCCGGATTCGGATGGGCCAAACCGGTTCCGGTCCGTCGCAGCCATTTTCGCCGGCCGCGGCTGATGTCGATATTGGTTACAGCTGCGGGACCGGCCAGCAACCTGCTTCTCGCGTTTCTCGGTTTGCTTGTGATTGCGATCCTGAACGCCTCACACGTCCAATTGTCAGATGCGGCGGTCACGACATTACAAACTTTTTTTCGTTACTGGTTCAATATCCAGATGGTCTTATTTCTGTTTAACTTGATTCCTCTTCCTCCGCTTGACGGATATCGGATTCTGGAGGAATTCATACCGCTCCGCCTTCGCATTCAGATGATGAAATACGAGCAATGGAGCTTCTTTCTGTTCCTGCTCCTCGTGTTCCTGCCGCCGCTGAGAGCGATTACGATCGACCCGTTGTTCTCGTTAAGCGGTCCGATTTTGAACGCGATGGATTCTTTCTTGTCCCTGTTTTTCGGTGGCGGGGGAAGCAGCGTCAGCGCCTGATGCCCGATCGGTTGGCAATGGAAAGCAAGCGGTGGCGAAACAGCACGGAAGACATTAATATGAAGGATGGACGATCAAACGGGAGGACATCAAGTCATGCAACGTTATTTCGTAGCGCCGGAGCAAATGACGGAAGAGACCGTCGTGCTAACCGGCGAAGACGCTCGTCATATGGGATCCGTGATGAGGGGCAAACCCGGAGATCCATTTATTGCGTGTGACGGCCAAGGACGAGATGTGCTGGCGAACATCACTTCAGTGAACAAGGACGCCATTCGTGCAGATATTGTGAGGACTTTGCCAGATTCAGCCGAGATGAGCTGGCGGGTGACCGTCGCTCAGAGTTTGCCCAAAGGGGACAAGCTGGAGACCGTCATCCAAAAAGGGACCGAAGCCGGAGCCTATGCGTTCCAACCGTTCTTGTCGCGCCGGACGGTAGTGCAGTATGACGACCGCAAGGAGGCCAAACGGCTCGATCGCTGGCGCAAGATCGCCAAGGAAGCCGCCGAGCAGAGTCATCGCAGCCGCATTCCGGAAATACGTGCGGTATGCGGATGGAAGTCTCTCCTTGGCCAATTCGGCCAATATGATATCGTGTTGTTTTGTTATGAAGAAGAAGGACGTACCGGTGAAGGGATGCGCCGGGTGCTGGCCGGTTTTCGAAACCGGACAGCCAAGGCAGGCGCACCCGGCGTGCTGCTCGTTGTCGGACCGGAAGGCGGGTTCGCGCCGGAAGAGGCGGAGGAAGCCATGACCGCAGGTGCGGTCTGGATCGGCCTCGGCAAACGCATCCTGAGAACCGAGACGGCCGCGCTGTACGCGCTCGCTTGTCTCGCATACGAAGCCGGTGAGATGGGAGGGGAATCCAATGCCTAACGTGGCATTTTATACATTGGGCTGCAAGGTTAACTTTTATGATACCGAAGCGATGTGGCAGCTGTTCAAGAACGAGGGGTACCGGCAGGTCGATTTCGAAACGACGACGGCGGACGTGTACGTCATTAATACGTGCACGGTGACCAACACCGGCGACAAGAAGAGCCGCCAGATCATCCGCCGCGCCGTACGGCGCAATCCGGAAGCGGTCATCGCCGTCACCGGCTGCTATGCGCAGACGTCTCCTGCTGAAATAATGGCGATCCCGGGTGTTGATCTGGTGGTCGGAACGCAGGACCGCGGGAAGCTGATGTCGTTCATCGCTGAGATTCAGAACGACCGCAAACCGGTTAACGCCGTACGCAACATCATGAAAACACGCGAGTTCGAGGAACTGGACGTACCGGATTTCGCCGACCGTACGCGCGCATTCCTGAAAATTCAAGAAGGCTGTAATAACTTCTGCACCTTTTGCATTATCCCTTGGTCACGCGGCTTGTCTCGCAGCCGCAAGCCTGAGACTGTGCTGAACCAAGCGCGCCAACTCGTCGCGTCCGGTTACAAGGAAATTGTCCTCACAGGCATCCACACGGGAGGTTACGGCGACGATCTGGAAAACTATCGTTTGGCGAACCTGCTGCGGGATTTGGAAGGGATCGACGGGTTGGAACGGATTCGCATCAGCTCGATCGAAGCCAGCCAAATCGACGACCCAATGATCCACGTGCTCAACTCCTCCCCGAAAATGTGCCGCCATCTGCACATTCCGCTGCAGGCGGGAGACGACGAAATTTTGAAGCGCATGCGCCGCAAATACACGACGGCCGAATTTGCCGGGAAGATCGCCCGCATTCATGAAGCCATGCCCGGCGTGGCGATTACGACGGATGTGATCGTCGGTTTCCCCGGCGAGACCGAGGAACAGTTCGAGAATGGTTACCGCTTCATGCAGCAGATGGGTTTTGCCGAAATGCACGTATTCCCTTACTCCAAACGGACCGGAACGCCTGCTGCACGGATGGACGAGCAGGTGGACGAAGATGTGAAACACCAACGCGTCCACCAACTGATCGAGTTGTCCGAACAGATGCAGGCCGCTTACGGGCGGGAGTGGGTCGGCCGCGAACTTTCCGTCATCCCTGAACGGGAAGCCAAAGGCACGGAAAGCCAAGGATTATTGTCCGGCTACACCGACAATTACTTGCAGGTTATCCTGAACGGCGATCCTTCGCTGATCGGCAAGCTGTGCCGCGTTCGGATCACAGCATCCGACGTCAACGAATGCCGCGGCGAACTGCTCTCGGTCCAAGAAGATACAAGGGAAATCGCGCTGCAGGCCTAACCTATTCGGAAGGAAAGATTCCATCCATGGGGTGGAATCTTTTTGTCGGGGGATTATCCATACATAGAGGGGAAGGGGCCGTTCGACATGAAGGAGATTTCCGCAGGAGGCTTCGTCTACCGGTACCGGGATGGCAGGCTAGAAATACAGATGATCGAAGATCGTTTCGGTAAAATGACATTGGCCAAAGGGAAAATGGAACCTGGCGAAACCATTGAACAAACCGCACTTCGAGAAATCACGGAGGAAACCGGGATCACGGGCCGGATCGTGGCGCCGATATCCGTCGTCGGCTATCAGTTCCACGCGCGGAACCGGGGAACCGTACACAAGGAAGTCCATTATTTCCTCGTTGAAGCGGAGGAGGGCCAACTGCAAGCCCAGGTGGAAGAAATCACAGGGGTAGCCTGGTACAATCCCTTGGATGCTTGGCGGCTGCAACTGTCCTCCGGTTATGATAATAACCGGGAAGTCATGGCCCAGGCACTCGCCAAACTCAACATCGAGGTGAATCCGATATCGGACTAAACACTTTTTGAGAATTGTTCCCATTCAGCAAACTGGAGGGATTCCCCTTTTTTTACTGAATACCTTACGTTTACGTTAGTTATCGATTATAATCGGGTTATTCGGGCTTAGGAGTGTTATCGGAAGGAGTGTCATCATGGGAAAACCCGGCTATACCGTGGAAGAGGTATGCGAGCGACTGGGTGTGACGGCTCGGACGCTTCATTATTATGAAGAAATCGGCTTGGTCGGGGAGGTGCCGCGAACGGAAGGCGGTCACCGGTATTTTGACGAGCCGTTGGTGAATCGGCTGGAATATGTCCTGAAGCTGAAGGAGCTGCTCGGCATCTCCCTTCAGGAAGTCAAGGCCGTCGTCGAACTGGAATCCCGCCTGGATCGCATCCGTGAAACGTACCGTCAGGATACCGTTTCGGATACGGACAGAAAACGGCTGCTGGATGATGCGGTGCCGATTTTCGAAGAGTTGATCCAAAAGATGGATTCTCGCATGGCGAAGCTGCAAACGCTTCGGGAAGGTTTTGAGCAGCGCTTGATTCGGACAAATACGCTGCGTTGGGACGCCGAAAAGAACGAGCAGCATGAAACAGAGACAGGGAGTGGACAACATGGAACAAACGGCAAATCGTAAATGGTGGGTTTTATCCGTCACCAGTCTGGGATCGCTGCTGTCCGCGCTTAATTTCAGCACGCTGATTATCGCGCTTCCGGAACTGATCAAGGGTTTGCACTCTTCGCTGCTCCAAGCGATGTGGATCATGTTGGCCTACATGGTGGCCCAGACCGTGATCGTATTGATGGCCGGCAGTATGGCAGACCGTTTCGGCCGCAAAAAATTGTACCTATGGGGCATGGTGATATTCACAGTCGTATCGCTGGCCGCCGGTTTTGCCTCCAGCGCCCCGGCATTGATCGTACTCCGTGCGCTGCAGGGAGTCGGCGGCGCCATCGTCATGGCCAACAGCACCGCCATCGTCGCTGACGCTTTCCCTAAAGAAGAACTAGGCCGCGCGTTGGGCGTGAATATCATGGTCGTTGCGGTCGGACAGATCATCGGCCCCGTTCTGGGCGGCTGGCTCACGATCGCGTACGGATGGGAATGGACCTTCTGGTTTAATGTTCCGGTCGGTATATTGTCCGTATTGTGGGGATTCTGGGCGATGGGCTTACGCGACGAGAAAACTTCCGCTCATGTGAAAAACAACGGGACCGATTACGGCGGAATCGTCACGTATATGCTTTCGGTTACGGGGCTTCTGCTGGCTTTGACTTGGGGGCCGATCCAAAGCTGGTCGTCGCCGGTCGTCTGGTTATCGCTCGCCGTATTCATCGTCTGCTTCCCGATTTTTTTACGAATCGAAAAGCGGCATCCCGCAGCCATTCTCCACCTTCCACTGTTTAAGAACCGCATTTTTTCGCTTGGCATTCTCTCCGCTACTCTGAACAGCGTTGCCCGCATGGCGGTCATGTTCATGCTGATCTTTTACTTTCAGGGCGCGCAATCCTACGATGCGCTGGAAGCCGGCATCCTTACCATTCCGTTGGCCGCCGGTATGCTGGTCATGTCTCCTTTGGGCGGCTGGCTCGGTGACCGATTCGGTGAAACCGCGCCGGCTACCTGGGGTCTCATCCTTAGCATGGGCGGTCTGATCGGACTGGCGGCCGATTTGAGCCTTCATACTCCTTACTGGCACTTGGCCTTATGGATGACGCTCATCAGCATCGGCTCGGGATTATTCAATTCACCGAACTCGAGCAGCATCATGAACGCTGCCGGACCCCGATATCGCGGGGAAGCGTCCGGCATACGCTCACTTACGACGAACGTCGGCATGATGCTGAGTCTCACCTTTTCCATGCCGATTGTAACCCATAGCATTCCGCATGATGTGATGCTGGCGATTTTTTCCGGTACGCAGGTCGGCCTAAACGGAGGCAATTCCGCGCTTGGCGGCTTTATCACCGGCCTGCAAGGCGTGTTCTGGTTCATGGCCGCGCTTATGCTCCTGGCATCCGTTCTCTCCGTGCTGCGAGCCGGCAGAGGCGGTTCGCGTTCGGCTGATTTGGCGGAAAAGGGACGGCTGGGGTTATAATGGGAAAATGAGCCGTTTGACAGAAAGGCGTGATCGGATAAATGTCGAGCCATCCCCGCGCGGTGCTGACCCGCACCAGGCGCCCACGGCTGGAACAGGGGCATCCCTGGATTTATGTAAATGAAATTGAACGCTGGGAAGGGGAGCCCGCCCCGGGCGGGTTGGCGGAGGTAACCGACCATAAAGGAAAGTTTCTCGGTGTCGGCTATGCGAATCCGGCTTCCCAAATCGCGGTCCGGATCGTCTCCTATCGGCCATTGGAAGCGATGGACGCCGCCTTTTTCCGCCGGCGGTTCGCGTGGTGCGCCGCGCATCGCAATCGTTTCGTCGGAACCGGCGAATCGTGCCGCCTTGTTTATGGGGAGGCCGACTTCTTGCCCGGACTCATCGTGGACCGGTTTGCCGAAGTGCTGGTCGTACAAGTGCTGTCGCTCGGCATGGAGGTGACACGCGATGTATGGCTGCCGGTTTTGGTCGAGGTGTTCAACCCTCGCGGTGTATATGAACGCAGTGACGTCGGTGTACGGACACTCGAAGGATTGGAAGAGCGAACAGGTGTGCTTTATGGGGAGTGTCCGAGGTTCCAGGTGATCGTAGAAAATGGTCTGCGCATCGAAGTGGACATGGAGGGCGGACAGAAAACAGGTTATTTTCACGACCAACGGGAAAATCGCGCTTCCATTGCTCCGCTTATGAAAGGCTGGGGTACAAGAAGCGGCATCCGGCTCGAGGAGCGGGCAACGGAGGACGGGACTCGTGTTGTGCCCGTAAATCCCAACGGTAACACGGTTACATTTCCTTATTGGGATGGGGCGGCTGTGTTGGAATGTTTCGCGCATACCGGAAGCTTTACCTTGCACGCTTGCCAATACGGCGCGAAGAAAGTCACCTGTCTGGACGTGTCTGCGCACGCCATCGAGACGGCGAGACGTAACGTGGAGCGCAACGGTTTCGAAGACCGGGTGGAGTTTGTGGTAGAGGACGCTTTTGAATATTTGCGGAGGCAGGTAGGCGGGCATGATGAACGGGCGGCCAGGGCGCATAAAGGCACGGATACTTCCAAGCCGCTGACCGCGGAGGGCCGCACTTGGGATGTGGTGATTCTCGACCCGCCCGCTTTCGCGAAGACCAAACGGGCGGTCCCCGGCGCCTGCCGCGGCTACAAGGACATCAATCTGCACGCTATGAAGCTCATAAACGAGGGCGGTTATCTGGCAACAGCGAGCTGCTCCTATCACGTAAGCCCGGAATTGTTTCTCGAGACGATTCAAGAGGCCGCCCGCGATGCCGGCAAAATCATCCGCCTGATTGAATGGCGAGGAGCCGGCAAAGATCATCCTCAGCTGGCAGGGGTGGAGGAAGGCCATTATCTGAAATTCGGCATCTTCGAGGTTAGAAGCCGCCGGGAGTTATGAGTGAACCGCAAAAAGCCGAGGCCCGTTGCGACGGAACCTCGGCTTTTTGTGGTATTTTGTCCGTCTTTTCCGATCTATTCCACCTCGCGGAGGCATTAGCCCCGAGTGATGCGGATTATCCGCATCACTCGGAGTTATGGTTGGTGGATTGCCCCGAGATACGCGGATTTTCCGCGCAACTTGGAGTTACTGGTTGGTGGATTGTCCCGAGATAAGCGGATTATCCGCACAACTCGGAGCTGTGGGGGGCCATGGAGAAAGTGCACTCCAATACCGCGAAAATCGGGTTTTCCACTAACATCGTCTGTATTCGGGTGCACTTTGGCACCAGGCCTCCCGCTCGGCAGGTCCAAATTATTGCCAACTGCCCCAATACACTCCATTTACCTTCTCGAAGCTCCGTTTTATATCGTTCAGGTGCCAAAATACACTCCAATACCTTGTCGAACCCCGTTAGTCCTCATTGTGGTGCCAAAATGCACTCCAATACCGCGAAAATCGTGTTTCCACTAACATCGTCTGTATTCAGGTGCACTTTGGTACCTGAACAACACCACTTGGCTTGATTCGACAACTTCAGGTGCACTTTGGCACCCGGCCTCCCCTTAAATAACAGTGTAAATAAATCAGGGGTAGGACTCGAGTTTAATTAGGGGGCCGTGGAGGATTGCCCCGAGATACGCGGATTATCCGCACAACTCGGGCCTGCGTGTGTCTATAACGCTGAGATACGCGGATTATCCGCATAACTCGGAGTTATGGTTGCGGATTGCCCCGAGATACGCGGATATTCCGCACAACTCGGAGCTGTGGGTAGTGGATTGCCCCGAGATACGCGGATTATCCGCACAACTCGGAGCTGTTGGTGGGCAGCCGCCGCCAGAACACTAACGTGTCGGCAATTCCGGAGAACGATCGGACGACCTGCCCCAGCCCGGCCAATAGGCCAGCGGCAGAGCAAGCAGAGAGCAAGCCACGTTAAACAACGTCTGCGCATGAGCGATCTGAGCGCTGGCATCACCAGGTGCCAACAGCTCCGCAGTCCCTTGCAGCAGAGGGATCAACGGTAAGAAGAGCAGAGCCCCGGAGACGTTCAGCACAAGCTGCGACAGAGCCACGAACCGTCCGCCCGGTCCGCCGCCGAGAGAAGCGACGAGTCCGGTAAAACAGGTGCCGACGTTGGCTCCGAGCACGATGGCGATGCCGGTCTCCGGCGACATCGTCCCCGAGGCCGCTAGACTCAT
The DNA here is from genome assembly GCA_028287445.1 of Cohnella sp. Taxonomy (GTDB): domain Bacteria; phylum Bacillota; class Bacilli; order Paenibacillales; family Paenibacillaceae; genus Cohnella. The sequence goes on from JAQBPQ010000018.1 coordinate 8,508, forward strand.
CGCCATTCCGATGACGGCCGCGCTGGAGTGTACAACCGCAGTCAGTGCAGCTCCACCCAGCAAACCCCATTCGGGATTCCACGCGGCATGGTCCATAAGGTTGAGGAAGGCCCCGCTGTGCTGCAGCGCCGGTCCGATTCCGAGCAGTATCTGAAACCCCACGAGGAGCAAGCCGAAACCGGCGAATGCCACGGAAGCGTAACGTACGGCGATTAACCGTCCAATAGGCCGGGAGGCGTCGCCTGCCATTTCGCCTCTCACCGCCGTCCACAGCCAACTGGCGAAAGACAATCCCAGTACCGCCCATCCGTACCGGTGGATGTTCAGACTCATGATTTCGGTCGTTAGACAGGTTCCGACATTCGTGCCGAGAATGATGCCGATGCTGCGTGTTCTCTTGAGCCATCCTGCATTCACGAAGCCGATCGTCAGCACGGTTACCGCCGTACTGCTTTGAAGCGCGGCCGATGCCGCCGTTCCGAACAGAAATCCGCGAAGAGGGGTGGCGGTAGCGCGCTCGAGCCCGGAAGACAGCCGATTGCCCGCCCACCGGCTTAATGCGGTTTCCGTCAGTTTCATCCCCCCGATCAACAGAAAAAAACCGGCCACGGATGCAAAAACAACACTCGCGAGCATGCGATTCCCCCTTTTTGGCAGAGCTCCGTTATCCTAACCTATGCCTCGAAAGGACAAGACATGTAGGGAAGCGGACCGCTTCGTTTTGACCCTCCCTGCCTATTGTAAAGAAAGTGTTAGAGAAACAAAAAATTACCGCTTTCGACATCGGGAACATTTTTAACGATTCGGTGATATGCTGTTTAGATCAGGGAAGATACGGATGAAACAGGAGTGATATGATGTGGTCCACGACGTCATTATGTTCGGGAAACGAGCGGTAAAGGTGGATAATCGAGCCCAAAAAGCAGAAAGCCGCAAACGCCTGAATGACCGGGTGCGGGAACTGTCTTGCGACCTTGAGTTTCGGAGACGATGGAAGCAGGTTTCGACAATCGAGTTATGGTCGGACGCCGCCATCTTTCATTTGCCTGACGGCACCAAATGGTATCTGAATATCTC
>JAQBPQ010000039.1 GCA_028287445.1 Cohnella sp.
GCAATCAAAGGCAAGGGGATAGACAGAAGAAAAGGCGTCTCTGGGAGACGCCAGGAGGGCTGCGTGAAGGCACTCCTTGGCTTTACTGAGTTCGCCCTGTTCTATCCGTTCTACGTCATCATAGTCATACTGATGATCGTCAAGAGGCGATGATCCGCGAACGGTGCGGCGAGAGGAACAACGACATGATCGGAGCCACGGAGGAAGAAAAAAGGCAAAGGCAGGCGAATTAAAATTCCTTAAAATTCAGGCGGCGGGGTTCACCAACAAGGAAAATCCCACTTAACATGATACAAAACGTATGGCAACGCATCATTATCCAGCGAGAGCACGGCCTAGTACGAAACCGGACCCTGCCCGGTATTTTTGTATTTTATAGGAAACAAACTGTTTCTTTTAAAGAAAATTTGATATAATAACACATAGTCATTGATATCGAGTGCGAAGGGCGATCCCATGATTGGAGAACGGATTAAGCAATTAAGGATAGAGAAAAAACTTACGTTATCCGAGCTTGCGGAACGTTCAGGCGTTGCAAAATCTTATTTAAGCAAAATAGAAAGACACATCCAATCCAACCCTTCGATTCAGTTTCTTGAAAAAGTGGCGGAAGCGTTGGGCGTGGGCATTGACGATATCATTCACGAACAGCGGCCTGCAGAACCTGAGGCGGACGTGGACGATCAATGGAATGCTTTGATCCGGGAAGCGATGAATTCCGGCGTCAGCAAGGAACAGTTTCGCGAGTTTTTGGAGTTCAACAAGTGGAGAATGGGAAACAACTAAAAACCGTCCAAAAAAGAAGCTCTCCCGTGTTTTCACGAGAAAGCTTCTTTTTTTGATGCCGATCGCCACAGTAAGGCAGCAACAGATTTTACAACCGTAACAATGGCAAAGGCCGAGAACAAAATAATCAGCGGCATTACGGTGAAATTGTACCGGTATTCCGGGATGAACAACAGCCGGATACCCGACATGACGGCTATGACAACGAATAACAAGGCCAAAGGCTGCCGCCAGCGTCTGAGCGAGAGCAGCATTCCTAAGAATCCCGACAAGATGATGCCCTGATGGAACCGGTTTGGCTGCGGGATGACGCTGTAATAAGGCTGATGTCCGGCGCCCATAAAAATTTGCCAATACGTGTAATCCAGTTTGCCGATCGTGAACCATTTGAGGAACAGCCCCGTGTGCTGCGTGAAGCCCACCTTGAGCCGCTCCATACCGATCTGCTCCTGGGTTTTCCCATTGCGGTCAACGAGCCCGTCGTCCCAGTTTTTATAAGGATAGGTCCCGGCTGTGAACGGATTCGTCTGCGTTCCGGTCAAAATCAGCCGATCCAGCGTCACGACATTGCGGATCCACCAAGGGGACATGACCAGCGCAATGCCGACGAGGGTTACGAGCAGCGGCTTCCAGAAACGGCGGTCTCGAGTCTGAAACCAGTAACACAAGTACAGCGGTACGCAGAGCGGCATGAACTCGGGCCGGATCAATGCCGTGAGACCGAGCAGCGCACCGGCAACTAATGCATGCCACAGTTTCCGGGATTCAAAAGCGATCAACTGCACATAGAGGTACGACGTGAGCAGAAGAGTCGCGGGAACTTCCGTGAGGACAGCTCCGTCTGTCCATACGAAGGAAGGATAAATGGCGGCCAGCAACGCTGTCAGCAGAGCAACGGCATTGCCCGCCCAGCGCCTGGCGATAACGAACAGCAGAAGCAGGTTCACCAGGCTCATCAGAACATTAAGGAATCGCAGATATGGGTAGGGATCATGAAGCCGATAATCGACCAGCTGGTAAACAGCCCGCATAATCAAAGGGAAGCCCGGAGTGACTACGGCGTTCGGCTTCGTATCTTTGTAGGCATAGATACCGGTTTCGATCCATTGCCGTACCAGCTTGTCATAATAGAAAGTATCATGCGGGATTGTGTGTTGAACGGAAGTTATGAAATCAATCCGCAAAAAAGCGGCGAGTACAAAGATGGCTGCCAAAGCCGCCCATAGCCATTTTTTGTTCAAACCGAACTCTCCTCCGGAAGCAAAATTATTTCCAGCTCAATATCGTAATGCCAGTCAAAATAACAGCAGTGCCGATCCATCGATTCAAGGGAATGGTTTCCTTGAACACCAAGAAGGCGACCAACAGGGCAAGGGCGTATGCAAAGCTTTGCAACGGATAAGCGACGCTGATCGGAAGGCGGGACAGCACATAAAGCCAGATTACCGTGGCAACTCCATAAATGAAAATGCCAAGCAAAATAAGCGGCGACAGCAGCACGTGAACCGCATTCTGCAGCTGGAATCCGCCCGCTTTATCCAATCCGATCTTCCAAACGATTTGACCGGTGACGAGCAGCAAAATATTGAGTAGGAGCGCAAAATAGACCATGGCTACAGATCGGTTCCTTTTTCGGATTTTTCAAGATCATGCCGCATTAAAGCGAGCTCCTGGGTTAAACGTACGGTACGTTCCATTAGCCTGGAGACTACGACGGTCAGATGCAGGATAAGCAAAAGGCACAGCGCTATGCCCACCAAAAAAAGCAGGGAAGGGGCGTAAAAAATGCCCAACTGGGCAGCTGTCCAATTCAGAAGTTTCGTGTTTAGGGAGAAAACGATGATGATGACACAGAACAACAGCCACAGCAGCGAATATTGCTCTCGTAAATACCGCTTTCGAATCAATTGCAGCACGAATATGAGAAGCGCCAGGCTGAGTCCCGTTGTCCATATTTGAACCTTCTCCACCCGGAGGCCTCCTTTTTTACCTAAAGCTCTTCATCATAATGGAGAGCGTCACTTTGACCATATAGTACACCGACTTGAACGAGGTGATGGATGAGCTGCCCGACTGGCGCTGCTCCATCTCCACCGCGATTTCCTGGATGCGGAAGTGCTTTTTCTTGACCATGATCAGCGAGTCGACCTCAGGATAATCGGTCGAGTAGTCTTCCGCGAACATGCGGATGACTCTGCGGTTGATCGCGCGGAAGCCCGAAGTGACGTCCTTCAGAGGTTGACGGGCAAACAGGGTGACGAGGGAAGACAAGATCAAAATACCGGTACGGCGTCCGGCCGAAGATTGATAGCTTGTCTGTTCCACGAAACGAGAGCCGATCACCATATCTGCTTTATCTTGGCGAATGGGTTCCAGAATTTTGTCCAGTTCCTCGGGTTTATGCTGCCCGTCGGCGTCGACTTGAACCGCAACGTCGAAATCTCTGGCCGCCGCGTATCGATATCCGGTCTGTACGGCTCCACCTATGCCCAAGTTCTGCGAAAGGGTCACGACATCGGCTCCTGCGGATTTCGCGACCATCTCGGTCCGATCGGAGGAGCCGTCGTTAATGACCAGGACAGTAAAGTCAGGATGGAGACGCAAAATGTTCCGAATCACATGGAATATACTTTTTTCCTCGTTATACGCGGGAATGATGATACATACCTTGAGGGATGCGGATAACACGGACATCTTCCTCTCTTTTGTTCCATAACTTTGACTATGCGCTTCAATGAATAACCGGGAGTCAAGCGGGTGTTAATACATTGTATTTTTTGTACTGTTTCCATCATAAATCAACGGGCGGGGCGTGTTGTATGGTAAATGAAGTGGGATTGTATAGCGAATAACCAAAATATCCGAATAAATCCTGTATCCGCGTGTTTCGCGATTTTCGCCGTCTTGCTTTATATAACCATTTTCAGATTTTTGTCACAGTTAAACGATTCCAATCATGAAAACGCACAAAAAAACCGTACAGCTGCAGGCGATCTACCGAAGCCGGCTTATACGGTTTTTTGTTGTTTGAATTTGTTGCGACTATTCCGGGTTTGCTGCCGCAAACACGCTCATAAACGATTTCGGCACGGGTGACTCGAACCGCATCAACTCACCTGTCGACGGATGCACGAAAGCGAGGAGACTAGCATGAAGGCCAAGCCGGCCGATCGGCTTCGTCTTGGCACCGTACTTCTTGTCTCCGGCGATCGGGTGGCCGATATCCTGCATATGCACGCGGATCTGGTTTTTGCGGCCGGTCTCCAGCCGGACTTCGAGCAGCGAGTAGGTACGACTCGACCGCAGCACCTTGTAGTGTGTGACGGCCAACTGGCCGTCGCCATGGTGAGGGCTCGAATAAACTTTCATGGCCGCGTTTTCTTTGAGCCAGGATTCGACGGTGCCCTCCGGTTTACGGACTTCTCCTTCGACAAGCGCGGTATAGGTGCGCTCGGGGACAACGTCCTTCCAGGCGCTCTGCATCTTCTGCTGTACTTGTTCGCTCCTGGCGAAAACCATGACACCGGACGTATCCCGGTCCAACCGGTGCAGGACGAAAATCCGGTTGCCCGGATCTTGTTTGCGGACGTGCTCCGTTAACTGGCGGTAGGCGGTCAACTCTTTCTCTTCCGCGGTCGCAATGGACAGCAAGCCGGCGTCTTTGCGAATGACGATCACATCCTCATCTTCGTGCAGGATGGCAAGTCCGACAAACCGGATCGTCTCCGGTGGTTTCCCTTTGCGGACGACGACTTCATCTCCGGCCCGGAGGGGGTGGTTATAGGCGGTGACGGACTTGCCGCCAACCGACACTTGCCCGCGGGCAAGCATCGCTTTCACGGCATTGCGTCCTTGACCGGGATGCACGCTTAGCAGAAACGACAGCAGCTCCGCGGGTTCCCGGACCGTGAACGGATGGGAAGCCGGGACGGCTTTGTCCGCTATGCGGGCGGCGCCCGCTTTTTTAGGATGATGGCGTTTCACGAAGGTTCCATTCCTCTCACAGAGGTAAAGTGAATTTGGCGTCGAGCGCGTTTTTGATAAACTGTACGGCTTCCGCCCGCGTCAGGTTGTCCGAACCGTGGAAGCCTTGGACGGTTGCGGTGGTTTTGCCTTTGGAGTAGCCGCGATCCAGCAAGAACTGGACTGCCGCATTGCCGCTCAGCCGATCGCCCGCCGCCGAGGCCAACAGTTCGGCAACCGCTAACCGGTTGATCGGTTTGGCTTTCGCTTTGGGGTCGTTTAATCCATTCAGGGCGAACTGGTGTTGCATCGCAAACTGGTAGTAGGCATCGGACCAAAGGGGAGTGGCTTCGACTTTCGCGCCCGTTGCGACGCTGAACATTTTCACGAATTCCTGTTCCGTCACCGTGTTATCCGGCTTATAACTGCCGTCCGGGTAGCCGGAAGCGATGCCTTGTCCGAAAGACCAATCGATTGTTTGCCGCGCCCAGTGTCCGGAGATGTCGGTGAAATGAGGCACTGGAACGTTAGGATCTGCTTTGGCGCTCATGAAATCGACCGTGTAGGCGATCGTTTTGGCGGATCCGTCCTTGCCCGTCAATCCATCGATTCGGACTTGATAAGTATCGCCGGGGCGGTACACGTCCACACCGTCGGGCCGGAAAATAATCGCGGATCCCGAACCATAGTAATTGTTCTCTGTATTGAAATAGGCGCCCTTCACAGTTACCTTGTTGTTGCCGGCATCGAGTTTCCAAATCCGGTTGTCGCGAAGTCTTGTGAGTGTGACACTCACGGACTCCAGAGAAGGCTTTTGGAATTCCTTCGGATTCACGCTGACCGACCAGGCGTAAGTTGGACCGAACACCTCAACCGGAAACGGTCCTTGTGCCGGGTAGGGGATGTAATGATAGTCTACCGTTTCCGCCCGGCTTTTGTCGAAGATTTGCAGCGCCGTATAGCTGAAGTCATCCGGACCTTTGGCCAAACCCATGCCTACCTGCTTCATCGGTGGATTGAGCACCCAGCGGCGATGCCCGACCCGATCCAGATTGGAAGTGTCCGAGTCTTCCATATAGGCTTCAACCGAGTGAAACAAGATATGATCATTATATCCATAGGAAGCATAAATATTGGCGCTTGTTGTAGAAGAGTAAGCCTGTTTGTAAAAATCGTCGGGCATATGGGCCGGCTGCGGCGGCGTATGGCCGAATTTCCCTTCCGAAGCCAATAATACCGAGCCGTATTGCGCCTTCAGGTTCAGCTCGTCAGCGACCGCAAGATCCGCCGGCAATCCGCTGATGAATCGGTAGAAGTTGAGAGCGTTGAGGCCGTCTTGGATATAGTCCCCGCGAAGAACGCCCGGCGCATAGGGGTTGGACACTGACGGCGCCGTAACGAAAGGATGTTGGATGTCCGCGTGCGGATTCATGGTCTGCCGCCACAAAGCGGCAATTTGCTGTGTAGTGCGGATGGGCAGTCCGCTGTCCGTATCGGTTGCCGGCGCTGCGGAAGCCGCAGGAACATTCGGCAGTGCAAGAAGCGAGAGCAAGAGCAGGATGAGTAAGGTTTTGCCTGAGGATTTGTGAATCATGATGTCACGCCTTTCTAAAATGTAGAAACTCTCTATGCTGATTCCTCTATCATACTATTTTTCGTTTGGATCCATAGATTTCCTGTGTCAATTGACGATTAAAAAACTCTCATGTATAGTGTGTATATCTACATACACACCTGAACAATTATTGAGCGTTTGGAAGTTTTCGACAAAGGACCGGGGTATATGCCGGATATCGTGCCACGTTGAAAAGAATGCGAAACCGTTCTTACGTTTTCTGACGTATTACGTGAGAAAGGAAGGAGGTGGGCCTGTGTGGCTGCCGATACGGATTGACGAACAACGTCCGGAACCGCTGTACTATCAGATTGAAGTGCAGCTGCGCGGGCTCATTCTCGGCGGCCAGTTGCAGGAAGGAACGGCATTGCCGTCCATCCGGGAACTGGCGGTTTCCTTAAAATGCAGCGCGATTACGATCCGGCGGGTGTATCAGGATCTGGAGCATGAGGGACTGATCCGGACTCGTCAAGGAGCAGGGACCTTCGTCGCCCGAGTGGAGTCGCCGGATTTGGACCGGCACCGGCTCAGTCGCACGGCGGAAGAGCTTGAGCGGGCGGTGGAAGCGGGACTTGCGCTGCACTGTTCGATCGAGGAAATCGAAGCGCTATTTCGGGATATCGTTAGAACGAAATCGACTGAGCGGAGGGGAGAGTCCCATGACGATTAACAAGGATTAATCGGCCATTCGGCTGCACGGTGTCACAACGAGGGGGTGCCGATTGTCCGCTAGGGCCGCTCGATTGCGAGATCCCCCGCGGAATGGTGACGGCGATTGTCGGTCCGAACGGTTCCGGTATGTACCGGATCGAAACCGAGCGGGCCGAGCAAGACGAAGCCGAATTGCGTGCTAACGGATTCCAGGTGCTGGAGAACCGGCGATTGGAACTGGAAGATATATTAAGATGTATGATCTTGAAGGAGGAAGCAACTCATGAACCCGCTTAAGGTGGAACGCGTCGTCAAGCAATACGGCGACAAAACGGCTGTGAACGGCCTAAGCTTCGACGTGTCGGAAGGAGAAATTTACGGTCTTCTTGGCGCCAATGGAGCGGGGAAGACGACGACCATGCGCATGGTGCTGGGGCTTATTTACCCGGATCACGGGGACATTCGGTATTTCGGCAAGAAGTACAGCCAGGAACAGCTTGGGATGCTCGGCTACTTGCCGGAAGAGAGAGGCATGTACCCGAAAATCAAGGTTAGCAACCAAATCATTTACTTAGCACAGCTCCGGGGCATGTCCCGTAAAGATGCGGAGAG